>NZ_CP133777.1:2554284-2873570 GCF_034347385.1 Actimicrobium sp. CCC2.4 | reverse complement strand
TCGCCGGCCAGGTCACTGGCCCTGTTCTGCAAAGTCGTCGACAACTTCGGCGACATCGGCATTTGCTGGCGCCTTGCCAGGCAACTGCAGCACGAGCACGGCATCGCTGTCACCTTGTGGGTCGATGATCTGGTCAGCTTCCGGCGACTCTGTCCGCCGGTGCAGATCGATGTCGATGTGCAGCAGGTCGCCGGCGTGACGGTGTGCTTTTGGCGCGATCAGGAGGGGACGTTCGTGCCGGACGACGTGCCAGACATCGTCATCGAATTCTTTGGCTGCGAACTGCCGCCGGCTTACGTCGCTGCGATGGCGCAATGCACCCCCCGGCCGGTCTGGTTGAACCTCGAAGGGCTGAGTGCCGAAGCATGGGTCGAAGGGTGTCATACCTTGCCATCTCCCCATCCGCGTCTGCCGCTGACCAAACATTTCTTTTTTCCGGGCTTCACGGCGCAAACCGGTGGCCTGCTGCACGAAGGCGGACTACTGGAACAGCGCCTGCAATTCCAGCACGACCCGACTGCCAGTGCGATCTTTCTTGCTGCGCTGGGCGTCACCCCGGCCGAGATGGCTGCGCTGAAAGTCTCGCTATTTTGCTATCCGCATGCGCCGGTGACGGCGCTGTTCGAGGTCTGGCAGCGTGCCGGCTGCGCACTGACTTGCCTGGTTCCGGATGGGGTGGCCACTGATGCGGTCAGTACGTTTCTTGGCGAGCCAGCCGTCCCGGGTGCGGTCCGCACAGTCGGTGCATTGACGGTGCGCGTACTGCCGTTCGTCGCACAGCCGGACTACGACAAGTTGCTGTGGGCCTGCGATTTCAACCTCGTGCGTGGCGAGGATTCTTTTGTCCGTGCCCAGTGGGCGGGCAGGGCTTTTCTCTGGCATATCTATCCGCAGGATGAAAACCTGCATCACGTCAAACTGCGCGCATTTCTGCAGCGCTATGCCGCCGGTACCGACAGCCTGACGGCAGCAGCGCTGTGCTGGAACGGCGTGCAGACATCGCCTGCGCAAGACTGGTCCGTGCTGTGGCTGCGTCTGTTGGCGGACCTGCCGGCAATCGCCCGCGAGGCCACCGGTTGGCAGCGACAAATGCGATTGCACGGCGATCTTGCTGCCAATGTGCTGAACTTTGCCACTGCTCTTCGGTCTTCCAGCGCTGAAAACAAGGTACAATCTGCGGCTGCCCGATAACTGTTTTCAATCAATCGTGAGCCTACGGCGCCGGACTTCTTGTGGCGACTGATGATTTTCATACCACTTAATTTTTACGTACATTCCCTATGAAACCTGCAAAAGAAATTCGCGTTGGCAACATCATCATGGTCGATAGCAAGCCATTCATCGTGCTGCGCTCCGATGTCAACGGGTCAAGCCGCACCGGCTTCACCTACAAATGGAAAACCAAAAATCTGCTGACCGGCGCGCCGATGGAAAACGTTTTCCGCGGTGACGACAAGTTCGAAGTGGTTGTCCTCGACAAGAAACCAGTCACGTTTTCGTATTTCGCTGATCCCTTGTTCGTCTTCATGGACGAGGAATACAACCAGTATGAAATCGAAGAAGAGAACCTCGGCGATGCACTGAACTACCTGAAGGACGGCATGGAATGCGAAGCCGTTTTTTATGATGGCAAGGCCATTTCGGTTGAACTGCCGATCACCATCGCACGCCAGATCATCTATGCCGAGCCAGCCGTCAAGGGCAACACCTCAGGCAACGTCCTGAAAGAAGCCCGTCTGGAAAACGTCATCGAAGCCAAACAGCACACGATTCAGGTACCGCTGTTTGTCAGCCAGGACGATGTAATCGAACTCGATACACGGACCAACGAGTACAAAAAAATCGTGCGCAACTAAGTTTGATGCAATTAAGTTTGATGCAATTAAGTTGTACGCAATAAAAAACGCTGCCTTTCCGGCAGCGTTTTTTTTCGCCTGATTTTTGGGCAGCGAGTTCCGGCAGCATGTCAGTTCAGCATATCGAGCAAATCCGGACCGAACACCTCGCGGTGCAAGCGCGTTACCGGTACGCCGGCATCGACCAATGCCAGCCATTGGGCTTTCATGAAGTCGATCGGCCCGCATAGGTACACATTGGCGTTCGCATGCGGCCAGTCGGGGAGAGCCGCGATGTCCATCAGGCCGGGGCGAGCGTTGTCGTCCGTCGGCATTTCATAAAACGTCACCACGCTCAGGTGTGGCATTAGTGCCTGCGCCGCCACGATATCGCGCTGGTGCGCATGATGGGCAGGGTCTCGCGCAGCGTGCGCAAAGATGACGCGACGTTCCGGCCGGACTTGCACAATCCGGTTCAATGTCGCGATCATCGGCGTGATGCCAACGCCTGCAGACAGCAGCACGATAGGGTCGGCAGAATCGGTCTCGGGCACGAATTCACCGAATGGATGAGAGGCCAGTACGGTGCTGCCGACGAGCACGTGATCATGGATCCAGTTCGACACCTCGCCCGCCGGAGTCACTTCACTGGCATGGTCGCGCTTGACCGTGATGCGCCACTGCGTGTCAGTCGGGGCGTCCGACAGACTGTACTGGCGCAATTGGTGACGGCCATCGGCGAAATCGACGGCGATGCTGATGTACTGGCCCGGCTTGCACGCGGCCAATGGCAGGCCATCGACCGGTTCCAGCGTGAAGGCATCGACATCGGCACTTTCAGTGTGCCGTTGAATGACCCGCAAGGCACGCAATGCGCCAGGCGTGATGCCGGCCTCGGCATAGCCTTTTTTCTCGGCGGCGATAAACACATTGGCCAGACTATCGTAGGCCTCGACCCACGCCCCCAGCAACGGGGCGGTAGCCGCATCACCGAGAATTTCCTTGATCGCCGCGATCAGGTACCGGCCGACGATCGGGTAGTGTCCGGCGCGGATACCCACCGACATGTGCTTTTGCACGATGCGTTCGATAACCGGGCCGAGTGCGTCGGGTTTGCCGATATCGACTGCATACGCGAACACAGCGGCGGCCAGTGATTGCTGTTGCGCGCCGCTGGCCTGGTTGCCCATGTTAAACAGGTGGGTCAGTTCCGGGTGCGCGACAAACATGTTGCGGTAGAACGTCGTCGTAATCGCCAGGCCATGGGCGCGCAGCACGGGAACGCTGGCATCGATGTAGGGGCGTGCAGCAGTAGAAATCATGGCTTGCTCCAATCAAGTATTTAAAATGCATATTAAAAATCAAAAAAAAACCGACAGTGCAACACACTGCCGGCAGGAATTATTGCGCGAGGAAAGTGCGATGCATCTGCACGATCTGTTCACCTGTCTTGCCCTTGCAGAGGTCGGCCAGTGTGTAGGTATTCATCGCATCGTAAAACGCCTGCAAGCCGATCTTTAACGCATCGCGCAAAATACAATCCTTGCGCAAGTGACAGGCCAGTCCATCGCAATCGATCAGTTCGTCCTTGCCTTCCAGTTCAAGCAAGATGATGCCGACCTGCAGCGTTGACGCATCGACCGCCAGGCGCAGGCCGCCGTTGCGCCCACGCGTCGCATCGACCCAATGGGTCCGCGCCAGATGGCCGGCAACCTTGATCAGGTGATTGATCGGGATGTCGAATTGGGCGGCGATTTCGGCCACCGTCACGGGGCTTTCGCGCGTCCCTGCGCGGGCGAGATAAATCAGGACGCGCAGGCCGATGTCCGAGTAGCGGGTCAGACGCATGACGTTTGCCGGATGAATGAAAGTGGCAGCATTCTACCAAAGACGCTTTTTAAATGCATATTAAATTTCCTCATTGGATTGTTTGTCTTGTTTGTTTTGTTTGTCAGAGAACCACGCATAGGCCAGCGGCAGCAACAGCAGCGTAAAGAAAGTTGCCGACACAATGCCGCCGACGATGACGACCGCGAACGGACGCTGGGTTTCGGAGCCGATGCCATGCGACAGCGCCGCTGGCAGCAAGCCAAGACCAGCCATCAGCGCCGTCATCAGGATGGGTCGCAAGCGCGATACCGCACCCTCGACCGAACTGGCGAATCCATTCTTGTCAGTCCGGCCGTTCTCGACCATCTGCTCGACCATGATCACGCCGTTCTGTACCGAGATCCCGGCCACGGCAATGAAACCGACCGCTGCCGACACCGAAAAATGCAGGCCCGCCAGCGCCAGTCCGACGATGCCGCCGATCAGCGCGAACGGCACGATGGCCAGTACCAGCAAGGCTTTCGGTACCGACTTAAAGGCCCAGAACAGTAATGAAAAAATCAGCAGGCCGGTGATCGGCACGATCACTTCGAGCCGCTTGACGGCGCGCTGCTGGTTCTCGAACTGACCGCCCCAGCTGATCTGGTAACCGGGTGGCAGATGCACTTGAGCAGCGACTTTCTGCTGCGCTTCAGCGACAAAGCTACCCTGGTCGCGACCCAGCAGATTGGCCTTGACCGACGCATTGCGTTCGCCGGCTTCGCGGCTGATGCGGGCCGGTCCCTGACGGATATCGATACGCGCCAGATCGCCCAGTGCGACGGTGCCTGTGGCACCCGGCAAGCTGATCTGCAGCGCGGCGATATCGTCGACCGAATTACGCGACTCTTCCTGCAGGCGGATCACGATATCGAAGCGGCGATCGCCTTCGTAATAGACATTGACGGCATTGCCCGCCAGCGCAGTCTGGATCGCCGTGTTGACATCGGCGACATTGATGCCGAGCCGGGCGATGCGTTCGCGGTCCATTACGATATCGAGTTCGCTCTGGCCACCGATCTTGACCGCAGCGACATCGGCGGCACCCTGAATGGTCGACAGGATGGCCGCGACCTGCTCGCTTTTTTGCGACAGGATGGCCAGGTCCGGACCAAAGATCTTGATCGCGATTTCGCCCTTCACACCGGACAATGCTTCTTCGACGTTGTCCTGGATGACTTGCGAAAAATTGGTCGGCAAGCCGGGCAGGTGATGGATTTTTTCGGTCATGTCGGCCACCAGCGCCTCTTTGTCCTTGAAGTTCCAGCTCGCATGCGGCTTCAGGTCGGCCAGGATTTCCATGTTGTTCGGGCCTTTCGGATCGGTACCGTCATCGGGCCGGCCGATGTGCGAGAGCACGTTATTGACTTCCGGATAGCTCTTCAGGATGGCGCGTACCTGCTGTTCCATCGCACGGGTTTTTTCCAGCGAGCTGGAGTTCGGCAGGCTGATGGTCAGCCAGATATTGCCTTCGTCGAGCTTGGGCAAAAACTCGCTGCCCAGCATCGGTGCCAGTCCCATCGTCAGCACCAGCGCGACGGCAGCGCACCCGAACACCAGCTTGCGGCGCTGCTGTGCGCCGTTCAGCATGCGCCGGTACCAGGACTGGATCGCCGTCATCCAGTGGCTGTGTTTTTCGGCCATCGGATGACGCTGCATGGTCCACGCCAGCAGCGTCGGTACCAGCGTCATTGTCAGGATGATGGCGCCGACCATCGCGAAACTGATCGTGAAAGCGACCGGCGAAAAAATCTTGCCCTCGACCCGCTGGAAGGTATAGATCGGGATGAAGGCGAGGATGATGATGGCCTTCGCAAACAGGATCGGATGGCCGAGCTGGACCACGGTTTCCTTGAGCGTGCGGGTGCGCCACGCGGTGGCCGACAGGCCGCTGGCCGGATCATAGGTTTGCAGTGCCAGTCGCACCATCAGCGCCTCGACCAGCACCACCGCACTGTCGATGATGATGCCGAAGTCGACCGCGCCCAGCGAGATCAGATTAGCCGGAATGCCGCGCGCATCGAGCATGATGAACGCGCACAGCAGCGACAGCGGAATCACGGTCGCGACGATCAGTGCGGCGCGCCAGTTCCCGAGGAACAGCATCAGGATGGCGATCACCAGTCCCGCGCCGACCAGCAGGTTTTCAGCCACGGTCTTGACCGTGTGATCGATCAGCTCGGTGCGGTCATAGATGGTTTTCAGACGCACGCCCGACGGCAGCTTGGCATTGATCGCAGCGATGCGCAGCTTGACGTCGGCTACCACCTTGGCGGCGTTGCTGCCCTTGGTCATCTGGACGATGCCCTCGACCACGCTGTCGTTGTCGTTGTACGCGACCACGCCGGAGCGCGGCCGGAAGCCCGTGGTGACGGTGGCCACATCCGACACCAGCACCGTGTTGCCGTTCTTTGCGCTGACCATCACGCGACCGATGTCATCGAGCCGGTTGAAGATGCCGATGCCGCGCACCACCAGTGCTTCGTCGCCGCGCCGCACCAGTCCGCCGCCGACGTTCGCGCTGTTGTTGGTCAGCGCCTGGCTGACCTGATCGAGCGTGACGTTGTAGCGCTTGAGTGCGGCCGGGTCGATCTGCACCTGGTATTCCTTGACCGTGCCGCCGAAGCTGACGACGTCGGCTACGCCCGGCACGATGCGCAGGCCGGGCCGGATCACCCAGTCCTGCAAGGCCCGCACCGCATTGGCATCCATGCCGGCCGGCGCATCGACGATGTAGCGGAAGATTTCACCGACGGCGGTGGTCAGTGGCGCGAGGCTGGGCTGGATGCCGGTCGGCAGCGTGACGTTACCGAGCTTTTCCAGCACCTGCTGGCGAGCGAAATAATCGTCGGTGCCATCGGCAAAGGTCAGCGTCACCACCGACAGGCCGGTCAGCGTGACCGAGCGCAACTGGGTCTGGTGCGGCACGCCGCTCATCTCGCGTTCGATCGGCAGCGTGATTGCGCGCTCGACTTCTTCCGGCGCCTGTCCCGGAAATTGCGTGACGATCTGGACCTGCACATCCTGCACGTCGGGGAAGGCTTCGATCGGCAGATTGGTCAGCGCGCGATAGCCGAACAGCGTCAGCGCCAGCGTCAGGATCAGCACGAACACGCGCTGCGCCAGCACGAAATCAATCAGCTTATCGAGCATCGCCGGCTCCTTCGGCGTTCAGCAGGAAAGCGCCATCAGTGACGACCCGCTCACCGCTGGCCAGGCCGGTGTCGACATAACTGGTATCGCGCCCGCGCAGACGCACATTGACGCGGCGCTTCTCGAACGTACCAACTTGTTTTTCGACGAACACATAGCTGGCCACGCCATCGGCGAACAGGCTGGTGTTGGGCAGCGGGATGGCCTGTTGCGCGCCATCGCCGGACAGGAAAGCGACGCGGGCAAACATCTCCGGCTTGAGCTTGTGGTCGGGATTATTGACTGCGCAGCGCACCTGCACACGGCGCGTGCCGGGGTCCAGCGTCAGGCCGACGCGGTCGATGCGGGCCGCAAAGTGTTCGCCTGGCCAGGCATCGGTATCGAGCGTGACGGCCTGGCCCGGCTTCAAGCCGGCGGCACTGCGGTCGGGCACATCGACGATGACCCACAACCGGTTCAGGTCGGTGATGACGAACAGCGGGTTCGGCAAATCGGGTCGTACTTCCAGGCCCGGATTGATCTGGCGATCGGCCACCACGCCGGCCAGCGGCGCGCTCAGGCGGAACTGGCCATTCTCGCTGCCGGTGGCGTGCAAGCTCTTCATGCGCAAACCGGCGCGACGGGTTTCGGCGCTGGCTTGCTGCTGGTCGGCCAGCGCCGATTCGACGTCCTTGCGGGCGATGACTTCGCCGTCGAACAAGGTGCGGGCGCGGTCCAGCGCGAGCTTCTTGCGTACCTCGTCGGCTTGCGCCTTGCGCCAGTCAGCGTCGGCCGTGGCCAGGTCGGGCGCATCTAGCGTGGCCAGCAAGGCACCGCGCGCGACCATGTCGCCGACCTCGGCATGCAGGCCGGTGACCCGTCCGGCCACCGGCGAGCTGACGCGGGTGGTGCGGTTTTCATCGTAGGTGATGCGTCCGGTCAGCGGTTCGGATAGCGGCAAGGCTTCGGCCTGGACGGTGCTGATGCGCAGTGACGAGAGCTGCGGTGCGGCTGCACCGAGTTCGATCAGGCCTGGGGTTTTTTGCGCGACCGGCGCGACGACGGGTATGGGTTCTGCGGCGGCGTTGACGTAACGATAGCCAGCGAAGGCAGCGGCGATGGCGGCGGCCAGCAGGCCGGCCTTGAATAAGCGGGTTGGCTGCATCATGGTGTGATTCTTTCGTTGGTGGCAGCCTGCCAGGCCGCCAGGGATTTGGCGTAGTCGGCCCGTGCCGCCAGCGCATCGAGCTGCGTGGCGCGCCAGGTCCGGCGTGCATCGAGGACGTCCATCACGCCGAGGGCGCCATGGGCAAAAGCGAATTCGGTAGCGTCGACCGATTTGCGGGCCGCAGCCAGCAAGCCATCGTCGTAGCGGGCGATGCGTTCGAAGGCGGCTTGCGCATCGGCGCGGCTGCGCGCCAGGTCGCTGCGGGCTAGGTCGCGGATGCGCGCCAGGTTTTCTTCGGCGCTGTCGCGCAGGCTGTCGGCCAGGCGGATTTCGCCGTCGTACTGATAGCGCACGAACAGCGGGATCTGCAGCGCGATGCCGAAGGTGTTGCCGCTACCCTGCGTGTTGGTCGCACTGACCGGATAGTGATCGAACTGCACGCCGACCGAGACATCACGGGTGCGCAAGGCCAGCGCCTGCTTGTGCGCGGTGACGGCGGCATCGACCCGCGCCTGTGCAGCGAGCACATCAGCGCGACGCGCCAGCAGTGCATCGAGTGACTGCGGCGACAGGCTACCGTCGAATGCCAGCGTTGGCCATGGATCGGTCGGTGTCAGGCTGGCCGGCGCGTCGCGGGTGCCCAGCAGCAGCGCCAGCACTTCACGTGCACGGGCCAGATCGGCACCGCTCTGGACCACATCATTTTGTGCACGCAGCGCATCGATCTGCAGACGCGCGACATCGGCACTGGCCAGGTCGCCGGCCTTCAAGCGTTTTCGGGCGGCGGCGACGGTGGCGTCGTAGAGCGTGGCACTCTGGCGCGTGAGCGTCTGTTTTTCCAGCGCGGCCAGCACGTCGTAATAGGCCTGGCTGACAGCAATGCCAAGCTGGCGCTGTACGTCATCGAGGTCGCGCTGCGCAGCGACTTCCAGCTGCATCGCATTTTGGGTGCGCAAGGCGCGCTTGTCGCCGCGCTCGATCAACTGGTCGACGCGCACGGCGCTGTCGACGGTCTTGTCACGCAAGCCGCCGGCACCGATGCCGGTATGCGGATTGATGCCGAAGGTCTGCAAAGTCAGCATCGGGTTCGGGGCAGCCGCCGCCATTATGCTGGCAGCATGTGCGCTGGCAATGGCGATGCCGGCCAGACGCAGGTCGTGGTTTTGACGGTGCGCGCTTTGCAGTGCATCGTCCAGTGTCAGGTTGCCATTGCCGGCAAAGCTGACCGACGCCTGCATCAGCAACGCGACGAGTAATCCGTTCAGGGTACGCATGATCATGTCCCTCATTGCTGCAGCGGCAGCACGCGGGCCAGACGGCCGAGGCGGCCGGCAGCGCAGTTTTCGGGCCAGACATCGACCGGCTGGTTGAGTACCAGTTGCACGGCATCGGGCCATTCGGCGACGGTGCTTTGTGTCTGGCGCAGCGACGGATAGCTGATGCGGACATAGCGATGCTCAGCGCGTTCGGCCGGCGAACGCATGGCCAGGCAGGGTGGTAATTCCTGCGCAGGTGTCCCGGCAAAATAGAAACTGACGACCGTGCCTTGTACGGTACGATGCGACGGGGCGGCCGGCACGTGATGCGCCGGCGTTGCGCAGGCGCTCAGCAGCACGGCGGTCAGTGTCGCAACGAGAAGTGGTGTCGGGTACATAAAAGTCCTGGATCGGGTGGCGCGGAAATAAAATTCGCGGTGTTTAACTGGTAGCCGTAGACTAGCGACCGGTCCTGTCGGGACCATGACGGCAAGCTGACGGCAAGCTGACAATTTCCTTTTTTTGAAGTGACACGGCGATGCATGTTTTGCTGGCAGAAGATGATTCGGTACTGGCCGATGGCATTGCGCGGGCCTTGCGCTCGCATGGCATGGTGGTCGATGTGGTCGACAACGGCAGTGCGGTTGAATTGGCCATCAAGCATGCCGAAATCGCTGTGCTGGTACTCGATATCGGCCTGCCCGGCATCGATGGGTTTGAAGTCGTGCGGCGCTTGCGGCTGCATGGCATGCAGGTCCCGGTATTGCTGCTAACCGCGCGCGATGCGATCCAGGATCGGGTGCACGGCTTTGAGCTCGGTGCCGATGATTATCTGGTCAAGCCGTTCTCTACACTGGAACTGGTGGCGCGTCTGAAAGCGCTGGTGCGGCGCAGTGCGCCCAAGCCGATCGAACTCACTATTGGTGGTCTGACGCTCGACACCTTTGCCCGGCGCGCGCACATCGGCACTCAATCGATCGAGTTTTCGGTACGCGAGTGGGCGGTGCTTGAATACCTGATGCAGCAAGCATCGCGGGTGGTGTCGAAGCAGCAGATCATCGACGCGATCCTGCCGTGGGGCGAGGACTTGACGCTCAATGCGGTCGAAGTCTATGTCTCGCGCATTCGCCTGAAAATCGCGCCATCGAACATCGTCATCCGCACTATTCGCGGCTTCGGCTATCTGCTGGAGCCGGTCGCGCCGTGATGGCTCACGTCGGCAGTATCCGCATCAACCTGCTGAAGTGGCTGATTGCACCGCTGCTGGCGATCAACCTGATTGGTGCCGCGCTGACGTACCGGCTGGCCTGGGTGCCGGCGCAAATGGCATTTGACCAGAGCCTTGCCGACGCGGCCTGGGCGCTGGTGCCGCGCTTGCGCGATAACGACGGCGCGATACTGGTCGACTTGCCGCAGCAGGCCGAACAGGTGCTGCGGCTTGATCATGTCGATGAAATCTATTTCATCGTGCGTGATCAATCGGGACAGGTGGTCGCCGGCGACAAAGATTTTCCCTCGTTGCCGGCACCGGCAGAGCTCAACGATCCGGTCGCCTATTCCGGCATGATGCGCGGCGAGGCGATCCGCATGATCGTGCTCAAGGCGCGTGTCGGCACGCAGGTCGTGTCGATCAGCGTCAGTGAAACCTTGCGTAAGCGCAGTCTGATCCGGACCGAAATTTTCGCCGGGCTCGTCGTGCTGGAAGGCTTGCTGACGGCGATCTCGATTGCGCTGGTGTGGCTGGCTGTCACGCGGGGTTTGCTGCCGCTGAAAAAAATGCAGGCGGATCTCGATGCGCGCAGCCACGACACGCTGGCACCTGTCAGCGATGTGCATCTGCCGCGCGAACTGCGCCCGCTGGTCGATGCGATCAATACGCTGCTTGGCAAGGTGCAGGCGGGCGCGGCGGCGCAGCAAGCCTTCCTGGCCAACGTCGCCCACCAGTTGCGCACGCCGCTGGCGGCCTTGCAGATGCAGCTCGAATGGTTGCAGCAGCGCCATCCGGAAGGGCACGAAACCGCGCACTCGGCGACGCTGATGCTGAGCGCTACCGCGCGGATGATTCGCCATACCAACCAGTTGCTGGCATTGGCGCGGGCCGAGCCGAGTCGGCTTGAAAAAGACCGCTTCGAGGAGGTTGATCTGTGCCGTCTGATCGAGGATACGGTGCAGGTGTTTGTCGAGCAGGCGGTGCGCAAGCAAATCGATCTGGGTTTCGATTTGCAGCCGGCACCGCTGCATGCCGACCCGTTTCTGTTGCGCGACCTGATCGATAATCTGATCGACAACGCGATCCGCTACTCGCCGCCCGGTAGCACCGTGACCGTTAGTTGCCGGCGTGAAGATGCGCTCGTGCTGTTACTGGTCGAGGATTCCGGACCTGGTATCGCCGAGGCCCGGCGCGAACTGATCTTTAATCGTTTTTACCGGCTTGACGATACTGTCGCCGGCAGCGGCCTGGGACTGGCCATCGTGCGCGATATCGTGCTCGCGCATGACGCCGAGATGCAATTGAGTACCGGGCCCGGCGGCAAGGGGACGACGTTTTCGGTGCGCTTTGCAGCCGGCTAGCCGATCACGACTGCGGTACGGCCCGGCAGGTGTGCATCCGATCCAGCGCATCTTTCGTACAAGAGGAACGGGCGCTCTCCGCCTACCCTTTACTCTGACGAATCGAGCCTGCATGCGCCACTGGATTACGACTGTTTTTGCCACTTTGCTGATGATGGTGTCCGGCTGGGCCGGCGCCCACGAGTTCTGGTTGCGTGCCGAACCACTGTCGCCACGGGTGGGGACAAGTGCGCAACTGTTCATTTATTTCGGAGAGTATTTTGAAGGCACGCAAGCCGGTTTCCTAACCAGTCACTCGGCTGCGCTACGTCATTACTCCGTCGGGGGTAGCGAAGACTTGATGGGCCTGGTGCCATCGGTCGATGCGATCGGCCAGGTGCCGGTGCGCATCGGACGCGCCGGTACCCATCTGGTCGCGTTCGATAGCCATACCGCACAGATCACGCTCCCGGCCGACAAGTTCAATGCGTATTTGCATGATGAAGGTCTCGACAGCATCGTGCGCGAGCGCGAGGCGGCCGGCACGCTGGGGCGGGAAGGGCGCGAACGCTTTCGTCGCCATACCAAGACCTTGATGCGCGCCGGCGGCACCTCCGATGCCACGTACGCGATGCGTACCGGGCAGCGGCTGGAACTGGTGCCACTCGATGATCCGCTCTCGCCGCCACCGGGCGCGCCGCTGCGCTTCAAGTTGCTGTTCGATGGCAAGCCGCTGCCTGACGCCCTGTTGCGTGCATGGCATCACAACCGTCAACAGACCGTCTCGATTCGCGCGATCAGCGACAGCAACGGCGATGTGACTTACACCTTTCCGTATGCCGGCACATGGATGATCAGCACCGTCCACATGATCGCTGCGACCGACGCGCCCGGGGTGGATTGGGATAGCTTCTGGGGCAGCCTGATGTTCGAGGTGCCCGCCCGGAAATGATGGTGCAATCCGGGCCGTCGGAGCTAGCCTTCGTCAGCCACTTGCAGGATCAACTTGCCGAAATTGCCGCCATTGAACAGCATCAGCAGCGCTTCCGGAAATTTCTCCAGGCCGACAACGATATCTTCGCGCGTCTTGAACGTGCCTTCCTGCATCCATTGCGCCATCGCCGTGACGCCTTGTTGATACCGGTCGGCATAATCGAATACCACAATGCCTTCCATGCGCGCGCGGTTCACCAGCAGCGACAGATAATTGGCCGGTCCTTTGACTGCGGTCGTGTTGTTGTACTGAGAGATCGCACCGCAAATCACAATGCGGGCTTTCAGATTGATGCGGGTCAGCACGGTATCGAGGATGTCGCCGCCGACATTATCAAAATAGACGT
This sequence comes from Actimicrobium sp. CCC2.4, assembly GCF_034347385.1. Classification (NCBI taxonomy): domain Bacteria; kingdom Pseudomonadati; phylum Pseudomonadota; class Betaproteobacteria; order Burkholderiales; family Oxalobacteraceae; genus Actimicrobium; species Actimicrobium sp. CCC2.4. Next base: position 2,860,420 of record NZ_CP133777.1, on the reverse strand, counting down.
CGACGCCTTTCGGGCAATGCTCTTTCAGTCCGTCCCGGACGGATCCATTTTTGTAATCGATGCAGGCGTCGAAGCCCAGTTCATCGACGACGAAGGCGCATTTTTCTGCTCCGCCGGCGATGCCGACCACCCGGCATCCGCGCTGTTTGGCGACCTGTCCGACGGTTTGCCCGACCGCACCGGCAGCGCCCGAGACCACCACGGTCTCGCCGGCTTTCGGCTGGCCGACTTCAAGCAGACCAAAATACGCTGTCATGCCGGGCATGCCGAGCGCATTGAGATATTTGGGTAACGGTGCCACGGTACGATCGACCTTGAACAAGCCGGCGACCTTGTCGTCTGCCGCGCCGGTCCAGTAACTTTGTACACCCAACCCGCCGGAGACAAAGTCGCCGACCGCGAATGCCGGTGATGTCGAGGCCAGCACTTTGCCGATGCCGCCGGCGCGCATGACTTCATCGATGGCGACCGGACGGATGTAAGATTTGCCGTCATTCATCCAGCCGCGCATCGCCGGATCGAGTGACAGATAGATGGTTTGCACCAGCACTTCATTGTCGGCAATCTCGCGCACGGGTCCGGTCGTAAAATGCCAGTCGCTGTCGACCGGAAGGCCGACAGGGCGGGCGGCGAGGCGATACTGCTGGTTGATCAAAGTCGCTATGTTGGGTGTTGCGGACATGGTGGTCTCCGGGTTGTTGGTGGCCATGCAATATAGCTTAGTTTGGAACGGTCGTGCTTTTTTCTCTGAAGTGTAACAATTCTGGAACTTATTCAAATGGCACCGGCCAAAATGCTGAGTTCAGGCGAGAGCCCGCCTGCATTTTTTCCTCGCCATGTTCTACGTCAATACGTAAGCAGATGCTTCAATCACGATGGCTCGGTAAAACAGAGGTGAGACTGTCGGGCGCTCCGTATTGTTCCGGCCTGGCGAATTTCACATCACCACTTTTACAACCTATGCATTTTTCAGGATTGCATTCTCAGGAGATATCATGCTTCGATCAGAAACACTTTTTGGCAAACGCGACACCGCCACGCCAGCCTCGCCATTCAGCAGCAGTGGCAGCAGCACTTTAGGTAGCGGTTCAAGCATCTCGAAGTCATCGCCTGCGGGTGGCAGCACCACGGCTCCGCCTGCGTCGACGACGGCTGCTCCGGTAGCACCTGCTCCTTCCGAAATGTCGAGCACCAACGAAGTCGGCAGCAAGCTCATCGTCGGTCCGAACATCAAGCTCAAAGGCGTCGAGATCACCGATTGCGACACGCTTGTGGTCGAGGGCAGGGTCGAGGCCACGATGGATTCGCGTGTGATCCAGATCGCCGAAAGTGGCGCATTCAAGGGTTCGGCAGAAATTGACATCGCCGAAATCCGCGGCGAGTTTGATGGTGAACTGACCGTGCGTCAAAAGCTGGTCATTTATTCTACCGGCAAGGTATCGGGCAAGATCCGCTACGGCAAGGTCGTCATCGAAGAGGGTGGCCAGTTATCCGGCGACGTGCAAGTCGGCACCATAGGCGCACCGCGCAATTTGTCAGTAGCGAAATCGGTGGTGTGATCGTGGCAGGACCGAACCGGCATCAATGATGCCGGTTCGGTCCTCCTGACGTCTCGAAGTACAGCCGGCCTGGCTCTACTGCGGCCGGTCTCTCCTGGGCACATAGTGGCCGGGTTGTGTGGTGAGGATCGGGTCCGGCAAGCCCGGACCCGCACAGTGCCAGTCCAGTCGATCTGTATTTTCAAGATCGCCAAAGAGCAGTTTACGGTTCGTGGTCCAGTGCAGCATGCGACAATAGCGGCTCTTTTTTGCCTGCGAACTGCTCCCTTCCCGATGATGCATCCCGAATATATCCTGACTCTCTCCTGCCTCGACCAGCGCGGCATCGTGCATCGCGTCTCCGGCTTCCTGGCCGAACATGGTTGCAACATCATTGACTCAGCCCAGTTTGGCGATGCGCAGTCAAAGCTGTTTTTCATGCGGGTTCATTTTTCTGCGGAAGATGCTGCCGTGAGTGATCAGCAATTGCACGCCGGGATAGCGGCGCTGGCAGCGACGATGCAAATGACGGCGCAACTCAACGACGCGCGCAAGAAGCCGAAGATGATGCTGATGGTGTCGAAGATCGGACATTGCCTCAATGACCTGCTGTTTCGCTATCGCAGCGGCCTGTTGCCAGTCGAGATCCCAGCCATTGTTTCGAACCACACCGAGTTTTATCAGTTAGCAGCGAGCTACAACATTCCCTTCCATCATTTGCCGCTGGCCGCCGGTGCTTCGCCGGATGACAAACGCAAGCAGGAACAAAAAATCCTCGATCTGGTAGCGACCCACGACATCGACCTGATCGTGCTGGCGCGCTACATGCAAATCCTGTCGCCCGAGCTATGCTATGCGTTCCGCGGCCGCGCCATCAATATTCATCACTCGTTTCTGCCCAGTTTCAAGGGCGCGAAACCTTATGCGCAGGCGCACGAGCGCGGCGTCAAGCTGATCGGTGCGACCGCGCATTTTGTTACCGGGGATTTGGATGAAGGTCCGATCATCGAGCAGGATGTCGAACGGGTCGATCACGCGATGGACCCCGAGACACTCACGGCCATTGGCCGTGATGTTGAATGCGTGGTGCTGGCGCGTGCGGTGAAGTGGTTTGTCGAACACCGGATTTTGTTGAACGGGTCGAAGACGGTGGTGTTCAAGTAAATCGGTGGGCGTGACGTTTGTCCCGCTTAGCTCACCGTGTTTTTGACTTGTTTGAAGAGATCTTCGGCAGGACTCGGTTTGCCGGTAACCATGGCAGCGGCCTCGTCGGCGAGCATCCCAACCGGGCTCGCCAGTGCGGTCAACGATTCCGCAGTCTGTATTGTCTCCATGACTTTATGCATCCAGGGTTTATCGGCGCATCCGAGCACATCTCCTGCCAGTTTCATCCCTTCCTTCACGGCATCCATCACTGCGGTCGTGGCAAGGTCGGCCGGAAGGTTTGCCAGTTGCGTCGCCAGTTGTGCGAGATTTTTTGCTATTTCCTTCATGTCGCCGGTTGCTACGGCTTTTGCCAGGGATGTCAGGGTATCCATGACCCCTTTCAGCATGCCGAATAAATCTTTACTGATGGAACAGATTGCCTTGCCAATACTGTCAAAGAAGTGACTTATTTTGCTCATGGTTGTTCTCCTGTAAATACATCGTTGATTAAAAAACGAATACTTACAGGTTGGTGGAGGCGTAACGAAGTTCGGTTCCACGTCGCCGGGGCCGCGATTTTCAGTGATTCGGCAAGGTAATCCGAAACACCGATCCCCGGCCCGGCACGCTGTCAACACCCACCAGGCCACCATGCGCTTCGACAAAGGTCTTGACGATAGCCAGACCCAGTCCCATGCCGCTGCCGTTGGCAGGATCGCTTTCGAACTTGTCGAAGACCTTGTCGAGCAGGTCGGCAGCGATGCCGGACCCGGTATCGCTGACGGTGCATTCGATGCCTAGACCATCGCCGGCCGGACCGGCCGAAATCGTGACGTCGCCGTGCGGGGTGTAATGGATCGCGTTGGCGATCAGATTTTGCAGGACGCGTCGTAGCAGGTTGGCATCGGCATAGATTGTCTGGTCTTCGGGCACTTCGTTGAGCAGGCGGGTGCTGCCCGTGCCTGCCACCGGATGGAGGTCGATGATCAAGGCTTCCACCAGTGGCCACAGGTCGAAGTGGCGGCACTTCAGCGTGACGCCACTCCCGGTTTGCAGATTGGTACTTTCATCAAGGATGTTGGCGACGAGCGAGGACAAGTGCTGCACGTTGCGATGCAAGGTCTTGAGCATCTGGCCGGTCTGCTTCGCTTTTGCCGGATCATGCACTGACAACTCCAGCACGCGTGCCGCCAGAGAAATCGCACTGAGCGGCGTACGCAAATCATGCGCAACAAACGCCAGATAATCTTCGCGGCGCGTCTGCACATCCAGCGCACGTTGCGTTGCATAACTTTGCACGGCGGCGCCGATTGCCCCGTCAAGTACCTGATTCAGAATATGGAATGGCTTGCCTTGCAAGCTCAAGCCATTGTCGTCGGCCAGGTCGTGGATGCAAGCGCGCAGGATGTTGTATTCGGCCACCACTTCATCAATGGCAAAGCCATCTTCGAGCCGTTGCAGGCCGTGTTCCGGCGGCGTCGTAATGTGCGATTCAATTCGGCTGTCGCTCATATTGCGTCGAAACGCACTGGCCAGCTCGTCGAGCAACAAGGGGATATGGTCGTTGAGTGTCGGCTGGTCGAGATGCCGGGCCGAGTCGAGTTGCCGGAGCCGGTCGCGCCAACTCTCCATCAGCACGACGCGCTGGTCAACGATCAGGCTGGCGAGCAAGTTGAGCCGGTTAATGATGATGCTCCCGAATGGACGATCAGTTAGTAGTCAGTGTTTTTTGGAACCAGGCACCGATATCCTTGATCTCTTGCGGGCAGAGTGAATGTTGCATCGGATACGCTTGCCAGTCGACGGCATAACCGAGCGACAGCAGCAGGTCGCGCGACTGCTCGGCACGCGCAAAAGGGATCACCGGATCACTGCGGCCATGGGCCAGGAAGATCGGCGTGTGCTGGTTGGCCGGATGCCGTTCTTCAGCCAGCTTAGCGTTGAGCGGCACGTAGCCGGACAAGCACAGCAAGCCGGCCAATTGCTTAGGATGACGCAAGCCGGTTTGTAGTGTCATTGCGCAGCCTTGCGAAAACCCTGCCAGCACAATACGGCTGGCGGGAATGCCCGCTGCGGTTTGCTGTGCGATCAATTGCTCAATAGCGGCTTGCGACTTGCGCAAGCCGGCCTCGTCTTCGCGCCGGACCAGATCGGTACCGAGGATGTCGTACCACGCGCGCATCACGTAGCCGTTGTTGACCGTTACCGGCATCGTCGGCGCGTGCGGAAAGACGAAGCGGATGCCTGGGCAACCGGTCAGGTCAAGTTCCTCCACGACGGGCGCAAAGTCATTGCCGTCAGCACCGAGTCCATGCAGCCAGATGACAGCGGCGGTTGGCGCGGGCGAGGTATCAAGGATGATGCAGTCAAGCAGAGGAGGAGTCATGGCGAATAGAAAAAAGGCTTCAGGCCGGCTTGACCCGCAACGCGGATTTGGGCCGGAACACGGTGCAAACAGCCGGCTCTGTCTCGATGTACGGACCACCGATCAGATCGATGCAATACGGCACGGCGGCAAATATGCCGGCCACCAGTTGCTTGCCGTCGGTATCTTTCAGGCCTTCGAGCGTTTCGCGGATCGACTTCGGCTGACCGGGCAAATTCATGATCAGCGCGGCATGGTCGCTGGTCTCGCGAATGACGGCAACCTGTCGTGACAGGATAGCGGTCGCCACAAAGCGCAAACTGATCTGGCGCATCTGTTCGCCAAATCCGGGCATTTCCTTGGTGGCGATCGCCAGCGTGGCTTCCGGTGTCACATCGCGACGGGCCGGGCCTGTGCCGCCGGTGGTCAGCACCAGATGGCAGCGCTCGTTATCCACCAGGTCGATCAGTGCCGCTTCGATGGCAGGGCGTTCATCCGGAATCAGACGGGTGACGATGACCCAGGGACTGGTCAGCGCGCTGGTGAACCACGCACGCAGGGCCGGTATGCCCTGGTCTTCGTAAATGCCGGCCGACGCGCGGTCGGAGACCGAGATCAGGCCGATGCGCAGCACGTCGGCGTCAGTCTTCGTCGTGGTCGTCATTAGCGTCGTCATCGGGCTTGGCCTTGGCAGCAACCTGCTTGAGGATCTGGAACAGCTCGCGATACGCCTTCGGCGGCTTGTTTTCCGCCTGCTCCTTGCGGGCGTTACGGATCAGGCCGCGCAGATGCTGGGCATCGAGTTCAGGATTCTGGTCGAGCAAGTCGGTCAGGACTTTTTCATCGGTGAGCAATTTATCGCGCCGCCGTTCCAGTGCGTGCATCGCATTGGTGTCGGCTTTCGACAGGCCGCGCCAGCTATCGAGTGTGCGCTGGATGGCAGCGAGTTCGTCGTCATTGAGCGTGCGCATTTTTTTGCCGACATATTGCAACTGACGGCGACGACCTTCGTGATCTTTGATCAGCTGGCATTCGAGGATGGCTTCGCGCACATCTTCAGGCATCGGTACGCGCTTGACGCGGTCACGTGCTTCGGCGACCAGCTCGGCACCGAGCTTTTGCAGCGCAGTCATGTCGCGCTTGAGTTGGGACTTGGAAGGGCGTTCGTATTCCTGTTCGAATTCGGTCGATTGGAAGCCGCAGTTACCGCGATTGGGATTAGGCATGATGAAGTGATGAGGCGTAAAGCCATTCTATAAACGGCTGCTATGATAACCGCTTTACCGCCTTTCTCCCCAAATCCGCCCATGAGCGCAGCCGTCTTCAGCCATACCCCCGAACAAATGCAGCAACTCACTCAGGATGTCCTGCGCTACGCCCGCCAGCGCGGTGCCTCGGACGCCTCAGTCGAAGTCAATGAAGGCCAGGGACTGTCGGTCACCGTGCGCAAGGGGCGGGTTGAAACTATCGAACAGAACAAGGACAAGGGCGTCTCGGTGACGCTGTATCTCGGTAGCGAAGGCCATATGCGTAGTGGTAACGCCGATACCTCCGACTTCTCCCAACAGGCACTCAAGTCCACCGTCGAAGCGGCCTGGAACATCGCCCGTTTCACGGCCGAAGACAATTGCGCCGGTCTGCCGGATACCGATCAGTACGAAAAAAATCCGCGCGACCTGCAGCTGTATCACCACTGGGATATCGATGCCGCCCAAGCAATCGCGCTGGCGCAGCGCTGCGAAGCAGCCGCGTTCGCGGTCGATCCGCGCGTCAACAATAGCGAGGGGGCCGGCGTCTACGCGCAGCACTCACAATTCGTGATGGCGAACTCGCGTGGTTTCATGGGCGGCTATGCATTTTCGCGGCACACGCTGTCGGTCTCGCCGATCACCGGTCGCGGCAACGGCATGCAGCGCGATGACTGGTATTCGTCGCAGCGCGATCCGCAACGCCTGGCCAGTCCCGAAGCCATCGGCCGCTATGCCGCCGAGCGTGCGCTGGCACGACTGCGCGCACGCCAGCTATCGACCCGCAAATGTGCCGTACTGTTCGAAGCCCCGCTAGCCGTCGGCTTGCTGGGCACGTTCGTGCAAGCCGTCTCGGGCGGCGCGCTGTATCGCAAATCCACCTTCCTGCTCGACTCGCTCGGCAAGCAGGCCTTGTCCGGTCACATCCGTATTGCCGAAGACCCGTACGTCCTTGGTGCGGTCGGATCGGCACCGTTCGATGATGAAGGTTGCCGCACGGTCGCGCGCGACGTGGTGGTCGATGGGATAGTGCAAGGCTATTTTCTGTCGACGTATTCGGCGCGTAAGCTGGGGATGGCGGGTACAGGCAATGCCGGTGGCTCGCACAACCTGACGATGTCGTCCAGCCGGACCAAGCCGACCGATGACTTCAAGGCCATGCTCAGGCAGCTCGGTACCGGCTTGCTGGTCACCGAACTGATGGGCGAGGGTACCAATTACGTCACCGGCGATTACTCACGCGGTGCCTCCGGCTTCTGGGTCGAGGGTGGCGTAATTCAGTATCCGGTCGAAGAAATCACCATCGCCGGCAACATGCAAACCATGTTCAAGCAGATCGTCGCGATCGGTGCCGACACCCATCTGCGCGGCACCAAGCAAACCGGATCGGTGCTCATCGAGAGCATGACGATCGCCGGCGACTGACCACGCTTTCCTTTACAACTGCTGCAGGATCTCGCGTCCGATCGCGCCCAGCGGCACGATCTTGTCAACCGCATCGAGCTTGATGGCTTCTTTCGGCATGCCAAAGACGACACAGCTTTCTTCGTCCTGCGCGAGTGTGCGGGCGCCGGCGCGGCGCATTTCCAGCAAGCCCAGCGCGCCGTCGTCACCCATGCCGGTCATGATGACGCCGAGCGCGTTGGCACCCGCACTCCTGGCCACCGACCGGAACAGCACGTCGACCGATGGCCGGTGCCGGTTGACCAGCGGACCATCGATGACATCGACAAAATACTGCGTGCCGACGCGGCGCAGCAGCAGGTGCTTGCCGCCCGGCGCGATCAATGCCACGCCCTGCACGACGCGGTCCTTGTGACGCGCTTCGCGCACTTCGATCTGGCACAGCATGTTCAGGCGGGCAGCGAATTCGGCGGTAAATTTTTCCGGCATGTGCTGGACGATGACGATGCCGGGCGATACGCGCGGCAAGCTCATCAGTACTTTTTCGAGTGCCTGCGTACCGCCGGTCGAGGTGCCCAGCGCGACGATGTGCCGGGTAGTCTGGATCATCGCGCCGTGACCGGCGGCGGCTGGCAGGATCGCGTCGGCACTGAATTTTTCGACCACGATCAATGGCTTGATACGGACTTTTGCGGCCGTCCTGACGGCGCTGAGCAGTTCACTCGCGTGGTCGCCGAGGAATTGTTTGATGCCCAGCGTGGGCTTGGCGATGAAGGCGACGGCACCGGCAGCCAGCGCTTCGCTCGCCGTGCGGTCACCGGCGTCGGTCCGTGACGAGCAGACCACGATAGGCGTCGGTCGCTCACGCATGATCTGGCGTAAAAATGGCAGACCCTCCATGCCGGGCATGTCGATGTCGAGCACGATCACGTCGGGCCACTGTATCTTCATGCGCGCCGTTGCCAGCAGCGGACTGGCGACTGCGCTGATGACGTCGATCTGCGGATCGGTCGCCAGCACCTCACCCAATACCTGACGCACCAATGCCGACCCATCGATCAGCATCACCTTGATCCGCTTCATGGCTGATACTCAGAAAATGAGGATGGCATTCCTGCTATGACTTGCGATAAATCGACGGCGACAGCGTCTCGACGTCGGTCGTGATGTCGTTCAGGCTTTCCGAATGGCCGATGCAAAAGTGCCCGCCCGGCTTGAGTTTCGACAGCACGCGTGCCACCACGTCGCGCTTGGTGTCGTCGCTGAAATAGATCATCACATTGCGCAGGAAAATCACATCGAACTGGCCCATTTCCGGCAGCCGGTCGTTCAGATTGACTTGCGCAAAGCGCACCTTGTTGCGGAGGGCGCGGTCGATCAGCAAGGTGCCTGCGTGGTCACCGCCACCCTTGAGGCAGTAGCGCGTCAGATAGGCTTGCGGGATATGGTCGGTACGCTGCATCGAGTAGTGGCCGCTGCGCGCACCGGCCAGCACGCTGCTGCTGATGTCGGAGCCGAACACTTCCCACGGCGTGCTGCCGAGGCTGTCGGCCAGCACCATCGCGATGCTGTAGGCTTCCTCGCCAGTCGAGCTGGCGGCACTCCAGACCCGGAACGGCTGGCCGCGTCCGACCGCCCCCAGCGCACGCGCGCGCAAAAAATCGAAATGCGCCGGCTCGCGAAAAAAATAGGTTTCGTTAGTCGTCAGCAGGTCGATCGCGGTCTGCACTTCGCCGGGCTTTTCGCGGCTGCCGAGTAGCCGGAAATAGGCGCTGTAACTGTCAAGCTGGTAATGCGCGAGTCGCTTGGCCAGCCGGCCGCTGACCAGCGCTTTTTTCGAGGACGACAGCGTGATGCCGGCGGCCTCGAAAATGAAGCGCTGGAACTGGCCGAACTCATGGTCGGTAATAACGGGCAGGCTCATCGTTGCTCAGGATGCCAATGCCGCCGGTGCCGCTGGTGCATCAGCCAGTTGCGCCAGCGCGCCTAGCTCCTGGATAGACAGCACGCGGCTGATGTTGAGCAGGATCACGAACTTGCCATTGACCTTGCCCATGCCATCGATGAAGTCGGTGCGGATGCGTGCGCCGAAGGCCGGTGCCGGTTCGATGTCGGCATCCGGAATATCAAGCACTGCATTGACCGCATCGACCACCAGTCCCATGTCGTGGGTGATGTCCTGACGCTCGCCATCGGCGGCCGCGACTTCGACAATGACGGTGCAGGTGCGCTTGGTGATCGTCGTCGGCGGCTTGCCGAAGCGCGCCGCCAGGTCCATCACCGGCACCACCGCGCCGCGCAGGTTGATCACGCCGAGTATGCACTCGGGCATCATCGGCACGCGCGTCAGGCCGTCGTATTCGATGATTTCCTTGATGCCCAGAATGCCGATGGCAAACATCTCGCCACCGAGCAAAAAGGTCAGGTATTGCTTCGGTCCGCTAGCCACCGGCGCAGCTGTCGCGTGCACCAGTCCCTTGCTGTCGGTCTGCACAAGTGCGTTCATGGTGACGGCCTTCAAAAACGGGTGAACTGGGATTCGTCGAGCTCACCACCACCGGCCCGGGCCAGCGCGACGGAAGGCTTGTTGCTACCGGCTTTCGGGCCGGCGCTGGTGCCGCTATAGTTGCGCTTCGGTGCCGGTTGCGCGCCGCTGCGGGCGATGCCGTCGAGCTTGAAGAAGGCCATCGTCGCTTGCAGTTGCTCGGCCTGGCTGCTCATTTCTTCGGCCGTCGCGGCCAGTTCTTCGGAGCTCGATGCGTTCTGTTGCGTGGTCTGGCTCAGCTGCATCACGGCGGCATTGATCTGGCTGACGCCGGACGATTGCTCGCTCGAGGCGGCCACAATTTCCTGCACCAGATCCGAGGTCTTGCGGATGCTAGGCACCATCTCGTCGAGCAGCTTGCCGGCTTTTTCGGCCAGCTCGACGCTGCTGCTGGCGACTTCGCCGATCTCTTGTGCGGCGATCTGGCTGCGTTCGGCCAGCTTGCGCACTTCGGCCGCGACGACCGCAAAACCCTTGCCGTGTTCGCCGGCACGGGCTGCTTCGATGGCGGCATTCAAGGCCAGCAAATTGGTCTGGTACGCGATGTCGTCGATGATGCCGATCTTGCGGGCGATCTGCTTCATCGCAGCGACCGTGGCATTGACCGACACACCCCCTTCGGCAGCTTCACGCGCCGCTTTGCTGGCCATGCCATCGGTGACTTTGGCGTTCTCGGTATTTTGCGCAATCGATGACGACATCTGCTCGATCGAGGCGCTGGTTTCTTCGACGCTGGCGGCTTGCTCGCTGGAGGCTTGCGACAGCGACAGCGAAGTCGCGCTGACTTCTTCGGAGGCGCTGGCCAGGGCCTGCGCACCGCTGTTGACGTCCGACACGACCTGCGACAGCTTCGTAATCATCGCCTGCATCGAGCGCAGCATCTGGCCGGTTTCGTCCGTTGCCGTTGATTCGATCCGCACTGTCAGGTCGCCTTCGGCCAGCCGGTTGGCGGCATCACGGGCTTTGTTCAACGGGATTGTCACGCTGCGGCTGATGAGTACGCCCAGTGCGATACCGAGCAATACGCCGACAGCAATGGCGATCATCATCAGCAGACGGCTGCTTTCATACAGCGCAGTGGTTTCGGCCGAGGCATCCTTGGCGCGGTTTTCCTTGATCACCGTCAGTTCGGTCATCTGGTCATCGATGATGTTGGCTTTCGCGCGGGACTCGACCAACACCTTCGTCAATGCTTCGCTGCGTTGTTGCAAGGGTTCGGCACCGGCCAATGTCAGCACTTGCTGCATGTCGCGCTGGTACTCCTCCCAGGTCTTGTCGAAGGTCACAAAGATTTCCTTTGCGCGCGCCGAGCTGAACAAGGGCCGCGATTTTGCCAGCAAGTCCTTGACGGCCGCGCTGCTCTTGGTGATGGACGCCAGATTGAGGGCGCGTTCTTCCTGGGTCGTCGACAACAGATAATTCGAGCGCGCGCGGCCGATGTAGATCAGGTTGATATTGGCTTCCTTGACGAGCGATACCCCCATCAGTTCCTGCTGGTACATCGCATCAGCCATATCGTTGATCCGGTTGGCGCTATTGATGCCTATCCCGCCCACCACAATGCTGATGGCAGCAACAAGGATGAAGCCGACTAGCAGTCGTACGCCGATTTTGATATTTGAAAACATGATGGTTCCTGTGAGTGAGCAGAGCAGTGGCGTGGCGGGTTAAAAAAAGTTATCCGGGAATCGGCGTGCTGCGAGTAAGGCTGGCCTGTCGCACCAGGGCCGGCACATCGAGGATCAGCGCGACATCGCCGCTGCCCAGAATGGTCGACCCGCTGATGCAATCAACCTGGCTGAACAACTGGCCAAGCGGCTTGATGACGGTCTGGAATTCGCCGAGCAAGGTGTCGACAACCAGGCCGGCGCGTTGTCCGGCGTGCTTCAGGACGACGATGTTTTCGCGCCGCGCCGGCACACCGCCGACACTGAACAAATTGCGCAGCCGGATGAAGGGCAACACGCTGCCGCGCAGGTCGGTGTAATCGTGGCCGGGTTCGGCGCTGTATTCGATGCATTCCTCGATCATGTCGAGCGGGATCGCAAACACTGATTTGCCGATCTCGACCATGAAGCCATCGATGATGGCCAGCGTCAGCGGCAGACGCACCGTGACAGTGGTGCCGACACCTTCGGCGCTGCTGACGCTGACGCTGCCGCGCAGCGCGGTAATGTTGCGCTTGACGACATCCATGCCGACACCGCGGCCGGACAGGTTGGTCACTTCGGCGGCGGTCGAAAAGCCCGGTTCAAAGATCAGGTCGTAAATCTCGCCATCGCTCAGTTCGCGGCCGGCGTCGACCAGTCCGCGTTCGATCGCCTTGGCCAGGATGCGCTCGCGCTTGAGTCCGCCGCCGTCGTCGCTGACGGTGATGACGATAGCACCGGAATCATGGCAGGCATCGAGCGTGACGCGACCGCGCGCCGGCTTGCCGCTGGCCAGTCGCACGGCAGCCGGTTCGATGCCATGATCGATCGCGTTGCGCACCAGATGCAGCAGCGGGTCGCCGATTTTTTCGACCACGGTCTTGTCGAGTTCGGTGTCTTCGCCGTGGATGGCGAGGGCGATGTCCTTGCCGATTTCGCGCGAGACATCGTGCACGACGCGCTGGAAGCGGTTGAAGGTCGCGCCGATTTTGACCATCCGCAGTTGCAGCGCGCTGTCGCGTACTTCCTGCACCAGGCTTGATAGCTTGGAGCTGCTTTCCTGCAGTTCGCTGTTCTGCGCGCGCCGTGCAATCAGGTTCACGCCGGCACCGGCGATGATCAATTCGCCGACCAGATTGATGAGCTGGTCGAGCTTGTCGGCATCGACGCGGATCGAACGGTTTTCCTGCGCACCGGCCTCGCGGACTTGCTGCTGGCGGGTCAGCGCGGCATCGACGACGGCCGGTTGCACCAGCAATTGTTCGACCAGAATGACGCCGATTGGTGTGGCTGGACTGTGGCTTTGGGTCGTCAGGGCAAGGTCCAGTTCGCGCGCGGTCAAGGTCCCGCAGCGCATCAGCAATTCACCCAGCATGGCCGCTTGTCCCGGCCCTTCGTGCAACAGGCGTACGTAATCGGCAATCAGGCTGTGTGGCGGCAGGATGCGCAGCTGGCAATCGTCATGCACGAACTCGAAGACGCTTTCGATGGTGGCCTTGTCGGCGTCGGTACGAAAGGCAATTTCAAACCCGAGATAGCAGGTCTCCGGATTCATGTTGCCGGCGTCCGGAATGCCATCGGCCAGCGTGGCGATGCCGACGATGCTGCCCATCGTGGCGAGGTAGCGCAGGAACGACAGCGGGTCCATGCCATTGCGCAGCACGTCGGCACCGAAGCGAATCGAGATATGCCAGTGGTCGGCATCGATACCGGCATGGGCGATACGTTCGACCGGATCGACGGACACGGTGACGGCCGTTACCGGCAGAGCCTTCGGTGCCGGACTGTCGAGATAGGCCGACAGTTGCGCGATCAGCGGTGCGCCCTGCGATTGCAGTTGCTCATCGATGCCGTCGTGGCCGGCGGCGACCGCTTCGACCAGCCGGCCGATCTGGTCGCAACAGCCCAGCAACAGACTCACCAGCGATTCGGTCACCGGTAGCTTGCCGTCGCGGACCCGGTCCAGCACGCTTTCGACCACATGCGTGAAGGCCACGATATGGTCCAGTCCGAACAGGCCGGCCGAACCCTTGATCGTGTGCGCCGCGCGAAAAATCGCGTTGACCAGTTCCTCTTTGGGTTCGCTCTGCAAGACCACCAGCAGCGCGTCTTCCATCTCGATCAGCAGTTCGCGGCATTCGGCAAAAAAGGTTTGCAGTGCATCGTCGAGGTTCATGCGGATTGTCCTGTGATGGCCGGTTGCGGTGCGTGCGGCAGGACCAGCGGATCGCCAAAATAGCCGGCCAGATCGAGCAGTTCAAAGACGCCGGTGACCGCCGTGCTGTGGGCCACGAGGTGCAGCGCATGGGATCCTGCGAGGGCGGTTTTCTTGGCCAGCATCAGTAGCTGCAAACCGGCCGTATCGAGCTCGCTGACGCCGGACAGGTCGAGTTCGAGGTCGCTTGGTTCGGCCAGTGCGGCCAGCAGCAGCGCCTTGATTTCATCGACACGATAGATGGTCAGTTCACCATCGATACGCAGGACGCGGGTGCTCATGGCAGGCAGAGCTTTTGCACGGCGTCGAGCAATTGTTCGGGCTTGAATGGCTTGACCACCCAGGCTTTGGCACCGGCGGCGCGGCTGGCATTTTTCTTGTCGATGTCGGTCTCGGTGGTGAGCATGATCACCGGCGTGAAGCGGTAGGCCGGCAGCAGCTTGACCGCGCTGACGAAAGCGATGCCATCCATGTTGGGCATGTTGACGTCGCTGATGATCAAGTGGACTTTCTGGCCGGTGAGTTTGGCCAGCGCGTCCTTGCCGTCGCGTCCTTCGAGCACGTCGTAGCCGGCACCTTTGAGGGCGATGCCCACGACTTGCCGCATCGATGCGGAGTCATCGACGATCATGATGGTCTTGGCCATGGTGGTTCCTAAAAAAAAGTGATGTCGGTATTGGTGCTGCGGCTGCTGTGGTCGACCCCGGTGCCGCTGTGAATCGCGTGCTGGTCGGCCATCACGTAGGTTCCCTTGAGTTCGTCGAGCAGGATGCGGGCGTCGAGCGCTTGCAAGTTGCCGGTGCTGGCGATGTCCTGGCGGTGCGCGTCCAGGTAGACGGGCAGCTGTTCGATGTTGCCCTTGACGTGGTTCATGATCTGGCTCACACGGTCCTGGAACTGTAGTTGCACCAGCGCCGCGCCGACTTCGGCCTTGATGCCGATGCTTTCTTCCTGCATCAGTGCACTTGACTGCGCCAGCGCATTGGTGATCGTGCGAAAGTCGCCCAGCACGTTGTCGATGGTGGCTTCGGCCGAGCGCAGCGTGATTTCTTCCTGCTGCACCGACGCGCTCACCGAGCGCACGGCGGCGGTGATGGCATCGCTGATGATGTTGACCTTGCTGGCGATGTGCTGGCCGGTCTCGCCGGACTGGCGCGACAGCAGGCGGAATTCGCGTGCCACGACCGTGAAGCCGCGCCCCGTTTCTCCGGCCCTGGCCGCTTCGATGGCAGCGTTCAAGGCCAGCAGGTTGGACTGCGCCGCGATCTGGGCGACGTCGGTGGCCATCTCCTGCAATTCGACAACAAAACGGTCCAGTGCCTGCACCTGGGAGAGCATGCCGGTCATGCTGTGCATCGCCGCTTTTTGCGAGGCGACGACGGTGCCGAGCTGCTGCTGGCTGCGCGCAAAGACCGCAACCAGGCCGTTGTCGCTGATCGCATCAGTGGCCAGGCTGGAGGCATGCACCGCCTCGTCGAGCTTGTCGACGATGCCCGAAAAACGTTGCGAGAGGTCGTCGATGGCGCTGTCCATCTGGGCGCGCGAGGATTCGATGTGGGCGCTCCAGACCGGCGCGATGGTGGCACCGAATTGTTGCTGGCTGTCCAGATAAGCGTGGATATTCTGCCGGCCGGTGCGCTCGCGG
The DNA here is from genome assembly GCF_034347385.1 of Actimicrobium sp. CCC2.4. Classification (NCBI taxonomy): domain Bacteria; kingdom Pseudomonadati; phylum Pseudomonadota; class Betaproteobacteria; order Burkholderiales; family Oxalobacteraceae; genus Actimicrobium; species Actimicrobium sp. CCC2.4. The sequence continues at coordinate 2,844,666 of NZ_CP133777.1, read as the reverse complement.
GCCACTGCCGCAAAGCTGATGGCAATGCCGGCGCTGACAAGCAGCACCATCAGCGCGATGGCCGGTGCACTCATGGTGCCAGTGATTGCAACAGCGATGGCACCGGTCGCGCCCAGTCCGGCAGGCATCCAGTGCAGGCGGGATGCGGTCAGTCTTGATGAGGTGGGCATGATCAGATCTGTTTGAGCTTGGCGGTCAGGCTGTAGCCGGTGCCATAGGCATTACGTACCGGCAGGTCGACACGCAGAGATTTTTTTACTTTGCGCCGCAGGCGGTAAATCAGCATGTCGATCTTTTTGGTGTCGCGGCGCTCGTCGCCGGTGATATCGATACGCATCTCCCTGTTGAGCGTGTCACGCGCAATCGGGTGGCTGCTGCTGGTGAGTAATTGCAGAAAGTTAAATTCCTTTTCGGTCAGGTCGACCGGCAGCGATTCGTTGACCTGCAGTTGCCGCTCGGTTGTACGCAAGCGCCATTGCGGCGATGGCACGGCCACGATGTTGCGATGGCGTTTGATTCGCCGGTACAGCGCAACCACATGGGCAGCCAGCTTCGACGCAGACACCGGCTTGGTCAGTATCTGGTCGGCCCCGAGCAGCAAACCCTGACTGCGCAGATCTTGCTGATCGCCATGGGTCAGTACCAGTAAACCGGTACCGGGATAGTTTTCCTGCATGTGCGTGACGATGCCCTGTCCGTAATCATCCGGCGTGCCGAGATCGACAATCAGGATATCGGCCTGCCGGTGCTGCAGCGCGGTCCACATCGCAGGGGCGTCACCGACAATCACGAGGTCGTGGTCATTAATAGCCTCGTCAATAAAACCCTTGTTACTATAGGGAATAGACAGATTATCTTCAAACAGAAGGATGTGGGCCATTAAGGTGCAATCGAATTATCAAATTTAAATTACTTGTTGGTCATTCTAATTAAGTAAGTGACTCTTAATTAATTATGAATAATCTGCATTTTTCGGATTAGTTTCTCCATGTTAATACAACGAATACCAATATATACTCTCGAATTATAACTATCTATTAAATTTTGATGGGCTCGCAAGAATAGACCTTCTTTAAATTAGGACATATCAATTTAGCTAAACAAAATAAAGCCACATAATGCTATTTTAATAAAACTGAATGTTTGGCATATCCCGGTGTCCGACTTGTCATGCGGTGACGATGAGGAAATTTTGTTATGAAGCGTCTTTTATTAAGTGAACAGCAACAGAAAATTTTGCGCGATATCGGTATTTTCAACGAGGATGCGCGGGTGCGGCAACGCGCTCAAGCAATCGTTCGTGTTGCGCAAGGGTCGACGTATAAGGCAGTGGCAGCCGATTTCGGCGTGCACATGAGTACGGTGGCCGAGTGGATCCGGCGCTGGGAACGCGACGGTCCGGGCAGCCTGGTGCAGGCAATCTATTCCGGCAGGCCAGCCAAGTTGGCACCCGAGCTGCTGGAGCGGGTGCGGGTCGACGTGCAAGCTTATGGCGGCAGTATCGAACAGTTGCGCCAGCGATTAAGCGATCAGTCTATCGATTTGCCGGTACATGAAGCGACTCTGGCACGGCATTTGAAAAAAATGGGGTTCACCATGAAACGTCATCGAATCGATATCATCAAGTGACTAACGACGTATTTCAGGATGTCGGTTTGCACCACTAAAACTGTCCTAACTGGTAGTGCGAATGCAGGGTTAGTTTTGTTTTATTTTTTTGAAAAGCGGATAATGCCTTCAGATTATCCGGATATTATTTTTTGAAAATAAATTATTTCCCGTTGTTATTTTTGTTTTTCGATTACGGCATTCGCCGTAGCCGGATTCCCGGCTGCAGCATACGGATCCCGCCAGGCGGGATCGATATTGAGAAGGAATTGTCATGACCGATTCATTTGCCATCCGCGACACGCTTGCCGTCAACGGCACCGGATACACGATTTTCAGCCTGGCCTTGCTGGGCAAGCAATTTGACCTGACCCATCTGCCGTTTTCGATGAAGATATTGCTCGAAAACCTGTTGCGCTGCGAAGATGGCGTGGCCGTTACACGGGCATCCATCGAGGCCGTCGCGAACTGGGATGCAAAAGCTGAACCGGCTGTTGAAATCGCCTTCATGCCTTCGCGCGTGGTGCTGCAGGATTTTACCGGCGTGCCTTGCATGGTCGACCTGGCAGCGATGCGCGATGCAGTGGTGCGGCTGGGCGGGTCGGTCGACAATATCAATCCGCTGATCCCGGCCGAGCTGGTCATCGACCATTCGGTACAGGTTGATTCGTTCGGTCAGCGCGACTCGCTCGACATCAACGGTCGCATCGAATTCAGCCGCAACCGCGAGCGCTACAGCTTCCTGCGCTGGGGCCAGAAAGCCTTCGATAATTTCAAGGTGGTGCCGCCGAACACCGGCATCGTCCATCAGGTCAATCTGGAAAACCTGGCCAGGGTGGTGATGACCCGCGACATCGATGGCGTGGCGTATGCGTTTCCGGACACCGTGTTCGGTACTGATTCACACACGACGATGGTCAATGGCCTGGGCGTGCTGGGCTGGGGCGTGGGCGGCATCGAGGCCGAAGCTGCGATGCTGGGCCAGCCGAGTTCAATGCTGATCCCGCAAGTGGTGGGTTTCAAGCTGACAGGCAAACTGCCGGAGGGCGTCACTGCCACCGATCTGGTGCTGACCGTGACGCAAATGCTGCGTTCATTCGGCGTGGTCGGGAAGTTCGTCGAGTTCTATGGTGACGGCTTGTCGGCATTACCGCTGGCGGACCGCGCAACGATTGCCAACATGGCACCGGAATACGGCGCCACCTGCGGCATCTTTCCGATTGATGAGGAATCGCTCGCTTACCTGCGCTTGTCCGGTCGCAGTGCCGGGCAGGTCTCGCTGGTCGAAGCCTATGCCCGTGCCCAGGGATTGTGGCGATCCGATGTCGAGGCGGTGTACAGCGACACGCTGATCCTCGACATGGCCACCGTCCTGCCGTCGCTGGCCGGGCCGAAGCGGCCACAGGATCGGGTGCTGCTGTCGGACATGAAGGCCAACGTGCATGAGAACCTGATCGGCATGGTCACCAATCGCAAGCCCTTTGAAGTGTCGTTGCAGCGGCTGGAAGGCGAGGGCGGCAATACGGCTACCGCGTCGCCGGAAAGTGCGGCGGTCACAACGATTGCTCCGGATGACTTCGCCTTGCGCGATGGCGCGGTCGTGATTGCCGCGATCACGTCGTGCACCAATACCTCCAATCCGGCTGTGATGCTGGCTGCCGGCCTGCTCGCGCGCAATGCTGTGGCGCGTGGGCTGACGTCCGCCCCGTGGGTGAAAACATCGATGGCGCCGGGCTCGCTGGTGGTGACCGATTACCTGACCCGCGCCGGCTTGCTGCCGGCGCTGGAGCAGCTCGGATTTTTCATCGTCGGCTATGGCTGCACGACCTGCATCGGTAATTCGGGACCACTGCCCGAGGCGGTCTCGCGCGATATCGCCGCCGACGATCTGGTGGTGGCGGCAGTCTTGTCGGGCAACCGCAACTTCGAGGGCCGGGTTCATCCCGAGGTCAAGATGAATTACCTCGGATCGCCGCCGCTGGTGGTGGCGTACGCACTGGCCGGCACAGTCGATATCGACATGGCGACCGAATCGCTAGGCACCGGCAGCGATGGCGAGCCGGTCTTCCTGCGCGATATCTGGCCCTCGAACAAGGAAATCGGCGACCTCATCGTGGCCAGCATCGGACCGGAAATGTTCACCCGCAATTACGCCAGCGTGTTCGCCGGTGATAGCCGCTGGAACCAGATCGCGTCGCCTGACGGCACCGCGTTTGCGTGGGACAAGGCCTCGACTTACATCAAGAATCCACCGTACTTCGATGGCATGGAGATGGCTGTCGGCAGCATCGCCGACATCCACGGTGCCGGCTTGCTGGGCTTGTTTGGCGACTCCATCACGACCGACCATATTTCGCCGGCCGGCAATATCAAGGCCGATTCACCGGCCGGCTTGTTCCTGCAATCGCTCGACGTGCTGCCGGCTGATTTCAATTCGTACGGCTCGCGGCGCGGCAATGATGACGTGATGGTGCGCGGTACCTTTGCCAATATCCGGATTCGCAACCTGATGCTCGATGGCGAAGAGGGCGGCAATACGATGCACTTTCCGTCAAAGCGCAAGCTCGCCATTTACGATGCCGCGATGCAGTACAAGGCCGACGGCGTGCCGCTGGTGGTCATTGCCGGCAAGGAGTACGGCACCGGTTCATCGCGTGACTGGGCTGCCAAGGGCACGATGATGCTTGGCGTGAAGGCGGTGATTGCCGAAAGTTTCGAGCGCATCCATCGTTCCAATCTGGTCGGCATGGGCGTGCTGCCGCTGCAGTTCATGGATGGCCAGAACGCTGCCGTGCTGGGCTTGCGTGCTGATGACCGCTTCGATATCACGGGTCTCCAGGATGGCGCAAGCCGGATTGCCGAAGTGATGGCGACCGGCACCGATGGCCGCGTCACCGGCTTTCAGGTTCAGGTTCTGTTGCTGACACCGAAAGAAGTCGAGTACTTCCGTCACGGCGGCATCCTGCATTACGTGTTGCGACAGCTCGCCAGTCGCAAGGCAGCATGACCGTAGCGATGCAGCTGGTGCTGGAGCCGGTCAGCAGCGAGGCTTATCGCGTGCTGACCGGCCAGGGCGCGCATGTCGGCAACCTCAAGCGCAGCCAGGGCGTGTGGAAGTTCAAGGCGATCGGCTACGATGCACGCGGCGCAGTCATGCCGGGTTGGGGACCGCTGACCGACCGGCATAATACTGTGCTGGCATTTCCTGACATTGCTCTGGTCAATGCCTTGCTCGTCCCCATATAGGGGGCAATGATCGACGAACCAGGGACCCCGCATGAGCCACCATCTATCGCTAGAAAAAGACAAAATCCGTTTCCTGTTACTCGAAGGCGTACACAAGAACGCCCTCGACGTTCTGGGCCGCAACGGCTACACCAATATCGAATCGCTGCCGACGGCGCTCGACGAAGCGCTGCTGATCGACAAGATCCGCGATGCGCATTTCGTCGGAATCCGGTCGCGCACCCAGCTGACGGCGAACGTGCTGGCCGCCGCCGAGAAGTTGATCGCCGTCGGCTGCTTCTGTATCGGCACCAACCAGGTAGATTTGCGCGCAGCCATGCAGCGCGGTATCCCTGTCTTCAATGCGCCGTATTCGAATACCCGCTCGGTCGCCGAACTGGTGCTGGCCGAAACCATCCTGCTGCTGCGCGGCATCCCTGAAAAAAATGCGCTGGTCCATCGCGGCGGCTGGTCGAAGTCGGCCGAAGGCTCGTTCGAGACCCGCGGCAAGACCCTCGGTATCGTCGGTTACGGCAACATCGGCACCCAGCTCTCGGTGCTGGCTGAATCGCTTGGCATGACGGTCGTGTATTACGACGTCATCACCAAACTGCCGATCGGCAATGCCCGTCAGATGGATACACTCGATGACCTGCTGGCTCAGGCCGACGTGGTGACGCTGCATGTGCCCGAAAATGAGTCGACCAAAAACATGATGGGTGCCGAACAGTTCGCGAAGATGAAGATCGGCAGCATCTTCATCAATGCCGCGCGCGGCACCTGTGTCGACATCGACGCGCTGGCCGGCATGCTGGAGCGCAAGCATCTGGGTGGCGCGGCAGTCGACGTGTTCCCGTCCGAGCCGAAGGCCAACAGCGAAGAATTCCTGTCGCCGTTGCGCAAGTTCGATAACGTGATCCTGACCCCGCATATCGGTGGCTCGACGCTGGAAGCGCAAGCCAATATCGGCCTCGAAGTCGCCGAGAAATTCGCTCGCTATTCGGATACCGGCTCGACGCTGTCGGCGGTTAATTTTCCGGAGGTGGTGGTGCCGCTGTTTGGCGGCAAGCATCGTCTGCTGCACATCCATCGCAACGTGCCGGGCGTGCTGTCGGCAATCAACCGCATCTTTGCCGAGAACGGCATCAATATTTCGGCGCAAAGTCTGATGACCAATGAATCGATCGGGTATCTGGTGATGGATGTGCCGATGGGATGCTCGACGGTGGCGATGGAGAAGCTGCACGAGATCGAGGGGACGATCCGGACGCGGGTGCTGTATTGATGATGGGAGGCTGAGGGTGACAAGTCGCTGGTCCTGGCGACCGTGATCAATGCATTTGGTGCAATGCCCTGCGGTTATTGCACCCTACGACTGGTCCTGGCGACCGTGATCAATGCATTTGGTGCAATAACCGAAGGGCATTGCACCGACTACACGCCATCACCCGCCCAGATACGCCTCGACCACCTTCGGATCATCCAGCAATTCCCGCCCCGTACCGGTCAACACGATCTTGCCGGTCTCTAGCACGTAGCCGCGATGCGCGATGCGTAAGGCCTGGCGCACGTTCTGCTCTACCAGCAGGATAGTCAGCCCGGTCAGGTTGATCTCTTTGAGGATGCGGAAAATCTCCTGCACCATCAGCGGTGCCAGTCCCATCGACGGTTCATCAAGCAGCAGTACGCGCGGCTTGGCCATCAGCGCGCGGCCGATCGCCAGCATTTGCTGTTCGCCGCCGGAGAGGTTACCGGCCAGCCCGTCACGTCGGTTTTTCAGGACCGGAAATAGCGTGTAGACCCATTCGAGGTCGTAGGCTACACCGCTCTTGTCCTTGCGCGCATAGGTGCCCAGCGCGAGGTTTTCGCCGACGGTCAGCGTGGTCAGGATGGCGCGGCCTTCGGCGACTTGCACGACGCCGCGACCGACGATCTGGTGGGGTGCGAGCTTCGTGAGGTCAGCGCCGTCGAACATCACCTTGCCGCCCACGGTTTTCAGCAAGCCCGATATCGCCAGCAACGCAGTGCTTTTGCCGGCACCATTGGCACCGACCAGCGCGGTGATTTCGCCTTCATGCAGGACCAGATCAATGCCCTTGACGGCGGCGATCTGTCCGTACGAGACGGCCAGGTCGCTGATCTGCAGGATCGCGCTCATGCTTCTTCCTTGCCGAGGTAGGCTTCGATGACTTCGGGGTTGTTCTTGATCTCGGACGGCGTGCCTTCGGCGATGATGCGGCCGAAGTTGAGCACCGCGATGCGGTCGCATAGACCCATCACAAAACGCATGTCGTGCTCGATCAAAAAGATCGTGTAGCCGCGCTGTTTGATGTTGACGATCTCGGCCATCAGCTCGGTTTTTTCGGACGGGTTCATGCCGGCCACCGGTTCGTCAAGCAGCAGCAGTTTCGGTTCGGTCGCCAGCGCACGGGCGAATTCGAGCCGGCGCTGTTCGCCGTACGACAGGCTTTCAGCCAGCATGCCGGCCTTGTGGTCCAGCCGCACCCAGGACAGCAATTCACGCGCGCGCTCGCGTGCTTTTGCTTCGGCGTTGCGGAAAGTCGCGAGGTTCAGCAGCAGGCCGGCAAAGCCGTAATCGAGATGATCGTGCATGCCGACGATGACGTTTTCGAGCAGCGTCATTTCCTTGAAGATGCGGATGTTCTGGAAGGTGCGCGCGATCCCCAGTTCGGTGATCTTGTGCGGCGCGATCGCACCGAGATTCTTGCCATTGAAGACAATGCTGCCACCGCTCGGCTGCAGCAGTCCGGTCAGCAGGTTGAAGACCGTGGTCTTGCCTGCGCCGTTCGGTCCGATCATGCCGAAGATGCCGCCCTGCGGCACCGTGAAGCTGACATCCTGCAGCACCTTGAGGCCGCCGAACTGCTTGCTGATCTGATTCATTTGCAGCATCAGATTTCCTTCTTGATTGCGGTGCGTTTGAACAGCGCGCGCAGGCGTGCCGGATCCCAGATGCCCTTCGGCAGATACAGGATGACGACGATCAGGATCAGGCCGTTGAAGGCCAGCCGGAAATGCTTGAACTCGCGCAGCACTTCGGGTAACAGCGTCAGGATGGTCGCGCCCAGCGTCGGGCCGATCAGGTTGGCGGTGCCGCCGAAGACGGCCATGGTCAGGATGTCGACGGCATTCTCGAACGCGTAATTGCCGGGACCGATCGTGAACGTGTAATGCGCATTGAGTCCACCGGCGACGCCGGCAATCACCGCGCCGCTGACGAAGGCCAGCAACTTGTAGCCGGCGACGTTGATGCCCATCAGCTGTGCCGCGACTTCATCGGCCTTGATGGCTTCGAAGGCGCGCCCGATCTTCGAGCGGCGCATGCGCGCCAGCACATACAGCGTGACTGCCAGCAACAGCAGGATGTGCCAGAACTCGGTCTTCAATGGAATGCCGTTGAGGCCCATCGGGCCGCCGGTGACATCGAGGTTCAGGACGATCACGCGCACCACTTCGCCAAAGCCAAGTGTCGCCATTGCCAGATACACGCCGGACAAACGCAGTGTCGGGATGCCGATGATCAGCGCGACCAGCGCCGGCAAAACGCCGGCGGCCAGCAAGGCCAGCGGGAATGCGATGTCGGCCTGCATCGTCAGCATTGCTGCGGCATACGCACCAATGCCCATGAACGCGGCATTGGCCAGCGACAGTAATCCGCAGGACAGCGTGAGGTAGATCGACAGCGCCAGCATCGCATTGACGCCGATGCTGAAGATGACGGTGTTGTAGGTCGACCAGAAAGCTTGCCACCATTCCATCATGTCAGGCCTTCCTTTCCAGCACTTTGCCGAACATGCCGGAGGGCCGTACCAGCAGGATCACGAACAGCAGGCCGAAGGCAACCGCATCGCGGAAATCACTCGACAGATAAGCCACGCTCATGACTTCGGCAAAGCCGAGGAACAGCCCGCCTATCATCGCGCCGCGGATATCGCCCATGCCGCCGAGGATGATGACGGCGATGCCTTTGTGCAGCATCGGTTGTCCCATGAACGGCGAGATCGCATTGAACGACAGCCCGACCAGCACGCCGGCGACACCGCCGAGCGCTGCTGCCGTAAATGACGTCAGCAGGAACAGGCCTTCGACATTGATGCCGAGCAGTGCGGCGGCTTTCGGGGATTCGGCAATCGCGCGCAGGGCGCGACCGAGTTGCGTGCGCCGCATCACGACCAGCAACACGATCATCAGCAGGAATGAAATCGCGACGATGCCGATCTGGACTGCCGTCACGTGCAGGTCACCAAAGCTGATGCTCTGTTCGGGAATCGTGCCGACCGGGAAGCGCTTGTTCTCGGCACCGAACAGGCCTTGCGCAAGATTGGTCAGCATGATCGCCACGCCGATCGACGCGATCATCGGTGACAGATGCGGTGCCTTGCGTTTGCGCAGCGGCCGCAGCACCAGATAGTCGACCAGTAATCCGATCAGACCGGCAACCAGCATCGCCGCAAGCAGCGCCAGCCAGAGCGGCAGCGCCATTTTTTCGACCAGCAGCAGGGCGGTGTAACTGCCCAGCATGAAGATTGCGCCATGCGATAAATTGATGACGCCAAGCACGCCGAAAACCAGCGTGAAGCCGAGGGCGAACAGCGCATACACGCTGCCCAGCGACAGGGCATTAATCAGTTGTTGTTCGAGCATAGTCCCTGCATGTAATAAAAATGCGGAAGCTGCGACATGGCCGGCGTGAGCCGGAAATGCCGCAGGTAAAACTGTCGTGACGAAAATTTAATGCGTGATTTATTTCAGCAGAACGAACTTGCCGCCCTTGGCGATATTGACGATCGCATCCTGGTCGGCATCGTAACCGGCCGGCTTGCCATCCTTGCCGGTGGCACGGCGAAACGAGAACGCGCCGGTCGCGCCATTGAGTTTGACGGCAGGCAGCGCATCGGCCAGCGCCAGGCGATCCTTGTCGAGCGCGCCGGTCAGCTTCACGTTTTTGAGCGCGTCGGCGACGATGTAGATCGCGTCATACGCTTGCGCGGCGAACTGGTCCGGCTCGGCATTGAACTTGGTTTTGTAGGCAGCGATGAAGGCCTTGTTGGCCGGTGTCATGTTTTCGGACGACCATGGGCTGCCCATGATGGTGTTGTCGGCCGCCTCCTTGGCGATCTCGAAAAGCTTGGGAGAATTGAAGCCGTTGCCGCCGATGAACGGCTGCTTCATGCCCAGCGTGCGGGTTTGCAAAATGATGTTGGCGGCTTCTTCGGCCAGGCACGAACAGACGATGGCATCCGGATTGGTGGCCTTGATCTTGGTCAGCTGAGCCTTGAAATCGACGTCGCCCTTGGCATAGGTTTCAGTTGTGGTGATCTGGATTTTCTGGGCATCGAGCGTGGTCTTGAAGACGTCGTAGCCGCTCTTGGTGAAGGCGTCGTCATTGCCGTAGACAACCGCGACTTTCTTCAGGCCGAAATGCTTGACCGCGGCCGCTGTGGTGACCGGCAATACGTCTGCTTCCATGACTGAATTGCGGAACACGGTCGGGCCCATTGAACTGATGCCATCGGCGGTATTGCTGGTGCCGAAAACGACCACCTTGGTGGCGACCGCGATCGGATCGGCGGCGAAGGCTGAGTTCGACAGCGTCGGGCCGAACACCATCAGCACCTTGTCCTGGAAAATCAGTTTCTTGAAGACGTTGATCGCTTCTTCTTTTTTGCCTTGCTCGTCTTCGATGATCAGTACCAGCTTGTTGCCACCGACGCCGCCCTTGGCATTGATTTCGTCAGCGGCCAGCGTCAGGCCATTCTTGATGGCGCTACCGTACTTGGCTGCCGGGCCGGTCAGTGCTTCGGCGGCACCGAGTTTGATGTCGGCAGCGAAGGCGGAACAGCCGACGCCGGCAGCGATCAGGGCCAGGGTAAGTTTCTTGATGGTCAGTGTGGTGTGCATGGGGGCTCCGGGAAGTGGCGTGTCTCTGGTGTTGTTGATCACTGCGTCATTGCTGGCAGTGTTTTGATTTTTTTGTAACGAACGGTCGAGAGGGTAGCAGGGTCTGCGCATGGCATCAACTGTGGCGAACCGCATTCGCGCAGCAGCATCAATGCTGCCCAAAAAAAAACCGGCTGCCGGCTCTTGCGAGCGGGCAGCCGGTGACGGTTGCTGACGGTACTGCCTGGTCGGATTACTTGACCGGTGCGGGACCTGACTCTTCCGGCGAGGTCACGCCGATGCTGTCAATTTCACGGGCGGGTATGTTGTCCGGTGCAGTGCTCACCAGGTCTGTCAAGAAGGTGATGAAGCCATCAAGGAAGGTGGTGCCGGCCGGGGGCGTGACAACTTCCGAACCGCCGCCGCTGCCGCCGCCGCAGGCTGACAGCGAAACCGCTGCTGCCATCGCGCATAAAAGTAAGATTTTTCTCATGGTGCTCTCCTGATCAAATTGCCTTTAGGGTTGGCGGGTCTTAATGCTTCAACGAGCCAGCGATGGGCGTTTTCAGGTAAGGGAACGCATTGTCGAAGAACGTGTAGTCGACGAAAGCACCATCGGTAAAGTCGATCGCACCGGACGGCGCATCGGCAGGAGCGCAACCGATATTGAGTGTGCACAAGCGACCCATGACCACGCGCAGCGCGATGTCGACGACGTCATCGCCGGGACGACGACCGTTCGGGAAGCCAGCGTTATCACCACCGATGACACCGAGGCGGCTTTGTGCGGCAGGTGCGGTCGCTGCGGTCGAGGTATTGAGACGCAGCATTTCGGAACCGACCACGTTGGCAGGCTGGTTGACACCCTTCACACCGGTCAGGAAGGCGGCGACCAGATCGTTACGCGGGAAGTTGGTTGGTGCCTTGACGCCGGCCGAACCGAACAGGATTTCTACCAGTGCAGGCAGGGTTGGGTTGGTGACGTAATCAATGAACTGACCATCGCCGCTTGGCATGCTGTGGTTGAACTGGTCCTTGTCTTTCAGACCGATAACGACCTCATTGACCAGCGGTGCGCCAAGACGCGATACCTGGGTCCACGCGCCGCCTTCTTTCGATGGCTTGCCGGAGTTCGGCGTCGGGTTGATCAAACGACCCTGACGCACGCTGGCAGTGGTCCAGGCGCCGATGACCGGCTCGGTACCATTGGTCAGGCAGACGGTCGGGACTTCGAGTTCGATCGAGGTGACGTTCTTGTCGGCCAGATCATCATGACCGGCTTTCTCGGCATTCGGATCGAACGCGGTGGCAGGAGCCTTGATGTTGATCAGGTCGAAGGTTTCGCCGAGGTTGACGACGAACGGATCCTTGCGCTGGCCGACGAACATTTTGCCGGGCATGGCGCAGCCGGGAATGTTGATCGAGACAACGTGCTGTGCCGCATAGGCCGCGTAGTCGGGAATCGATTTGTTGCCGATGTTGTCGAGTGGCTTGTCGAAGGTGGCAGAACCGCCAACGGCGTTGGTCACGGCCGCTTTGGTGCCGGTGCGGCGATCGCCGGTGACCAGCGTGACGGAGTAGGTTTCACGGACATTTGCACCAGCGGCGTTGGGCGCGTTGATCGCACCGCCATTGATGACCAGCGGGATCGAGACTTTCTTGCCGCCGACAGTGAGTTGGGTGTCTTTGTTGGTGTTATTGAAGCGGAACTGGAAGGTCAGTTGTTCTTTGCCGTTACCGTTGTTGTTGATGTGGATTTCATAGAGCGCATCGGAATCCAACGCAAAGTAGTTCGGGCCGCCGTAGGCATCCTGCAGTGGTGCATAGTTGGCGATCAGCGTGGTGTACGCAGCGCGGTTGGCTTCGTAGCTGCGGAACATGTACAGATCGGTGCCATCGACTTTTGGCATGCGGGTAATGAACGGTGCTTCGCGATGGCTGGACGCCATGGCGGGAACCGAAAACATGGTGGCTAGGGCACTGGCAACAAGCGCTGCACAGCAGGTGGTTTTGGCGATCGATGACTTCATTGCGGTCTCCTTCAAAAGTGTTTTGCCCGGTTGAGCCTGAGTTACCAAACACTTTACGAAGGGGAATCCGGATCGGATTCAACTATTTCAAAAAGTTCGCATTTATTTTGAATCGGACTGTGTCGGGGTGTACTCGTTGCATTATTCGGCCAGTGCACCGGATGCACCGATACCGGTTAAACCATCACCCCGCCAGTTGCGCCCGCACCCGGGCAATCGCCAGTCGCACTTGCCGTGGCGCCGTCCCACCAACATGATCGCGCGCCGCAACCGAGCCTTCGAGCGTCAGCACCTGATAGATGTCGTCTTCGACCAGCGGCGAAAACGCCTGCAATTGATCCAGCGTCAGATCGGACAGATCACAGCCCTTGTCGACACAGACCCGCACGGCATGCGCAACAGCTTCATGCGCATCGCGGAATGGCAGGCCTTTCTTGACCAGATAATCGGCCAGGTCAGTCGCGGTGGCATAGCCTTGCAAGGCGGCCGCGCGCATCGCTTCCGGCTTGACGGTGATACCGCGCGCCATGTCGGCAAAAATGCGCAGTGTGTCGGTGAGGGTGTCGACGGTATCGAACAGCGGTTCCTTGTCTTCCTGGTTGTCCTTGTTGTAGGCCAGCGGCTGGCCTTTCATCAGGGTCAGCAGGCTGATCAGGTGGCCGGTGACGCGACCGGTCTTGCCGCGCGCCAGTTCGGGCACGTCGGGATTTTTCTTTTGCGGCATGATCGACGAGCCGGTGCAGAAGCGGTCGGCGATATCGATGAATCCAACGCGCGGGCTCATCCAGATCACCAGTTCTTCCGACATCCGCGAGACGTGCGTCATCACCAGCGCCGCAGCGGCGCAGAATTCGATCGCGAAGTCGCGGTCCGACACCGCATCGAGCGAATTGAAACAGACTTCATCGAAGCCCAGCAATTGCGCGACCAGTTCACGGTCGATCGGGAAGGTGGTGCCGGCCAGCGCGGCCGCGCCCAGTGGCAGGCGGTTGACGCGCTTGCGGCAATCGGCCAGTCGTTCGGCATCGCGGCCGAACATTTCGACATAGGCCAGCAAGTGGTGACCGAAGGTGACCGGTTGCGCCACCTGCATGTGGGTGAAGCCGGGCAGGATGGTGTCGGCGTGCTGCTCGGCCAGGTCGACCAGCGCCAGGCGCAAATCACCCAGCAGGATGGTCAGGTCGTCGATCGCACCGCGCAAATACAGGCGGATATCGGTGGCGACCTGGTCATTGCGCGAACGGCCGGTGTGGAGCCGTTTGCCGGCATCGCCAACCAGTTCGGTCAGGCGTTTTTCGATATTCAGATGGACGTCTTCCAGATCCAGCAACCACTCGAAACGGCCTTCGGCGATTTCGCTGCCGATCTGTTGCAGGCCACCACGGATCGCCGCGAGGTCATCGCTGGTGATGATGTTTTGCTGTGCCAGCATCTGGGCGTGTGCCAGCGAGCCCTGGATGTCGACTTCGGCCAGTCGCTTGTCGAAGAAGACCGAGGCGGTGTAGCGTTTCACCAGATCGGAAACCGGTTCTGAAAAACGGGCCGACCAGGCTTCGCTTTTTTTGGAGAATTGTGCTGTCATAATTGGATTTCCGGAAAGTGGGTGTCTGAACCGGCCGATTATAAAACAAGCCCCTCCCCGATCTTCAGAATAGAGTCATCGATGCCTATTGTGCCTAATGCGCCCATCGTGCCTGCCAGGACTGCCGACCCCGCCGCCAGCGTGATCCCGGATTACTGCAATACCGGCGTTATCCTGCGGGTACTGGGCCTGGTCAACCTCGTGATGCTGGCCGCCATCATGCTGCCGGCAACCAGTGGTCGTGCCGGAATGCTGGCCTTCATCGAATGTTCGCTGCTGATCGAACTGGTCTGCATGCTGTCGCTGGTGTGTCTGTGCGGATTGCGGCGGCGTGCCAGCGTGCTGCTGCACTGGCAGCAACGTTCGCTGTGCGCGCTGGTGCCGGCGCTGGTCGCTGCGCTGATCGCGCGGCTCTTGCTGCGGCTGGAATGGTTTCACCATAGTTTTCCTGACTTGTCGGTGCTTGACAGCGTGCTATTGGCCGCCTTGTTTGGCGCGGCGCTGCAGCACTATCTGGAATTGCGGGCGCGGGCGTTTTCACCGGCGCTGGGCGAGGCGCGCTTGCAGGCGCTGCAGGCGCGCATCCGGCCACATTTTTTGTTCAATAGTCTCAATGCCGTGCTGGCGCTGATCCGCAGTGAACCGCGTCGCGCCGAAACCGCCCTCGAAGATCTGGCGGATCTGTTTCGGGTCCTGATGCGCGATGGCCGCGACATGACTTCGATGGCCGATGAAATCCGCTTGTGCGAGCAGTATCTGTCGCTGGAAAAAATCCGCCTCGGTGAGCGCCTGCAAGTGCAGTGGGACACCAGCGCCATCCATGCCGATGTCTTGCAGCAGGCGCAGATACCGTCGCTGCTCTTGCAACCGCTGTTTGAAAACGCCGTGCATTACGGTGTCGAGCAAAGCACTACGCCAGCGTTGATCCGGGTCGAGCTGCGCCGCGTGCGTGACAGCATCACGGTCGTGATCAGCAATCCGTGGCACGGCAACAAGCCGATAGCGCATGGCAATCACATGGCGCTGGACAATATCCGTGGCCGTTTGCGTTTGCTCTACGACCTCGAATCGCAGTTGAGCGCCGGTATCGTCGGTAGCAATTTTGAAGTCCGGCTGCTAATCCCTTACAAGAAAGTCCCGCGATGAGCCTGCGTCTATTACGTTTGTTTATTGTCGATGATGAAGCGCCGGCCCGTGCGCGCTTGCGTGATGTGCTGTCCGATATCGCGCAGCAGTGTCCGTGCGAGGTGGTCGGCGAGGCGGTCGATGCGCAGTCGGCGCTGGACGGGCTGGCGGCACTGGCACCGGCACAATGTCCCGACATCGTGCTGCTGGATGTACAGATGCCGGGCATGTCCGGCATTGCACTGGCGGCGTTGCTGGGCACGCACCTGGCGACGTCGCCGGCGATCATTTTTATCAGCGCTTTTGATGACTTTGCGCTCAAGGCGTTCGAGGTTCACGCGCTCGATTATTTGCTCAAGCCGGTCCGCGCGGAACGACTGGCCGAAGCGCTGCTGCGCGCCGCCGGCCTGCATCGTCATCAGCAGGAAGCGATCGCGGCGACGGCGCACGAATTGCGTACGACGCGCCAGCATTTTCCGGTGCACGAACGGAGCCGGCTGTTGCTGGTGCCGGTGACCGATGTGCTTTATCTGAAGGCCGAAACCAAGTACGTCACGCTGCGCACCGGTAGCCGCGAATACCTGATCGAAGAATCGCTGCTGTCGATCGAGGAAGAACTGGCGCAAGTCTTCGTGCGGGTACACCGCAATGCGCTGGTGGCGCGCGCGGCGATTACCGGGGTCGAGCGGGTCCAGCTGGACTTGCCGGTGCAGGGGGAGGACGGTGCCGGACGCAGCCTCGATACCTGGCAAGTGATCTTGTCCGGTACCAGCCAGCGCCTGCCGATTTCACGCCGGCAGTGGGCTACCATCAAGGCGCTGGTGAAGTAGCTTGTGAAGCGGGGCCTTGCCGACCTTGCTGATCAGCGTCAGTGCTGGTTGTGCAACTGGTTTGACAGGATGCCCTGATATTCGCTGGTGTTGCCGCCGATGACCAGGTCATCGCCGACGATGTCAAAGAAACGGATTGCCTTGCTGTGCGCGCTGCCACGCACCTTGACGACCGACATCACGCGCTTGAATTCACCAGCGATTTCGACGTAACGCTGCATCACGATGGCATCGGCCAGGAAGGCATTGCCATAAGAACTGAAGCGCAGAAAATCGTAGTGGTCTTCGAGTTCGGCCGTCATCAGCACCGTCACACCCATACCGGTCAGTACCGCGACCATCCGGTACAGCGCTTCGCGGAAGTCTTCGCGAAAGACCGAGGCCAGCGCCAGTTCAAACCCTGACAGCGAATCGATCACCACCCGTTTGGCTTGCATGCGCGTGATCATGGTGACCAGATCATGCAGGATTTCATCGATCGACAGGTCCAGCGTGCGGGTATTGATGTAGCCGACTTCACCGCGTTCGACCATCAGGTTGAGCTGATGGCTGAGCAACTGGTTCGGACTTTTTTCGAAAGCAGCGACGACACCGGGCTCGCCATTGCGGACGCCTTCGGCCAGGAATTGCGTGGCCAGGATGGTCTTGCCGGAACCGGACGGCCCCACCAGCAAGCACGAGTAGCCGGCCGGCAGGCCGCCACCCATCATGTGGTCCAGTTCGGTCACGCCGGTCGACAGTCGCCGGTCTCCGGTGATCACGATATCGTTAGGCAAATTGGACTGGATCATCGCGCGGGGGAAGACTTCGACGCCGTTATCGTTGATCCGGAAGGTGTGGACGCCGGGACTCTGGGCCTGCCCGCGCATCTTGACGACCTGGATCTTGCGGATCATCGCGTCACGATGCACCAGCTGGGACATCCACAGGATGCCGTCGGCGACCGTGAAGACCGAGCTCGATTCTGCTTCCGGGGCGAGGTACTCGCCGATCAGGAAGGTGGTGGCTTGCCAGCTGGTCATTTGCATGCCGAGCTGCTGGACAAAATGCTGCAGCCCGAAAGCGCCGCCCTCCATTGTCCTGGCCGATTGCACCACCGAACGGAACGAGTCAACGAAAACGAGGCTTGGCCCGAAGCTCTGGACCTCTTCATCGATGCGCGCCAGCACACGGTCAAAATTACCACCGAGCAGATCGGCCGCCAGGTTGACGAATTTGATCGAGTTGTTGATTTTATCGATGTCAAAAAACGGAAACTGCTGCTGATAGCGCAGCATCTTCAGTGGCGGTTCGCCGAGCACGGTAAAAAACAGCGCGCGCCGATCTGGATTAGCCAGGGAAAACATGATCTGGTGCGCCAGCGTTGTCTTGCCGCTGCCGGGCGTGCCGGCGATCAGGTTGAACGAGAATTCGGGCAGGCCGCCACCGAGCAGATTATCGAGTCCGGGGACGCCGGTGGGAAGACGTTTGATGCTGACTTTATTTTTCATTCTTCCAGTTCCTTGCCAGCGGTATCGATCGCGTCGTTATCCCACGCAGAGCATAAAATTCGGGTCATTAATAGGTCGCCGATGAGTAGCGAGATGATATCGACCAGAGTGGTCAGCAATAAAATGCTTGCCGCACTGGCGACCTCGAGTTCGTGTCCGGCGAGACTGTTTTGCAGTCCGGCGAAGCGGTTGTCCGATGGTTGTGCAGGATTACCTTCGACGATCCACGGATAGGTCGCCCGGGTCAGGTGCACGCTGCGTACATAGAGCGACTGAAAGCCGTTTTCGCCGATAAGCGAAATCAGTTTCGTCGCGAGTTGTTCCCACAATTGCACGGTAATGTCGAGGAACTCGTCAGGCCGCTGCAGGACGGCGCTCCGGATCATCTCGTGCCGATCAGCGTTGATTGTTGCCATAGTTAATGTCTGATTGTGATGCAATAAAACAAGAAAAAGCCAGGATGTGACCTGAGTGTTCCTGATGATAGAGGTTAGCGCGGGGCCGCGTGCGTAAAACGAGCGGCATTAGCGCGCGGAGGCCGAAGAAATCAGGTCGAGCAGGACGTCAATGGAGGCTGGCTTGACCAAAAAGTGATCGAAGCCGGCATCAACCGCGCGCTGTCGGTCATGGGCCTGATCGTAGCCGCTTAGTGCAATGATGAAGGGCATCGTCTTCAGCGATGCGCGCAGCGTCGCGATGACCTCGTAGCCGTTCATCGTCGGCAATCCGATATCGCAAATGAGGATGTCGTACGGCGTTGCGGTTGCCATCAGCATGCCGTCACGGCCATCAAGTGCGGAGTCGACTGTATAGCCTTCGAGCGTCAGCAGGCGCGTCAGGGTGTCGTTGGCATCGGCATTGTCTTCCATCAGAAGGATGCGACTGCGGCCTGCGCGAGCGCTGACCGGCGTGGTGATGCTGTCGGCCGGCAGGCTGCCCGCGCACGTGGGCAGGATCACGGTGAACACACTGCCGTGGCCAAGTCCGGCACTGTAGACGCTGACGCTGCCGTCATGCATGCCAACGATAGACCGCACCAGTGACAGGCCGATGCCGAGTCCGCCCTGGGCCCGGTCCAGCGTGTTCGGCCCCTGCTTGAACAGGTCAAAAATGAAGGGCTGGAAGGCAGCGGCAATGCCGACACCGGTGTCCCTGACAACGATTTTTACTGTCTCGGCATGACTGCTGACAACGACGTGAATCGCTGCATCGATAGCAGAAAATTTCGCAGCATTAATCAGGAGATTTGAAAAAACCTGGGCCAGGCGGACGGCATCGCCATCCAGCGTGATCGCTTCCGTCGTCATGGCGAGATGAAGTTTCTGATTGCGCGAACTGAACACCGGCTGGCTGGTTTCGATGGCACTGTCGATGATTTCGGACAGCGCTACCGGTCGTCGTTGCAGCGTGATTCGTCCGCTATTGATCCGGGAGGCATCGAGCAGGTCTTCAACCAGTCGCTTCAGATGCCGTGCCTGGCGGTCGATAATGCCATGCAGCCTGGGTAGCATCGGATGGGCAGACAGAAGCTTGCCGATCAAGGCGTTGGCCATCACGATGGGTGCCAGCGGGTTACGCAATTCATGCGCGAGCATTGACAGGAATTCTTCTTTTGCGTGATTGTCGGCTTCGGCACTGGCTTGCAGGTCTTGTGCGCCAAAGGTGGCCAGAACCAGGTTCTCGTTGGCTTCGCGCAGTTGCACCATGTTTTCGTCGCGCGATTCGTTTTGACTCACGACCGTGCGCAAGTGGCGGATTTCTGCCTGCAAGCTCATGACCTGCTCGCGTAATGCGGCCGTCTCGGCTTGCAGGACTGCGGTTGCATCGCTGGCATCCGGTAATGGCGTCATGGCACGCGTTTTAGTGCGAATGACGTTGTGTTCCGATGCACGGATTGGCCTGATGACATCAGGTGCATCAGTTCGCCGGGCTCGCAGGCACCGTATTCGGAGGGATGTCGTGTTTTATTTTGCAGGCGCATGGACAGATCGTGCGAAGTCAAAAAGGAGTTGTCAAACTTACGTTGGCTTGTTGATCGCAAAGATTATGCGCCAAGTTGGTGGTAAGTAAATTGAACACTTCCTCCCTAGTAAGCATCGACTTTAGGTAGGTGTTATTTTTCTGCGGGGTACGTGCCAGGCTGGTCGGAGGTTGTGCAGGCCTTAAAGACAAAAGAAGCGTCATTTTTCCAGTTGATCCGCATCAAAATCAAAACACGTCACGATGGCTGTTGCGCTCACCGGGCAGGGAGTCGGTGATGGCGACCGCGGCCTTTTCCCTGCCACCGTGATCAGCCGGTGTTACGTAAGCCCGCAGCGATACCGTTGATGGAGAGGTGAATGCCGCGCCGGACTCGCTCGTCCTGTGCTTGCTCGCCCTGGGTCGCGGCACGGTGGCGCTTGATCAGTTCGACTTGCAAGTGATTGAGCGGATCGAGGTAGGCGAAACGGTTTTTGATCGACCGCGCCAGTAACGGATTGCCGGCCAGTCTTTCACTGGTGCCGGTGATGTCGGACAGGCAGGCGATCGTGCGCGCGTGTTCATCGGTGATGCGCTTGAAAATGCTGGTGCGCAGTTTTTTGTCGACCACCAGTTCGGCATAGCGCGATGCCATTGCCAGATCGGTTTTCGAGAGCACCATATCCATGTTCGACAGCAGCGTATTGAAGAACGGCCAGTCACGTTCCATCGCCCGCAACGTGGTCAGTTTTGCCGCGCGGCTCTTGCCTTCGCTGGCGTCATCGAGCCATTCGGAAATCGCGCTGCCAAAACCGTACCACCCCGGCAGCAGCAAACGGCATTGTCCCCACGAGAAGCCCCACGGAATCGCCCGCAAATCTTCGATCCGGCGGGTGGCCTTGCGCGAGGCCGGGCGCGAACCGATGTTGAGTTCGGCGATTTCGGCAATCGGCGTGGCTTCGAAGAAGTAATCCGTGAAGCCCGGCGTTTCGTAGACCAGATGGCGATAGGCGCGGTAGGCACGCTCCGACAATTGCTCCATGACCGCTTCAAAGCCGGCACTTTTCTTGGCGCGTTTGGCATCGACAATCTGCGGCATCAGGCTCGCTTCGAGCGTCGCCGCGACCAGCAGCTCCAGATTGCGCCGGCCGATTTCGGGATTGGAAAACTTCGAGGCAATGATTTCGCCTTGCTCGGTGAGCCGGATCTGGCCGTTCACGGTGCCGGCCGGTTGCGCGAGGATTGCTTCGTAGCTCGGGCCGCCGCCGCGACCGACGGTGCCGCCGCGGCCATGGAACAGGCGCAGTTTGACGCCGGCCCGATCGAACACCTGCACCAGCTGGGTTTCGGTCTTGTACAGCTCCCACGTCGAGGTCAGGAAACCACCGTCCTTGTTGGAGTCGGAATAGCCCAGCATCACTTCCTGGATCTGGTGCTGGCGCGCAATCAGTCCGGTCATGATCGGCAGCGCCATCCACTGTTCCATGATGCTCGCCGCCAGGCGCAGGTCGGGAATGGTTTCGAAGAGCGGGATGACCATCAGGTCGAGTTCGGCTCCATCGACGCCATCGGCACCGATGCGCAACAGGCCGGTTTCTTTTTGTAGTAACAACAGCTCGAGCAAGTCGGAGACGGTTTCGGTGTGCGAAATGATGTAGTTGCGGATGGCGCGCGCGCCGTAGCGTTCGCGGATCGTGCGGGCCGTGCGCAGGATGGTCAGTTCGGAACTGGTCTCGGCGCTGTAGGTTTGGTACGGCGACGTCAGCAGGCGCGGTTGCGCCAGTTCTGCCTGCAGTAAGGCGATCTTCCGGACTTCGTCGAGCGCGGCGTAGTCGGTTTCGACGCGAGCGCTGGCGAACAGCTCGGCCAGCACGCGTTCATGGACGTCGGAACTCTGGCGCATGTCTAGTGTGGCCAGATGGAAGCCGAAGATATCGGCTGCGCGTTTCAGGACTGCCAGCCGTGGCTTGATCAGGAATTCGCCATGGTGGCTGGCCAGTGAATCGGCCAGCACTTGCAGGTCGGCAGCGAAATCGCCGGCGGCGGCGTACGGGATCGCCAACGCGACTTCCTTGCGCAGGATGTTGGTCGCGCCCAGCGAGCGTGCCGTTGCCGCCAGGCGGGCATAGATGGCTACCAGTGCGCGCCGGTACGGCTCGTCGGTGCGATGGACCGACCGGTCCGGCGAGGCATCGGCAAGCGCCTGCAAGGCCGGGCTGACATCGACCAGCAAGGTCGAGATCGACAGTTCGGCACCGAGTGCGTGGGCTTCTTCGAGATAAAAATCGAGGATGGTGGTGGATTGGCGCTTGAGCGCGTGTTCCATCGTGCCGGCGTTGACGTTCGGATTGCCGTCGCGGTCGCCGCCTATCCAGCTGCCCATTTGTACGTAAGTGGACGGGCTCGACTTTTCGCCTGCCTTGGCGGGGAATTGCCGTGCTACTTCTTCATCGATGTCGTCGTACAGGCCCGGCAGTTCGCGCAGGAAGGTGATCCGGTAATACGACAGCGCGTTGTCGATTTCGTCGGCTACTGTCAGTTTGGAATAGCGCAGCATGCGGGTTTGCCACAGCGTTGCAATGCGGGCGTGTAGCAATTCGGTATTGCGGGTGCTCTCGCGCGGTGTCAGCGGCTGATCGCGCTGGGCCAGCAAGCGGGCGATATCGTGCTCGGCATCAAGAATGCTCTTGCGCTGGACTTCGGTCGGATGCGCGGTCAGGACCGGTGAAATCAACGCTTCCTTGAAAAACTCGCGCACGGTTGCGCCGGTGACGCCCGCGTGATCGAGCCGTGCCAGCGCGCAGCTGACAGTGCCTTGCTGCGCTGCCGAACCGGCCATCTGGTGGGCGCGGCGTCGGCGGTTGCGATGCTGGTCTTCGGCAATATTGGCCAGGTGCGAAAAATAGGAAAACGCGCGCACCACCGAGATGGTTTGCTCGCGCGTCAGCTTTTTGAGCATCTTGTTCAGGTCTGCACCGGATTGCGGTTCATCGTCGCGGCGAAAACGCACGGCGGTCTGGCGCACACCTTCGACAACCTCGAAGACGGCATCGCCTTCCTGGCTGCGCAAGACATCGCCGAGCAAGCGGCCGAGCAGGCGGATATCTTCTTTCAGGGGGGCGTCTTTGTCGTCATCAGGCAGGGCAGTGCGGGCGTGTTTGGCCATAGTGGAGTCGGTCGGCGTGGTTGGTGCTGCGGTGAATGGGCTGGCCGGCAGCAGGAAGTGCGAACGACGCATGATAAGCTTTGCGCCTTCGAATCAGCCCGAACCGGTACAGCGACAGGTACTGCGGTGCTGCCAACAACTGAAAGAAAACGTGTCAATAGTCTCGATTCCAGCAAAGCTCGTGATCGCCTCTCGTGAAAGCCGGCTGGCCATGTGGCAGGCCGAACATGTCCGCGATCGGCTCGCCGCATTATATCCGCAGTGTGTTGTCGAAATTCTCGGTATGACCACCCGTGGTGACCAGATACTCGATCGCACCTTGTCCAAGGTTGGCGGCAAGGGACTGTTCGTCAAGGAACTCGAAGTAGCGATCGCCGAAGGCCGTGCCGATCTGGCGGTGCATTCGCTCAAGGATGTGCCGATGGAGTTGCCAGACGGATTCATGCTGGCGGCCTTTCTTGAGCGCGAAGATCCGCGCGACGCCTTTGTGTCGAACGAGTACGCCTCGCTGGAGGCGTTGCCGGCCGGTGCCGTGGTCGGCACCAGCAGCCTGCGTCGGCAGGCATTGATTGCGGCGCGCTTCCCGCATCTGGTGATCCGGCCCTTGCGCGGCAATCTCGATACCCGTCTGGGCAAGCTCGATCGCGGTGAATACGCGGCCATCATCCTGGCCGCGGCGGGACTGAAACGACTTGGCGTGCCGGAGCGTATCCGCATGGCGCTGGAGCCGGAGCACAGTTTGCCGGCACCGGGGCAAGGCGCGATGGCCATCGAGATCAAGTCCGGCCGGTCTGATCTGGCAGCGCTGCTGGCACCGCTCGATCACCTTGCGACGGCGCGTGCCGTGCAGGCAGAGCGCACCTTGTCACGTGCTTTTGGTGGTAGCTGCCAGATTCCGTTGGCCGCTTTTGCGATCGTCGACGGTGACCAGTTGCATTTACGGGCGATGGTGGCGACACCCGACGGCGTGCGCGTGGCGAGCGCCGAAGCACGTGGTCCGGCCGATAACCCGGAAGCCGTTGGCCGGCAAGTGGCCGATGCACTGCGCGGCCAGGATGCGGAAACCATCCTCGCGATCTGCAAGGCCGAAGCCGCTGTCGAAGGCAGCGAACTGATCGTACCCTGATGCCGCGCCCGCTCGTCATCACCCGTCCGCTGGCGCAATCGCTGGCTCTGGCGCAGCAATTGCGCGACGGGGATCGCGAGGTCGTCATCCTGCCTTTGCTGGAGATTCTCCCGTTGCCGGATACGTCGGCATTGCAAGCGGTGCTGGCGCAACTGGAGTCATTTGCGCTGGTGGCATTCGTCAGCCCGAACGCCATCGATGCGACGTTTGCCCGGATTGCATCGTGGCCGCCATCCGTGCCGCTGGCGGTGATGGGCGAGGGTAGCCGGCGCGCACTGGCCCGGCATGGCGTGGTCGATGGTCCGTACCGGATTACCAGCCCGCTTGATACGCAACGCACTGATTCGCAAACCCTGCTGGAGGCGCTGGACTTGTCCCGGCTGCAGGGACAACAGGTGTTGATTGTGCGCGGTGAAAGTGGCCGTGAATTGCTCGCTGACGCGCTGCGCGATGCTGGCATTTCAGTGCAGCAGGTCGCGGCCTATCGCCGCGCCGCACCGATGCTCGACGACGTGCTGCGGCAACGACTGACTGATCTGTTGGAACTGGAAGGCGACTGGGTGGTTACCAGCTCCGAGGCATTACAGGTCCTAATGCATTTGGTGCAACAAGTTGATGCCGAATCAGGTGTGGATAAAATACAACGCATGACGCTCTTTGTACCGCACCGCAGGATCGCTGAAACAGCGCTTTCATTGGGTTTTCGCACTGTTACCCTGACAGGATCGGGCGACGAAGGGCTACTTACCGCGTTACAATCCACGCCATGAACGATACGCCACCCCTCCCAAATTCCGGCGTTATGCCAACTGCTCCTGCCGTAGACGAGCGCTCCGACCCTTCCCATTTGCCGTTGGCGCGGCCTGCTTCCTCGCAATGGCTGCTGTATGCGCTCATTACTTTGCTGGCAGTTCTGCTTGTGGCCCAATGGTGGTCCTGGCGTTCCGAGATGCACAACCTGCGGACCGAAGCGGCGCAGCGGCTGCAAGCTGGTGACAACAGCAATAGCGAAACCAAAGGCATCGTCAAGTCACTGCAGGATGGCACCCGCGAATTGCAGAGCAAAGTGGGCGTCCTCGAAAATCGGCAGACCGAAGCGCAGAGCCAGCAATTGTCGCTGGAGCAGCTGTATCAGGACTTGTCGAAAAATCGCGATGACTGGGCGTTGGCAGAAATTGAACAGGTCTTGTCGACCGCGAGCCAGCAATTGCAGCTTGCCGGCAATGTGCAGGGCGCACTGATTGCCTTGCAAAACGCTGACCGCAGCCTGTCGCGCTCGGACAAACCCCAATTCATTACCATCCGCCGGGCCATTGCCCGGGACATCGATCGGCTGAAGTCATTGCCGTCGCTGGACCTGACAGGGATCGCACTGCGGCTTGATAGCGTAATCAGCCAGATCGATGGCATGCCCTTGTTGTCGGATGAAAAGCCTGCCGTGCTTGCCGCTGCGCCGAAGAACAGCCGGCGTACACCGGTTCGGGCCGAGCAAATTGCCAAGCCTGCAGCAGGGCATGGCAACCCGCCCAGCGATTGGCCGGACGAACTGCGTAACAAATGGAATAGTTTGAGCAGCGAGATGTGGACCGAGGTCAGCCAGCTGATCCGGGTGCGCAGTGTCGACACATCCGATGCGCTGCTGCTGTCGCCGACGCAGGCTTACTATGCCCGCGAGAATCTCAAGCTGCGTTTGCTCAATGCCCGTCTGGCACTGCTGTCACGCAATGAAAGTGCGTTTCGCAGCGACATGATTGCGTCACAGGATGCGATCACCAAGTACTTCGATACCCGTGCACGCCAGACCCAGGTTACCCAGGCTTTGCTCAAGCAAATCCAGGCCAGCAATCTGTCGATCGAGATGCCGACTTTGTCCGAAAGCCTCAACGCCGTGCGTAATTACAAAGCCAAACCATAGTGCGACTCCTACTTCGTCTCCTGCTCCTGTTCGCGATCGCCGTTGGTCTGGCCGTGGCATCGCGTTTCAATCCTGGCAACGTGGTGTTTTTCTATCCGCCTTACCGGATTGATCTGTCGCTGAATTTTTTCTTGTTATTGCTGGCCGTGCTCTTCTGGCTTTGCTTCCTGCTGATTAATGCCTTGTCAATTACCCAGAAAATGCCGTCACGGGTGGCCGCTTACCGGCGTGACAAACGCGAGCGGGAAGGCAACCGGGCATTGCGCGATTCTTTGAAAGCCTTGTTCGAGGGCCGTTTTGGCCATGCGGAAAAGGCCGCGACCAGGGCTGGTGTATCGCCTGATAATACGGGTTTGGCAGCGCTCATCGGCGCGCGCGCCGCGCATCGCATGCAACAGACCGCGCGCCGCGACGACTGGCTCAATATTGCCGCTGAGGACAGTGGTTTGCGTACGGCGCGCCTGATGACGGCACTGGAATTACTGGTAGATGACCACCAGCCTGAACGGGCGCTGACCGCGGTCGACGAGTTAAACGCCAGTGGAACACGGCATATCCATGTGTTGCGTCTGGCGCTCAAAGCAAGTTACCAGGCGCGTCACTGGTCGGAAGTGCTGCGGCTGGTGCGCACGCTGGACAAGAACAACGCCATGCATCCGGCTGCTTCGCGCCGCTTGCGTGAGCTTGCTTACGACGCATTACTCTCTGATCGCAGCAATGATGCTGAATCGATCCGTCGGGTGTGGGCTGGCGTGCCGATATCGGATCGGACCACGCCGCTTGTGGCTGTCCGTGCAGCCGAAGCCTTTGGTAGTCGTGGTCTGGCCGATGAAGCGCGCTCTATCGTGGAGCGCGCGCTGGCCGTCGAATGGGATGACCGTTTGATCATGGCTTATCGCGGCGTCGCTGCTGCAGAAGGAAGTGCTGCGTTGCTGGCCCAGATCGAGCATTGCGAAGCCTGGCTGATGCAGCGCCCGACTGATCCTGAGCTAGCCCTGACGCTGGCGACGCTCTGTCTGAAGCAAAAGCTCTGGGGCAAGGCCCAGCGACATCTGGAGCATGCGCTGTCGGATGCCAGCGAGACCGAGACCCTGCGCGCTATCCATCTGAAGCTGGCGCAATTGCACGAGTCACTGAATCAAGCTGAACAAGCCAGCGCACATTACCGGCAGTGTGCGCTCGCCGGACTGCTCGATCAGGTCCACCCGTCAGTGCGCCGGCTCTCCTGACTGGTCGCCCCCATTTTCCAAACGAATTTCCCTACCACTGAGAGAGCATCATGAGTTTGAATAACGTATCTGCCGGACGCGACTTACCGAATGACTTCAACGTCATCATCGAAATCCCGATGAATGCCGATCCGATTAAATACGAAGTCGACAAGGAATCCGGTGCTATTTTCGTTGATCGCTTCATGGGTACGGCGATGCACTATCCGTGCAACTACGGTTACGTCCCGCGTACCATTTCCGATGACGGCGATCCGGTCGACGTTCTGGTAATCACGCCGTTCCCGCTGTTTCCAGGCGTTGTCGTGCGCTGCCGTGCGATTGGCGTTCTGAAAATGTCCGACGAAGCCGGCGGCGATGCCAAGGTACTGGCCGTGCCTGTCGACAAGGTGCTGTCGATTTATACCCACTGGCAAAAGCCGGAAGACATGAATGATTTGCGCCTGCAACAGATCCAGCATTTCTTTGAGCACTACAAGGATCTGGAAAAAGGCAAGTGGGTAAAGATCGAGGGTTGGGCAGGGCCGGAAGAAGCCAAGGAAGAAATCATGTCGGGCGTTGCCGCCTATCAGAAATCACTTGAAGCGCCGGCTGCCTGATTGAACCGGCTGCGGCCGGTCCAACGGTAACTCACGATGCCCCGCGGTCGCCTTGACCACGGGGCTTTTTTTTTGCCAGTCGCGCTGGTTGCCAATGCTGTAATGCATCAGACCGTATGAGCCGGCGTTGTCGCTCTGTCGGCCTGGCGCCGTTCAGGTATGCCAAGGTGCGGGTTTTTCAAGTCATCAGACTCCGTTATGGCTGTGCGGGAGTTAGACCCGTAAGAGTTCGTAACAAGTCCCTGGTATGCGCGGTACCGAACCAAGCAACGCGAGCGATGGGGGTAGTCTGCACTTCAAGGCAGGCAGGCACCGGGTGTCAAACCGGTCGCTTTGCCTCGCAATAGTGATGGCTTGATCGGCCAAAGTTGATCGCTGTTGCCGGAGACCGATCATTTCTGGCTGGCTGCCCACAATATCGTGCGTAGTTCCCGTTAGCAAAAAAGGAAATCATCATGATGTATTCAAAACAGCTCGTTGCAATTGCCGCACTGCTCGCACTTGGTGGATGTATCACGTTGCCGGCCGGTCCCGCTGGTCCGCAGGGGGAGCCGGGCTACACTGGCGCCACCGGAAATACCGGCTCAACCGGTTATACCGGTGCGACCGGTAGCACCGGAGCGACCGGAGCCACCGGCTACACCGGCGCTACAGGCTACACCGGCGCTACCGGCAATACTGGAGCGACCGGTTACACCGGGGATACCGGTGCGACTGGCGCGACCGGTTACACCGGTGCAACCGGTAACACGGGCGCAACGGGTAGTGCCGGTGCACGCGGTGCCGCTGGCGCGCGCGCCACCCCATCTGGCGACACCGTCGTGATCGTGCCTGGTCAACGTTAATCGACTGGTCGACCGCGGGTCCAATAGAATCACCGGCAGGGCTCTCGCCCCTGTCGGTGATTTTTTCGTGAAGTGGGTGCGTTATGATGCAGCGATGCGAATAAATTCATTTCTGACCATGAAACCTGCAATGTGGGGGCAGGGCCTGCTGGGGATGGCCCTGAGTTGGTGGGCGATGTTTCATCTCGGCGCGATTACGCTGGTGATGGCGTTCTCGCCATCCACGTATTACAGGGCCAACAGGGCGACCACTTCCAGGTATATCTACGCCAGCACCTGGCAAGTCCTGCTCTGGTTCACGATGCTCAGCGCGCTGGTCTGCCAGGTCGTGATCCGGATCGTTGTCGTGACTGCCATCAGTTACGGATTGTCCCAATATGCGCTCGAAATGGTGGTGCGGGTATTAGTGCTGGAATTGATTCCGCTGTCAGCGGCAATGTTCGTTGCGTTGCGTGCCGGCCTGGCCTTTAATGCGAGCTCAGCGTTGCCAGGTCGTTTCGAGCCGGATAACCTGACGCGCGTTGACCTCAAGCGCTTGCGCAGCGAAGTGGTGCCGCAAGTCATCGCAAGCGCTTTTGCTGTTGTCAGCTTGGCTATGGTCAGCAGCGTCATCGTGCTGGTGCTTGCTTATGTCAATGTGTACGGTTTGCTGCCGTGGGGTTTGGCCGACTACACCAGGACAGTTGGGCGCGTGTTTGATCCCATTGTCACGATTGGTTTTGCACTAAAAACCCTGCTCTTCGGTATGGCTGTCGCCGTGATACCCATGGCGGCGCTTCTTGAGGCGTCGCGTCTGCAGAGACCGTCCTCATCGACGGTCCAGCCCGGGGCGATCCGGCTTCTGACTGTGCTGTTACTGATCGAAGCAGGATCTCTTGCCATCAAATACATCTGATTTCAATCTTACGGAGCTCATGGAAAATCAACCGGAAACCACTCCCGCCACGCACGTAGAATTCAAGGCGGTGATCTTGCTCGTTGTCATGACGACACTTGTCGCCAGCTTTTTGTTGTACGTCATGTATGCGCGTGGCGTATTCGAAAGCACCCAACGTCTGGTGCTGGTGTCGGACGATTCGGAAGGCGTCATCGTCGGCATGGACCTCACATTTTCAGGATTTCCGGTAGGACGGGTGCAGCGCATCGAATTATCGCCAGACGGCAAGGCGCGCATTCTGGTCGATGTCCCGCACACAGACGCCCATTGGCTACGCACTTCCAGTATTTTCACGATGGAACGCGGTATGGTGGGCGATACCCGTATTCGTGCTTTCACCGGAATATTTTCTGATCCGCCGTTGCCACCCGACGCGGTACGTACGGTGTTGCGTGGTGATACGGCGGCTGAAATCCCGCGATTGGTCGCTGCGGCGCGCAATCTCCTCGATAACCTCGGCAAGATGACTGCCGATGATTCGCCGCTCAATGCCAGTCTGGCCAATGTTCAGGGCGCGACCGCAAATTTGTCTGGCAAATATGGTTTACTGGGTGGTGCGCTAGGCAGCGACGAAAACGCCAGGAAGCTGGTCGGTACGCTCGACAACGTCAATACGCTGCTGGCTAAAACCGATCAGCGCGTCTTCGGCAAGCAGGGCGTCATGGACGATGCCCAGGCGACCATCGTCCAACTCAACGCGGTACTTGCCGATGCTCGCTCCAGTCTCAAAAAAGTCGATGCAGTATTGGCAGAAGCACAGGCTGTCGGAGCTAACGCGCGGGTTGCCACCAACGACCTGGGCAGCTTGCGTGCCGAGGTCGACAACAGTCTGCGCAAGGTGACCAGCCTGGTCGACGAGATCAACCGCAAGTGGCCATTCGCCCGTGACACACAAATCAAGCTCCCATGAAAATACTTTCCCCAGCCTCATCGCTCCTGTTGTTCTCTCTGATACTCGCCGGCTGTGCCAGCAAGCCTGTGACACCGGACTGGCAAGGCAACGCCTACAGCGCTATCGACAGTTTCACCTCAACTTATCTGAAGGGAAATACCAGAACTGCGGATCTGGATTTTGCACGCGCCCGGACCGAAATCAGCAGCACCGGGCGGCCCGATTTACTGGCACGTGCTGAGTTGGTGCGATGCGCCGTGCGGGTCGCCAGTCTTGAGTTCGATCAGTGTGCCGGTTATCAAGCGCTAGCGACCAGTGCGAGTAAGGTCGAGCGCACTTATGCCGCCTATCTGACAGCGCATTGGCAAGACATTGATGTGGCGCTGTTGCCCGTGCAGCATCGCGCAATGCTCGCTTCGTCGGGTACGGCGGTCAGTACTATCGAGGATCCATTGGCACTGCTGATTGCGGCAGGCGTGTTGTTACAAAATGGTCGGTTGACGCAGGCAGACATGATTGCCGCCACTGAGGTTGCGTCTGCACAAGGCTGGCGACGACCTCTGCTGGCATGGTTAGGAGTGCAGATAAAGGGTGCGCGGGAGCATGGCGATGCGGTAGGGATAGCGCGCTTGCAGCGACGCATTGATCTGGTATCGACGTCGTTGTAGCGGTTGCTGCCCCGGTCAAAGTCAGGTTGATACCCGTAGTTTTTTGATCAGAAAATTAATTTTCCTTAGTAATCATTACAACAAAGTTGTTGCGGGCGTACAGATAGAAATTATTCTGCGCAGTTGATTTTGCATAACAGTATTACTGCGAGCATGGTGCTGAGCGGCATGGAGTCGACATGCCGTTCGCAGTGACAGCACATTCATTTGCGCCGGTAATTTGTCCGGACGGCACGAGATTAATCAGGCAAACTCCGGCAACTTCCATCTGTGACATCGAATCAGTCGCATAGATGGCACTGGATGGCTTTAACGACTCTCGACGGGTCAAGAACAAAGAGAACCAAATGAAAAAATTAAACGTGACGATCAAACTGGAAATGTCTATTCCCGAGGGCTGGGAGCTTGTAAAAACGTCGACTGGAGGTCAGGTAATTAAGCTTCCTGACGGTCAATTTCTTGATATCGCCATCGAGCCGATGTTCGCCAGCGACCCGGAAGAAACATGGACGAGTACGCAAAGCGATGATGTGCTGAATGACATCCTCGACATGATTGACAGCGAAGATGTGATTTACGAATTGGTGACGCACTGAGTATTTGATTTTCGGCGTCAGCTTAGAGGTCGTTAATCGGGTGCCGGAACAGAGGCTTCCTGAAACTGCGGTAGATCGTCATCGATGGGGAACCATTCACATTTTGAGCTGACATGTGCATGAAATGCGACCCCGGCGGTGATCGATTCGTTAATTAGCCCGGCGCGAACGCGCACTAAGTCCGGGAGTGTTTCCCGCGAACTATAGACTGGTGAGCCGCAATTCTTGCAAAAATGCCGGAATTTGCCAGTGGAGGATTCGTATTGATGAAGTAATTCGCTGCCGCTGTTAAGTACGAAGGTCGCCTTTGCTACCGGTATGTTGGTGGCAAACGGCCCCCCCTGTGCTTTGCGACATTGCAAACAATGACAAACCTGGACCGGATTGAGTTCTGCCTGTATCTCAAACTGAATCCCACCACATAGACATGCACCGGTGTACGTCAATTTTTTCTCCGTTTCGTGAATGGTGTCCCGCATGTGACAGCCTGCCATCGTGCTGAGTATCCCGCCTGCCAGACTTTGTTGTCAGTCGGACTCGTCAATCAATGGTGAGTCCTCATCTTGTTGATATTCCACAAAATCTTAAGTAGTTGCAGGCAATATTTTGTTGACTGGTTCAGGTTGCTGATCCAAGTGGTTGGCGATCAGTGTATGCAACAACGCGGCCAGCGCCAATACAGCCGCCGCTAGCGGGACGGCAGGAAGTCCCAGCCCTTTGGCAATAACTATTCCGCCTATTCAGGCACCTACTGCATTTCCAACATTAAAAGTCGCAATGTTGAGAGTTGATGCCAGATTGGACGCTACTTTGCCGAATTTCATCATGTTGATTTGTAGTGCCGGTACGGTAGCGAAGCCAGCCATTGCCCATACGAACAAATTGATTTCGACGGGGGTTATTGCCGAACTAGTCCAATTGATGGCGGCTGAGGCTTGTGCCATGACGGCCAAGATGCCGGCAACTGCTGTACCCAGACGCCAGTCAGCTAATCGTCCCCCGATGTAATTGCCGATTGTCGGGTCCAATCCGATCAGGAACAAGGTCCGCGTCAGGCCTCGCGGACCGACTCCTGTAACTCCTCCTAACAGCGGCGCGATATCGTAAATAAGGCAAACAGAACGGTGGTCGCCAGTGCCAGCAGGATTCCAGCGTTACGCAGTTGTTGCAGTTCATGCCGTAAATCTCGTTTGTTCTGCTCCGTATTCGATGGCAATACCCAAGACAGGCCAATTTAGTACAGGGAGCGAACGGTACGGTAGAAAACATAAACGTGCAGGTGCACCTTATTGTTTAGGTCGGCAAAATCCTCGCTCACCGCGAAAATCAAGTCTGGGCTCTTTGTTGCTTGGGGTGGGTATCGAGCGATTTTGCTTCCTGCGCAGAGATTCAATCCTGCGCAGAGACTCAAGTTAGACCCGCCCTACGCAATCATCTAAATTATTTACCCGTATAACTTGCACGCCGAGGGCGGATTGGCTATAGTTCGCCTCCTGCTTCAGCGACATCGAAGCGCAGACAAACAAAACGCTTTGTCAGCAGCACAGAAGACGGCACGGTCGGTGAGGGTAATCGAAGTGTTGTGGATGGTGCGGTAAGTTCTTTAACAATTAACAGTTGATAAGTGTGGGCACTTGGTGGAAGTGCACTGTGGTGGCTTAGGTTGCTACGGAGTCTTTACATATAGCAAGTGCTCACGAAGAAATATAGGAAAGATTGAAAGATTGATCCTGTCAGTATTTTGAGTGAGCGACCGGTCAGCAATGACCATGTCCGAGAGGACATAAAACACAGAGATTAAACTGAAGAGTTTGATCCTGGCTCAGATTGAACGCTGGCGGCATGCCTTACACATGCAAGTCGAACGGCAGCACGGGGGCAACCCTGGTGGCGAGTGGCGAACGGGTGAGTAATATATCGGAACGTGCCCTGGAGTGGGGGATAACGCAGCGAAAGTTGCGCTAATACCGCATACGATCTACGGATGAAAGTGGGGGATCCGCAAGGACCTCATGCTCGTGGAGCGGCCGATATCTGATTAGCTAGTTGGTAGGGTAAAAGCCTACCAAGGCGACGATCAGTAGCTGGTCTGAGAGGACGACCAGCCACACTGGAACTGAGACACGGTCCAGACTCCTACGGGAGGCAGCAGTGGGGAATTTTGGACAATGGGGGCAACCCTGATCCAGCAATGCCGCGTGAGTGAAGAAGGCCTTCGGGTTGTAAAGCTCTTTTGTCGGGGAAGAAACGGTTCATCTTAATACGGTGGGCTAATGACGGTACCCGAAGAATAAGCACCGGCTAACTACGTGCCAGCAGCCGCGGTAATACGTAGGGTGCAAGCGTTAATCGGAATTACTGGGCGTAAAGCGTGCGCAGGCGGTTATGTAAGACAGATGTGAAATGCCCGGGCTCAACCTGGGAACTGCATTTGTGACTGCATGGCTAGAGTGTGTCAGAGGGGGGTAGAATTCCACGTGTAGCAGTGAAATGCGTAGAGATGTGGAGGAATACCGATGGCGAAGGCAGCCCCCTGGGATAACACTGACGCTCATGCACGAAAGCGTGGGGAGCAAACAGGATTAGATACCCTGGTAGTCCACGCCCTAAACGATGTCTACTAGTTGTCGGGTCTTAATTGACTTGGTAACGCAGCTAACGCGTGAAGTAGACCGCCTGGGGAGTACGGTCGCAAGATTAAAACTCAAAGGAATTGACGGGGACCCGCACAAGCGGTGGATGATGTGGATTAATTCGATGCAACGCGAAAAACCTTACCTACCCTTGACATGGCTGGAAGCTTTGAGAGATCAGAGTGTGCTCGCAAGAGAACCAGTACACAGGTGCTGCATGGCTGTCGTCAGCTCGTGTCGTGAGATGTTGGGTTAAGTCCCGCAACGAGCGCAACCCTTGTCATTAGTTGCTACGAAAGGGCACTCTAATGAGACTGCCGGTGACAAACCGGAGGAAGGTGGGGATGACGTCAAGTCCTCATGGCCCTTATGGGTAGGGCTTCACACGTCATACAATGGTACATACAGAGGGCCGCCAACCCGCGAGGGGGAGCTAATCCCAGAAAGTGTATCGTAGTCCGGATTGTAGTCTGCAACTCGACTGCATGAAGTTGGAATCGCTAGTAATCGCGGATCAGCATGTCGCGGTGAATACGTTCCCGGGTCTTGTACACACCGCCCGTCACACCATGGGAGCGGGTTTCACCAGAAGTAGGTAGCTTAACCGCAAGGAGGGCGCTTACCACGGTGGGATTCGTGACTGGGGTGAAGTCGTAACAAGGTAGCCGTATCGGAAGGTGCGGCTGGATCACCTCCTTTCTAGAGCATGCGCGGAAGCCCTGTGTCCACACTTATCAGCTGTTAGTCGAGAGAAGAACAGCAAGCAGTAAAAACAAGCAAGCGATGATAAGGAAGTGCACGAGAGTGTGGTGATATGTCGTGGTGAAGTGGCGCGGGTTCAAGCGGGTCTGTAGCTCAGTTGGTTAGAGCACCGTGTTGATAACGCGGGGGTCGTTGGTTCGAGCCCAACCAGACCCACCAAGAAGCAGAGTAAAGAAGTGCAGTAGAACCCTGGGGGGGTTAGCTCAGCTGGGAGAGCACCTGCTTTGCAAGCAGGGGGTCGTCGGTTCGATCCCGTCAACCTCCACCAGAGACATAAAAATGCAAACCTAAGTACAGGTGGCGCGCAGCGCCACAAGGTCTTTAGGTTTGGTTTTTTATAACAAGAAACCATGAGCTGTTCGCTCTTTAACAATTTGGAAGAAGTAAAGATTTATCAGTGTCGATGAGACTCGTGAAAGCGAGAATTAAAGGCGCTGGTGGGTAGTGATTGTAATCAACAAACATGGATTCAACATGCTTGCATCTAGCTGGACCGCGCAAGCGGTTACAAAGGTGCAAGTGCATACGTAGTACTCAGTTGATTCTATACCGTCTTTGGTTCTCCACGGCACTCTTCACGGAGCGTAATGGAGGATCAGAGGTCAACGTTATAGGGACAAGTGACTAAGTGCACATGGTGGATGCCTAGGCGATATCAGGCGATGAAGGACGTAGTAGCTTGCGATAAGCTGCGGGGAGCGAGCAAACACGCTGTGATCCGCAGATTTCCGAATGGGGTAACCCGGCCTTAATGGTCATTGCAACCTGAATACATAGGGTTGCAAAGCGAACGCGGCGAACTGAAACATCTAAGTAGCTGCAGGAAAAGAAATCAACCGAGATTCCCAAAGTAGCGGCGAGCGAAATGGGAAGAGCCTGCAAGATTTAGCATCGGATATAGTGGAAGCCACTGGAAATTGGCGCCATAGTGGGTGATAGCCCCGTACACGAAATATCTGGTGTGGAACTGGGCTTGCGACAAGTAGGGCGGGACACGCGAAATCCTGTCTGAAGATGGGGGGACCATCCTCCAAGGCTAAATACTCGATATCGACCGATAGTGAACCAGTACCGTGAGGGAAAGGCGAAAAGAACCCCGGAAGGGGAGTGAAATAGATCCTGAAACCGTGTGCATACAAACAGTAGGAGCGGACTTGATCCGTGACTGCGTACCTTTTGTATAATGGGTCAGCGACTTACATTCAGTGGCAAGGTTAACCGTATAGGGTAGCCGTAGAGAAATCGAGTCCGAATAGGGCGTTCAGTCGCTGGGTGTAGACCCGAAACCAAGTGATCTACTCATGGCCAGGATGAAGGTGCGGTAACACGCACTGGAGGTCCGAACCCACTAATGTTGAAAAATTAGGGGATGAGCTGTGGGTAGGGGTGAAAGGCTAAACAAACTTGGAGATAGCTGGTTCTCTCCGAAAACTATTTAGGTAGTGCCTCTTGTATCACCATCGGGGGTAGAGCACTGTTATGGCTAGGGGGTCATCGCGACTTACCAACCCATTGCAAACTCCGAATACCGATGAGTGCGAGCAAGGGAGACAGACGTCGGGTGCTAACGTCCGGCGTCAAGAGGGAAACAACCCAGACCGCCAGCTAAGGTCCCAAAGATTGGCTAAGTGGAAAACGAAGTGGGAAGGCTAAAACAGTCAGGATGTTGGCTTAGAAGCAGCCATCATTTAAAGAAAGCGTAATAGCTCACTGATCGAGTCGTCCTGCGCGGAAGATGTAACGGGGCTAAGCCAGTCACCGAAGCTGCGGATATTAACGTCATTTATGACGTCGATATGGTAGGAGAGCGTTCTGTAAGCCTGCGAAGGTGTCTTGTAAAGGATGCTGGAGGTATCAGAAGTGCGAATGCTGACATGAGTAGCGATAATGGGGGTGAAAAGCCTCCACGCCGTAAGCCCAAGGTTTCCTGTTCAACGTTCATCGGAGCAGGGTGAGTCGGCCCCTAAGGCGAGGCAGAGATGCGTAGCTGATGGGAAGCAGGTTAATATTCCTGCACCGTCGTATGATGCGATGGGGGGACGGATCGCGGAAGGTTGTCCGGGTGTTGGAAGTCCCGGTCCTTGACTTGTAGAAGGCATCTAGGTAAATCCGGGTGCGTAATTCAAGGGGTTGAGGCCAGCTTATTTATAAGCGAAGCAATCGGAAGTGGTTCCAAGAAAAGCCTCTAAGCTTCAGTCATACGAGACCGTACCGCAAACCGACACAGGTGGGCGAGATGAGTATTCTAAGGCGCTTGAGAGAACTCGGGAGAAGGAACTCGGCAAATTGGTACCGTAACTTCGGGATAAGGTACGCCCTTGTAGTTTGACCTCCCTGCGGAGGAAGGACGAAAGGGTTGCAATAAACTGGTGGCTGCGACTGTTTAATAAAAACACAGCACTCTGCAAACACGAAAGTGGACGTATAGGGTGTGACGCCTGCCCGGTGCTGGAAGATTAAATGATGGGGTGCAAGCTCTTGATTGAAGTCCCAGTAAACGGCGGCCGTAACTATAACGGTCCTAAGGTAGCGAAATTCCTTGTCGGGTAAGTTCCGACCTGCACGAATGGCGTAACGATGGCCACACTGTCTCCTCCCGAGACTCAGCGAAGTTGAAATGTTTGTGATGATGCAATCTACCCGCGGCTAGACGGAAAGACCCCATGAACCTTTACTGTAGCTTTGCATTGGACTTTGAACCAATCTGTGTAGGATAGGTGGGAGGCTTTGAAGCGGGGACGCTAGTTCTCGTGGAGCCAACCTTGAAATACCACCCTGGTTTGTTTGAGGTTCTAACCTTGGTCCGTTATCCGGATCGGGGACAGTGCATGGTAGGCAGTTTGACTGGGGCGGTCTCCTCCCAAAGTGTAACGGAGGAGTTCGAAGGTACGCTAATTACGGTCGGACATCGTGATGATAGTGCAATGGCATAAGCGTGCTTAACTGCGAGACTGACAAGTCGAGCAGGTACGA
This sequence comes from Actimicrobium sp. CCC2.4, assembly GCF_034347385.1. Classification (NCBI taxonomy): domain Bacteria; kingdom Pseudomonadati; phylum Pseudomonadota; class Betaproteobacteria; order Burkholderiales; family Oxalobacteraceae; genus Actimicrobium; species Actimicrobium sp. CCC2.4. Next base: position 2,806,575 of record NZ_CP133777.1, on the reverse strand, counting down.
AAGTAGGACATAGTGATCCGGTGGTTCTGTATGGAAGGGCCATCGCTCAACGGATAAAAGGTACTCTGGGGATAACAGGCTGATTCCTCCCAAGAGTTCATATCGACGGGGGAGTTTGGCACCTCGATGTCGGCTCATCACATCCTGGGGCTGTAGCCGGTCCCAAGGGTATGGCTGTTCGCCATTTAAAGTGGTACGTGAGCTGGGTTTAAAACGTCGTGAGACAGTTTGGTCCCTATCTGCCGTGGGCGTTGGAAATTTGAAGGGGGCTGCTCCTAGTACGAGAGGACCGGAGTGGACGAACCTCTGGTGTACCGGTTGTCACGCCAGTGGCATTGCCGGGTAGCTAAGTTCGGAAGAGATAACCGCTGAAAGCATCTAAGCGGGAAACTTGCCTTGAGATGAGATTTCCCAGGAACTTGATTCCTTTGAAGGGTCGTTCGAGACCAGGACGTTGATAGGCTGGGTGTGGAAGTGCAGTAATGCATTAAGCTAACCAGTACTAATTGCCCGTAAGGCTTGTCCCTATAACCTTGATGGGTTAGAGACGACGAGTATGGCGTATGCGATTGTTGATGCATCACGCCCGCTAACTGCACACTGAAGATGATTTCAAGGTGTGTGTTGTACTTCTTTACTTCTTCCGAATTGCGTCCCCTGAGGGAGCCAGATCAACGGCCCCCACAGAGGATTCTACAAGTTAAGCCTGATGACCATAGCGCGTCGGTACCACCCCTTCCCATCCCGAACAGGACCGTGAAACGACGTTGCGCCGATGATAGTGCGTCAACACGTGTGAAAGTAGGTCATCGTCAGGCTCAGTTACATGCAGCAAAAAAGAAGGCCCTTCGAAAGAAGGGCCTTTTTGCGTTCGGGGCAATGAAATCTGCGCACGCTCGAAAAGCAGGAGGATTCATACGGTTAATACCCCCAGGATTGACGCTCTGCAACCGCATCGGGCACTGTCTTGAAGTTGTCAGGATGTGTAATTCTTGTTGAAATAACATCTTACGACCCACTTTTTAGTGGTTTTCGTTGAGCGACGGAAAGTGAGACACCGGCTCCTCCCCGCCGGAAACTTCCGCGCTTCAATTTCCTGTCACTGGTTATCCTCACATCTGGCCTGACCAGATGTGATCAAAGTCCTGCGCGCATGACTTGACCGATAAGTACTGAAAAAAGGAATCCAGTTTGAACACAATTGCACTTTCTCTATTGGCCTTCGTCCCCCTGGTTCTCGCCGCTGTCCTGCTGGTCGGATTGAGCTGGCCCGCCAAACGTGCCATGCCCGTGGTTTATCTGGTGGCTGTCCTCATCGCATTGACTAGTTGGGGCATGTCTTTTAACCGCGTTCTGGCTTCCAGCCTGCAAGGGTTAATCCTGACCGGAGCCATTCTCTGGATTATCTTCGGCGCAATTCTGCTACTAAACACCTTAAAACATTCCGGCGCGATCACCGCGATACGCGGAGGTTTTGCCAATATCAGTCCGGATCGACGCGTTCAGGTAATTATTGTTGCCTGGCTCTTCGGCTGTTTCATCGAAGGAGCTTCCGGATTTGGCACGCCTGCAGCAGTGGCTGCCCCGTTATTGATGGCTCTCGGTTTTCCAGCGCTTGGCGCTGTCATGCTGGGGATGATGGTCCAGTCCACCCCGGTGTCCTTCGGCGCTGTTGGCACTCCTATCGTGGTGGGTGTCACTGGCGGGCTGGATAAGAGCGGTATCACGGCGCAGTTGATTGCCAACGGCTCTGACTGGGATGTTTTTTATCGGCTGATTACGTCGGAAGTGGCCATCACGCACGCCATTATCGGCATCCTGATGCCGCTCTTCATGTGCATCATGATGACGCGGTTTTTTGGCCGCAACAAATCCTGGCTGGAAGGAATCACGATCGCGCCTTTCGCCATTTTCGCCGGACTAGCTTTTGTAATTCCCTATGCCGCAGCCGGCATCTTCCTCGGCCCCGAGTTTCCGTCAATGATAGGCGCGCTGGTTGGACTGCTCATCGTGGTGCCTGCCGCGAAAGCCGGATTCCTGATTCCCGAGAACACATGGGATTTCGCCGATGCCAAGGAGTGGCCTGAGTCATGGATGGGTAGCATAGAAATGAAAATAGACCGGCTTTCGAGTGCCATGCCGATGTCAATTGGTCTGGCCTGGTTCCCATATGTGCTGCTGGCCGGCCTGCTGGTCCTGTCCCGCGTGAACGGCGATGTCAAAGCGTTCTTTACTACTTATCTCTCGCTCGGCTGGAGCAACATTCTTGGCGAGACCGGGATCTCCGGCAGTATTGAACTGCTTTATCTGCCTGGCGGCATCATGGTCATGGTGGTTCTGGCGACTTTTCTGCTGCAACGCATGAAAATAAGCCAGATCACTGCAGCGGTATCGGAGTCCTCACGAACTCTGTTAGGTGCCGGCTTTGTACTGATCTTCACGATTCCAATGGTGCGTATCCTGATCAACTCCGGTGTCAATCTTGCAGACCTGCCTTCGATGCCCAGAGCGATGGCCGAGTTGGTAGCCAGCAGTGTCGGCAGTATTTATCCGTTCTTCGCACCGTCGGTGGGTGCACTGGGTGCCTTCATTGCCGGCTCCAATACAGTATCGAATCTGATGATGGCGCAATTTCAGTTCGACACCGCGCAGTTGATCGGTGTATCCGGTGCGATGCTGGTCGCATCGCAAGCCGTCGGCGCGGCTGCCGGGAACATGATCGCCATTCATAATGTGGTGGCTGCCTCAGCAACAGTAGGTATGTTGGGACGCGAAGGGCAAGTGATCAGAATGACGATTATTCCGACAATCTACTATCTGGTCATGACGGGCCTGATTACCGTCATTGCCGTCTACGTGATCGGTATCAGCGATCCGTTGACGGCACTCGTTGCCGTTGCTCCCTGAGCCGTTCTAGCCCGGAACTGGAATGTCCTGAATGTCGCGTGACGACGGCTTGCCAGCCGCCGTCACCGGGCAGAAAAGGTCTCTTAAAACTCGAGGCAGATCTTGCCAAAGTGTGCGCCGCTGGCCTGGTAGCGAAATGCATCGGCGATCTCGGTCAGGCCGAAAGAGCGGTCGATGACCGGACGGAATCCGGTCGCATCGATGGCGCGAACCATGTCCATTTGCTCCTGCCGGCTACCGACGATCAAGCCTTGCAGGCGCGCCTGCTTGGCCATCATCGCAGCGGTCGGCACATCGCCGGTGTAGCCGGTCAGCACACCGATAAGCATGATTTTTCCACCGACACGTACCGCATCGATTGATTGCGGTAGCGTGCCCGGTCCACCGACTTCGATGACATGATCGACGCCCAGTCCACCGGTCAGTTCGCGGACTTTGGCACCCCAGTTCGTGTGTGTCTTGTAGTTGATTGTCTGGTCCGCGCCGAGTGCACGGGCCCGCTCCAGTTTTTCATCCGACGACGACGTGATGATCACTGTAGCGCCCATCATCTTCGCGAATTGCAACGCAAAAATCGAGACCCCGCCGGTACCCAATGCCAGTACTGTATCGCCCGCCTTGAGATTCCCTTCAACGACCAGCGCGCGCCAGGCAGTGAGTCCGGCGGTTGTTAGTGTGGCTGCTTCAGCATGCGTAAATCCCTTCGGTGCCAGCGTGAATGAAGTGGCCGCTGTGGTCACCATCTCCCGCGCGAAGCCATCAATGCCATCGCCCGGCACGGTGCTGAAATTACCGATCGTGGCCGTGCCATTGGCCCAGCTCGGGAAAAAGCACGACACAACATGATCGCCCACCTTGAACTCGGTGACACCCGCGCCAACAGCATCGACCACACCGGCACCATCGGACATCGGAATCCGGCCATCGGCTTCCCAACCGGCACGGGTGACGACACTGTAGTCGTGGTAATTGAGAGAGCTGGCGTGGATGCGGACGCGAATTTGTCCGGCCGCCGGCGCAGCAGGTGACTCGCCATCAACAACGAGAAGATTGGCGAGGCCGCCGGGAGAACGCAAGGTAATGGATTTCATGGAAAGGTCCTGAATAAGAGGTGAAAAAAAGAACTAACGAATGCGGTAATGCGGCCGGCAGAATCACGTTTGCCGGTGACAGGCATTCGTCTTCCGGAAACAAATCGGGCCGCACCAATCGACGTCGGGACGTCAACCAGTGCGGCCCGGCGATGCCGGCCAACCGGACAACTCATCCGGCTTGGCCAACAGAACTTACGCTGCCAGCGAAGCGATATCGATCACGAAGCGATAGCGCACATCGCTCTTGATGACCCGGTCGTAGGCGTCATTGATATCTTGAATCTTGATCAGTTCGATGTCGGCAACGATGTCGTGCTTGCCGCAGAAGTCGAGCATTTCCTGGGTCTCTTTGATCGAGCCGATCATCGAGCCGGCCAGCGTACGACGCCCGCCTATGAGCACGTGCGCCATCACCGGAACCGGCTTTTCCGGTACGCCGATCAGTACCATCGTGCCATCGACCTTGAGCAGATTGATGTAAGCGTTCCAGTCGATATTCGCACCGACGGTATTGATGATCAGGTCGAACTCGCCCTGTAATTTGTCGAAGGTGGCAGCGTCGCTGGTCGCATAATAATGCGCCGCGCCAAAGCGCATGCCGTCTTCCTGCTTCGACAAACTCTGGCTCAATACCGTCACATCAGCACCCATCGCGTGGGCCAGCTTGACGCCCATGTGGCCGAGGCCGCCCATGCCAATGATGGCCACTTTTTTGCCGGGACCGGCTTTCCAGTGGTGCAGTGGCGAATACAGGGTGATACCGGCGCACAGCAGAGGCGCGGCAGCGTCGAGTGGCAGGTTGTCCGGGATCGACAGGACATAACCTTCCTTGACGACCATGTGCTCCGAGTAGCCGCCCATGGTTGGTGTGACGCCGTCGCCTTCGACGCCGTTGTAGGTCTGTACCAGGCCTGGCATGTATTGCTCGAGGTCGACATTGCGGGTCGCGCACTGAGTGCAGGAATCCACAAAGCAGCCGACGCCGACATGATCGCCGACCTTGAATTTGGTGACCTTGCTGCCGACCGCGCTGACGATGCCGGCGACTTCATGGCCGGGCACCATCGGGAAGGCTGCGCCGCCCCATTCGTCACGGGCCTGGTGGATATCGGAGTGGCACACGCCACAGAATTTGATGTCGATCGATACGTCGTCTTCGCGCGGAGCGCGGCGTTCGAACGTGGTGGGTGTCAGGGGTGCTTTGGCTGCAGTGGCTGCATATCCGCGGGTAATTGTCATCTGTCTGATCCGTTTCAGTGGAGAGTGAGCGGCCGAGCATACGCGCTTAACGCTGACCACGTACACGACCGGAACGTCACTTTTTCGGGTGTCTAGGGGTTAAGCCATTGCATTTTCCATTGCTCTTCGTGCCAGCAAAATAGCGCGCGACGCTGTCCGTGCGTATGCAGATACAGCCATTCCAGTTGTCCGATATCGACCGACAGCACGGCAAAAAATTCGCGTCCGGCCGCCACCGTCGTGCGGGTCGCTTCGATGCCGTCGTGGTCCGAAGGCAGTGCGCAAGGCGCTGCCGGCACGGGCCCTGAAAAGCAGCGCAACGCATTCGGCGAGGCATCGCGCCACTGCTGATCGGCCAGCGCATCGTCAGTGTGCAGCTGCGCGACGCCATTGATACGCAGCTGAATCTTGCGATGGGCATCATAAAAAGTGGCGGCCACGCGGTCGTCCGCACCGAGCTGGCCGGCTTTGCCGCTGCGGGTATCCGTATGAAAAATTAGCTGGCGCCGGTCGGCATCGACAGCGCGCAAGACCAGCACCCGCGCTTGCGGTCCGGCGTCGGAAACCGACGCCAGCACCGGCGTACGGAATGCGGCCTTGCGGTCTTTGGTGGCCCGTCCGAGCATTCTCCATGCCATCTGCAATGACCCGTGAAGGTCATTGTAAAAGTTCGGAAAAGGCTCTTGAGGGTACGCAATGATAGGCATGTCGGGGTGGTTCTCCTGTAAGTGAAAGTGGGTCAGTAATCAGCGCTGCACCGCCAGCCACGCATCGACCGCCGCCAGCTGGCTGGCGCGAATCCGGATCCGGTCCGCGATCCGTGCGCGGGCGGTATTGACATCACGCCGTGCATCGCCATTGAGATGGGCATCGGCATACGCCTGCAATTTGTCGCGCATCGCCGGGTCGGCAGAATTACTTGCCAGTCCGGGAAAATACCGGCTGCTCGACGAGCTGTCGATCAGCGCGCTGGTGCGCTCCAGATGGGCCAAGGCGAAGTCAAACGCCAGGTCCGGATGGTCGTCAGCCACACGACGGATCATGCCGGCGCTGGTCGTCAGGCCCGGTTCATCGGTCAGCGCCAGATCAAGCGCACGCTGCGCCAGCGACGCGTCCCGGCTGGTAGCCAGCAAGTCGTAGAGCTGCTGCTTCACCAGCGATGAGCTGGCATCGCGTGCCGATTGCAGCATCGCATTCCAGCTGGCCGTGTCGGCATGGTCCGCCTGCACCGATAGCGTCAGCTTGCGCAATGCAGCGGTCTGCATGGCCGCAGCAGCAACGCGTCGGGACGCCTCGGCGATGGTGACCGGATCGCCCAATGCACTCAGTGCATTGACCAGTTGTTCGCGCACGGGAGCGATCGCTTCGGATTCTCCGGCGCGCGCTTCCCAGCCCAGCTGTGCCATCACCGGCGCGAGGCGGGCAATGGCAACGCCGGCGAAGCGCTGCTGGCCGGCGCTGTCATCCTCGTAGTAACGATGCAGTTCGACAAACAGGCTGGCGATCGCACTCCAGACCCGCGGTTCGGCCGACAGCGGTGTCGCGCTGGCCAATCCCAGGAAGTCTGCCATCGGCTGCAATCCGGCCAGCCCGAGCCGGGCGCTATCGGCCAGCATCCCGAGCTGATCGACTGGCTTGAGCGTGCCAAAGCTGCCAGCCAGCCGGGCAAATTCCCGCGGCGCATACAGCGTGCGGTAATAGCCTGCCTGTCCGGCATTGACCAGCACCGGTTCACATCCGGGCACCGTCACGCTGGCCTTGCCGCCACTGACCAGCGTGCGCGTCAGTGCGCCCGCCGTCCCCGATTGCAGCGTCACCGGCACGCGCCACGTGAGCGGTTTTTTGTCGGGCTGGCTGCGGCTGAACTCACCCTGCGTCAGCGTGACGGTCGATTGCCCGTCCTTGCACACAACCTGCTCGACGCGGATCAGCGGGATGCCCGCTTGCAGCGTGAAGTCATGAGCGATCGCGGTGACCGGCTGGCCGGCCGCTTGTTCGATCTTCCGCCACAGGTCATCGCTGACCGTGTTGCGATACGCATGCTGCTTCATGTACGCGCGCACACCCTCGCGCCAGGCGGTTTCGCCGACATGGTTTTCCAGCATGCGGATGACGGCTTCGCCTTTGCTGTACGTGATCGCATCGAAGGCCTGGCTGGCCTGTTCGACGGTGGCAATATGCTGGACCACCGGATGGGTCGTCGCCAGCGAATCAAGATTCATGGCCCGCTCGCGATCATCAACAACACCCAGCGCGGTATGCCATTCCGGATGCAGGCGCATGGTCGTGCGGCTTTCCATCCATGACGCAAAACCTTCATTGAGCCAGAGGTCATCCCACCAAGCCATCGTGACCAGATCGCCAAACCATTGATGCGCCATTTCATGGGCGGCGATGCTGAAGACACGTTGCTTGTCGTTCTGGGTCGAGACCGCCGGATCGAGCAGCATCACATGTTCGAAGGTAAAGATCGCACCCCAGTTTTCCATCGCACCAAAAAACTGGCTGCGTCCCGGCGCGGCAATGTTGTCGAGCTTCGGGAGCGGGTACGGCGTGCCGAAATAAGCGTTGTACTCGCGCAGGATCGCGGCGGATGCGTCGAGCGAAAACTGCGCCTGGGCAAGCGCGCCTTTCTTGGTGATGACGCCCAGTTCAGTGCCATCGACCTGTGTCGTGGCGCGTTCGAAATCACCGAGCCCGAAGAACAGCAGGTAAGTCGACATCTTCGGCGAGGGCGCGAACTGCACCGCCCGGCGGCCATCGGAGCGCAGCGTCGAAGTCTGCACCGGCATGTTACTGACGGCCATCTGATCGGCCGGCACGATGGCTTCCAGCGAGAAGGTTGCCTTGTAGGCCGGCTCGTCCCACGACGCAATCATGCGGCGTGCATCGGAGTTTTCGAACTGGGTATAAAGGGCGCGTTGCGGGCCGGTCGCGCTGTCATAGTCGAGCGAGAACAGGCCGCTCGATTGGGTGCCGATCACGCCGGTATAAGCCAATGCCAGCCGGTATTTTCCGGGCGTCACCGCTTGCGGAAAACGGAAGGTCGCGGTCTGCCTGCCGCTATCGAGCGTTACGCGGGCAGTCGCCAGCACCTTGTCGCTGTCCATCGCGAGCAGGCGCACGCTACTGAAATCCAGTTCGGCCGCATTGAGCGTCATGCTGGCAGTCGGCTGCAGCACCGTAATACTGATCGCCACGCGCGCACTGAAACGGGCCTTGGCGGCGTCCGGCGTGATCGATACCTGATAGTGCTCGGGGCGTACCGTGCGCGGCAACTGGGTCGTCACCAATGGTGCCGTTGCCATGGCCTGGCCGGCGCACAGCAGCGCAGAGGCCAGCAAGGTGCGCATCAGCGTGTGTGGTCGGGACGAGGTGCGGGTGACAGGACAGGCGGCCATATTCCGGATAGGAAGGCGATTCATGGGAAGGCTCCGATAGCGTGAAACAGGCATGGCCCGGATAGGGCAACTGGAACCTGAACAAACGAGGCGGTATTAAGACATGGTTGGCGATTGTTTGCCAGGCAAGTTACAGAGCAATGGCCGGAGCCGGCCATTGCTCTGTCTTGTCATCATGAAGACACAAGCGTCAACCTGGTGTCATGGCTTCGGCCAGCGGTTTTGCCTGCAGCTGTTTGCCCGCCGCCCTGGCCGCGATGGCCGCCTCGGTAGTTGTCTTCAGCAGGCCGGCCTGATCGCTGACAATGCGAGCGGCCTCCTGCAGGAAGACGTCCTTCACTTCTTTTTGTGCCAGTCCGGCCGCCAGTTCGACGCCCAGATCCCGCTCGTTCGAATCAAGCCCATCATCGAGCATGGCCCTGGCCGATTCGATGCGGGTCATGCCGGGACGCGCCGAGGTTAGTCGTGCGGTCATGCGGGTCAGTTGATCGTCGCGTTCCTTGCGCCGGTCGGCTTCGTTCAGCGAGATCACATTGGCTTTTTTCTTCAGCATGAAGCGCGTCATGTCAGCTTCGATATTGGTGAACTCCTGATTGGCCTTGATACGTGCTTCGCTGCGCTTCATCAGCACCGGGATCACCGGTTTCAAGAGACCTGATACAGCGTACGTGGCCGGCTTGATCTGGCTCCATGGCAGCGCATTATCGAAGCCCGATTCGCCGCGGTCCTCGGCATCGAGGTCGGTCGGAAACGTGATATCCGGTTTCACGCCACGCAACTGCGTGGTGCCGCCGTTGATGCGGAAAAATTGCGCAGTCGTCATTTTCAGCTCACCGAATTGCGGCTTGGATTGCTTCACCAACTGATCGAGATTGACCGTGCTTTGCACAGTGCCTTTGCCAAAACTGCGCTCACCGATAACCGTGCCACGACCGTAATCCTGGATCGCTGCTGCAAAGATTTCCGACGCCGAGGCCGAACCCCGATTGATCAGCACACCCACCGGACCATCCCAGGCCGCCGCAGCGCCGGTATAACTGTCGACGATAATTTTGCCGCGCGCATCGCGTTGCTGCAATACCGGTCCCTTGCCGGTGAACAGGCCGGTCAGCCCGATCGCTTCGGTGAGCGAGCCGCCGCCGTTATTACGCAAGTCGATCACGACGCCGTCGGCTTTCGCGGCCTTGAGTTCAGCCAGCAGGACAGCAACATCGCGGGTCACGCTGCGGAAGTCTTTTTCACCACTTTGCTCGGCTTCAAAATCACGATAGAACGTCGGCAGGGTGATCACGCCAATCTGCCGCGTTTTAGTGCCGTCCGGGACGCTGATCATGGTCTTCTTGGCAGCCGCCTCGGCCAGGTCGATTTTCTTGCGCACAATGGCAACGCGGCGTCGGCCGGCATCCGGTAAAGCACCGGCAGGCAGCACATCAAGCAGCACGGTCGAATCCGCCGGTCCGCGAATGAGGCCGATAGTTTCATTGAGCCGCCATCCTTCTACATCGACCATGGCGCCATCGGCACCCTGGCCGACAGCGACGATACGGTCACCGACGCGCAGCTTGCCGGAACGGATCGCCGGCCCGCCGGGCACCATTTCGCGGATCGTGTTGTAGCCGCCTTTTTGCGACATCGTCGCGCCTATGCCTTCGAGCGACAGGCTCATTGCGATATCGAATTCCTGGGTCGCGCGCGGTCCCATGTAATTGGTATGCGGATCGATGGCCATCGTGTACGCATTCATGAAGGTCTCGAAAGCTTCCTCCGGCGTCACGCGGGTGACTTCCTGCAGCGCGCTGTCGTAGCGCTTGTTGAGCGTCTGCGCGATCTGCGGCGCGGCAACACCGGCCAGCTTCAGGCGCAGCCAGTCATTCTTGACTTGCTTGCGCCAGAGCGTGTGCAGCTCGTCGACCGAGGCCGGCCAGGCTTCTTTCTCGCGGTCCACCATGAAGCTTTCCTGGGTACTGAAATCAAACTTTTCCTTTGTCATGGCGCGCGCAAACGTAAAGCGTTCCGATACGCGCTGCGCGTACAGGTTAAAGATCGCAAACGGCGCACTGAGGTTTTCGCCCAGGATGGCCCTGGCCAGCGTACTGCGCTGCTTCGACATGACATCGATATCAGCCTGCGTGAAAAAGAATTTTTCAGGATCGAGCGATTTCAGATACCGCGTGAAGATCTTGTCGGACATTGCCGCATCGAGCGGCTGGGCCCGGTAATGAAAACGCGAGACCACTTCGGCCGACAGATGCGCTGCCTGTGATTGCTCCAGCGTCGGGGCCAGGGCGGTCGGGACGGCCATCGCGGTAGCGGCAGAAAACGCCAGCGTTGCCGCGATTAAAAGATGGAGTAACTGTTTTTTCATATGAGCCTGCTAACAAGTAAGTGGACGATAGGCGCTGCGGCATTGACACGCAGTGTGCCGGCCGGGTGTTGCGCGACTATGTCGGATTGAGCACCCATGTATCCGGTAATCTGGTCAGCCGCCCGAGCGCTTCACGGTATATCCCTGCAATTTCAGTGCTTGCGCAACGCGCTCGCAATGGTCTCCCTGGACTTCGATGATGCCATCTTTTACGGTTCCGCCTGCGCCACAGGCATTGCGTAGCTGTTTTGCCAGTGCCGCCAGCGCGACCGGTTCAAGTGCCAGCCCCTTGACCAGCGTCACGCCTTTGCCGGCGCGTCCCTTGGTTTCGCGCGAGACCCGCACCACGCCATCGGTGACCGGCGCGGGCTTGGCGCTGCTGCAGGTACAGCTGGCCACGGGCTGGCGGCAGTCCGGGCACATCCGTCCGGTTTCGGTGGAATAGACCAGGCCGCTGCTGGAAGAAGGTTTTTTCATTGCGTTAGCCGGGAAGAGGAAAGCGGTAATTCTAGCTGTTGTCGCACCGGCAGCCATTCGACACCGGTACGACGCACCAGTTCGGCATAACTGATCGGCGCGCCGGCGCGCGCTGCATCGGTATTGTCGATCCAGTGCGCCCACGCGCGCTGCGTGGCCGGATCGTAGACCAGCTTGAACAGATGCTGCGGTACCCAGACCCGGTTCGCGCCTATGGTCGGCGGTTTGGCATCGAACACCGGACCGGTGATGACATACACATCGCCTTGCGCCCGCGACGCATACCGGCGCGTTGCCTGTTCGATCCCGGCCCACGGTTTGCGGTTATTGATCGACGCTTGCGGCACCATGTTGGCCAGCGAAAAACTTTGCGCCATCGACGCATCGCTCACCATGTCGGCCGCCGGTGCCATGTGGCCGCGATCGAAGCCGGAGCGTTTGTAGTCGGCCAGTTCGGAACGCTCGGCGCGCGGCAGGCGGGCATCGGCAAAAAAGCGCGAGCCGCGTTCTATCTTCAAGGCCAGCTGGTCCTTATTGAGACGCTCGGCAACATAGATCGGCGTGCGGCTCGTGCCCGAATGCAGGACGGCAAAATTGTCGTAGCACAGGGCCCGAGGCCGCATCGCGCGGGCCGGCAACACGGGCAGGCGCGCACCGGCAAAGAACTGGCGGCATGCAGAAAAGTCGGCATCGGCGGCATCGGCAGCAAACGCAGAGGACAGCGATGCCAAGGCCAGGCACGCCGCAGCGAGTAGGGTTTTTAACGGCATCAAAGGGAGCGCAATCAGAAATAATCAACAGCAGAAGAGGGCGCTACCAGCAGCATCGTGGCTGTTGGTTTTGAGGAGGAGCAAGGATAAAGCGTTGTGGCTGATCAGGTGACTTTTTTTCTGATTATTGTCAATGTCAGGATCAGCAATTTAATGTTCGATTTATGCGCTCGCAGGCTTTCTCGGGCGGCGGGTTCTCTGCTATCGTTCGGCTCCTTTTGCGGCGGCGATACGGTTCGTCTTGCGCAAGCTAAAAAATAAAAAAAGGTACGGCATGATTGATGAAGTCGATGGTGTGACACAGGGCTTGCCTGTGCATTCGGATAGCCCGATCCGGCGTCGCTTTGTCGCTGCCGATCGCACTTACTCGCTGATGCTGAGCCGGGATCTGCTGGGCGATTGGGTACTGATGCAAACCTGGGGTAGTCGCGTCAACAAGCATGGCGGTGGCAAGAGTCGTGCATTCGACAGCTTCGAAGCCGGACTTGCGGCCTTGTCGGCACTGGGTCGGGTGCGGCAGGAGCGCGGGTACCAGCTGGTCGACTGAGTCGACCAATGAGGTGGCTCGCCTGAGTGCCTCGAGTCGATGGGCAAGATGAGCGATATCGCTTGTTGGTTGCTATCGATGCATGCCAAAGCAGCTCGCATTGCGTGCAATTAAATCGTTGGCAATGAAGGTTGCCCCTATTTTATAGCGGGCAATCTTTCGTTGAAGTAGCCTAGAAAAATAGCCTTCCTCAGGCTACATACCAGCGTGTACGCCATTCGCCTTAAACTCTCATATAATGTTTCCAGACAATTATTGCTTTTTACCAAGCAATGGTTTTTCGCGTTCCCATTTCGTGTTTTCCTGATACGCTGCGATGCTCGATACTGATTGGTCGGGCGCTCCGGTACTTGCCAGGAAATACATTTAGCCACTGCTAGTTATTCTCTTTTAGGGCACTCATGAACCCCACCCGTATCGCCGGTCTGACAGTCAAGGCGCGCATTGCGCTCGGCTTTGCCGCCATCCTGTCGCTCATCATCATCCTCGCCATCATCAGCACGATGCGCGTCTATAAAATCTCGGACAGCCTGACGACGATCAATGATGTCAACAGCGTCAAGCAGCGACATGCAATCAATTTTCGGGGCAGCGTGCACGACCGGGCGATCGCCACGCGCGACGTGATTCTTGCCGGTACCGAAGAGCTGCCGGCCACTCAGGCGAAGATTGCGCAACTGCGTGGCGACTACGAGAAAGCCGAAGTGCTGCTCGATGGGATGTTCAGCACACGCACCGACATCAGTCCGGAAGAACGCGAGATCCTGGCCAGCATCAAGGAAATTGGCAGCCGTACGGTACCGATCACCACGAAGATCATTGAACTGCAGCAGGCCGGCAATACCGATGAGGCCAAAGCCTTGATGCTCAAGGAAGGCCGGCCGGCGTACATCGAATGGCTGGCGCGGATCAACAAGTTCATCGATTACCAGGAATCCCTGAACCGGACCGAGTCCGCCATGTCCCGCGGCCTCGCCAGCAGCTTTAGTGTGCTGATGCTCATTGCCTGTATTGCGGCCTTGGTCATTGGTGCAGTGATTGCCATGCTGATCACCCGTGGCGTGCTGTACACCATGGGCAGTGAGCCGGCCGAAGCCAGCAACGTGGCCCGTAGCATCGCCGCCGGCGACCTCGGTGTGGCGATTGCGGTGCGGACCGGGGATCGCTCCAGCGTCCTGTTTGCGATGAAAGAAATGCGCGACAGCCTCGTCGAGATCGTCTCGCGGGTACGCACCAGCACCGCAACGATTGCGACGGGTTCGGCCGAAATCGCCTCCGGCAATCAGGACCTGTCTGCACGCACCGAGCAGCAAGCCAGTTCGCTGGCCGAAACCGCTGCCTCGATGGAACAGCTGACCGCCACCGTCAAGCAGAACGCCGACAATGCGCGACAAGCCAACCAGCTGGCAGTCTCGGCATCGTCGGTAGCAGTCAAGGGCGGCAGTGTCGTGTCACAGGTAGTCGACACGATGGAATCGATCAATGCGTCGTCGCGCAAGATTTCCGACATCATCGGCGTGATCGATGGCATCGCTTTCCAGACCAATATTCTGGCGCTCAATGCCGCCGTTGAAGCCGCTCGTGCCGGTGAACAGGGTCGCGGTTTTGCCGTGGTCGCCACCGAAGTGCGTAATCTGGCGCAGCGCTCGGCCGCTGCCGCCAAGGAAATCAAGACCTTGATCGGCGATTCGGTCGACAAGGTCGATACGGGCAGCAAACTGGTGCTCGAAGCCGGTTCGACCATGGGTGAGATTGTCGACAGCGTGCGCCGCGTGACCGACATCATGGCCGAAATCATGTCCGCCAGCGTCGAGCAAAGCGCCGGTATCGAACAGGTCAACCTGGCCATCGGCCAGATGGACCAGGTCACGCAACAAAATGCCGCGCTGGTCGAGGAGGCCGCCGCGGCCGCCGAGTCGCTGCAGGAGCAGGCCGGGGAGCTCGAGCGTACTGTTGCGGTGTTCAAGTTCGAGGGTGGCAGCGTCGTCGCCACGAAGCCGGCGCCGGTTCGCCTGACGGCGCGGGCGTTAGTCAAGAAGCCGATTGCTGCACGTTCGACCTTGCCGGCACCGGCGCGCAAGCCGGCTTCTGCTGCGGCCGCGCGGTCGGACAGCGATTGGGAAGAGTTCTGATAGCCTCGTCTTGACTGTTTAGAAAGGCCGCGCGAGCGGCCTTTTTGCTTCCTGTACCCGTCATGGCTATCATGCAGGGCGCTCTCATATCAAGGAATCGTGATACTGACCTCTCAATTTGCTCTGCGCTGTACGCTTGCACTGCTCGCGCTGACCACGCTGTTGCCGCTCGCTCGTGCTGATGAAGCGGCCGTCTGGACGGCGCTGCAAGGCGGCGGGCAGATCGTCCTGCTGCGCCATGCCAGCACCGAATCCGGCATCGGCGACCCGCCCGGTTTTACGCTGGCCGATTGCAGCTCGCAGCGCCAGTTATCGGCCGCCGGGCGCGCCCAGGCGCAACGGTTGGGCGATGCCTTTCGTGCCCGCAGCATTCCGGTCGCGCAAGTCTGGTCCAGCCGCTGGTGCCGTTGCACCGAGACCGCCCGGCTCGCCTTCGGCCGGGTCACGCCGATGGCGATGCTTGATTCAGGTTTCGAAGACAGCGCCGATGCGTTCAGCCTGAAATCGCGCGCGGTGAGCGCGGCCATTCGCGATCGCACCGGTGACGGTAATGTCGTGATGGTCACGCACCAGGTCAACATCACCGAGCTGACCGGCGTCGTGCCGCGCATGGGCGAGATGGTGGTGCTGACGGGCCAGATCGGTGCCGATGGCAAGTTTGCGGTGCGCGGGCGGCTGCAGGTCGACTGATTGCAGTGACCAACCTGGTCGGTGCGTTTGCGTTATGGTCGGGCAGCGGCACGACCGCGCCATCTCTTTCATCTGATTCCGGAGAACTTCATTCATGCATATCGACCTGACCCATAAAACCGCGCTGGTATCGGGCTCCACCAGCGGCATCGGTTTTGCCATTGCCGCCGGCCTGGCCGATGCCGGCGCGGCTGTCATTGTCAACGGCCGCACGCAAGCGGCGGTCGACGCGGCCATCGCGGCTATCAAGGCACGCTTTCCTGCTGCCATCGTGCGTGGCGTCGCTGCCGACCTGGGTACTGCCGAAGGATGTAGCGCCCTGTTCGCCGCCGAACCGCGAGCCGACATCCTCGTCAACAATCTGGGCATCTATGGCGTCAAGGATTTTTTCGAGCTTGGCGATGACGAATGGACCCGCTTCTATGAAGTCAATGTGCTATCCGGCGTGCGCCTGTCGCGCGCCTACGCACCGGCGATGGTAGAGCAGGGCTGGGGTCGCATCGTGTTTATTTCATCGGAGTCCGGGCTCAATATCCCGCCCGACATGATGCATTACGGCTTCACCAAAACCGCCAACCTGTCGGTCTCGCGCGGACTGGCCAAGCGCCTTGCCGGCAGCGGCGTGACCGTCAACGCGGTCTTGCCGGGACCCACCTTGTCGGATGGATTGACCGGCATGTTCGGCAAGACCATTGCCGACACCGGCCAGACCATGGAACAGGTCACCACCGCCTTCGTCAAGGCCAAGCGCCCCAGCTCCATCATCGGTCGCATGGCAACGGTCGACGAAGTCGCCAACATGGTCGTCTATGTCTGCTCGATGCAAGCCTCGGCCACCACCGGCGCGGCGTTGCGGGTTGATGGCGGCACGGTCGATACGATCGCCTGATTGGTGCTGGTACTATGGCAACCGGCTCGACAAAGCGGCTCACGGTGGGCGCGAACTCATCGTGTCCGGCCGACGAGAAGATTTAATTTGACTCTGACCCTAATTAATTTAATTCGACTCTGACCCTATTTACTGTCTGTTTAGCTAATGCGCCATTTATTTCATTCTCATCCGCGGTTGATACTTGCCGTGGTGGCCGGGCTGGTGGTGGGGGCGGTGGTGCCGCAATCCTGGCGGCCGGTTACGCGTGTGCTGGCCGGATGGAACGTGATCGTCTGGCTGTATCTCGCGCAGATGGCCTGGTTGATGGCGACCGCCACCAGCACGCGGGTGCGCGAGATTGCCGAGCGCGAGGACAATAACGCGGTGGTGGTGCTGGCGATCCTGTCGATTGCTGCGGCATTCAGCCTGGTGGCAATCGTACTGGAACTGTCGTCGTCCAAGGGGATGCCGGACACGCAAAAGGTGCTGCACTACGTGTTCACGGCGATCACCGTGCTGGGCTCATGGTTGCTGGTAGCGACGACCTACACCGTGCACTATGCGCGGCTGTTTTACCTGTCTCCGGTCAAGCAGCGCGCCTTGCGTTTTCCGGAGGACGAACTGCATCCCGGCTATGCGGATTTTCTGTATTTTTCTTTTACGATTGCGGTCGCGGCGCAGACCTCGGACGTGCTGGTGATGTCGCCGTCAATCCGCAAGGCGGTGCTGGCGCAGTCGGTGCTGAGTTTCCTGTTCAATGCGGCCATCATCGGCTTGTCGATCAATATTGCGGCAGGCCTGGTGGGTAACTGAGTTTCCCGGGTGATCCATGCACCCTTTTTAATGAATCGGAAAAAGCCATGTTCGGTTTCGATGTGCGTATCGCCCGTGTCGTCTGGACCGGCTCGCTGGTGGCGTTTTTCCTGTTCGTCGCCTATTCGGTGCGCTCGACCTTGCTGGTCGTGGTGTTCGCCATCTTTTTCAGTTATCTGCTCTATCCGCTGGTCGGATTGATCGAGCGCTTCAAGCCGGTACGGGTGCCGCGCACCGTGTCGATTGCGATCGTCTTCATCTTTGCCATCCTCGTATTCGGCGCTACCGGCGCACTGTTCGGCGCGACCATCACCGACGAGGCGATGCGCCTGAGCCAGCAACTGCCGACACTCCTTGATCCGGCCAACATCTCGGCGCGGATACCACTGCCGGGTTTTCTGGAAGCGCAACGCGGCCGTATCCTCGCCTTCGTGACCGAGCAGGTGCAACACGGTACCGGCCAGGCGCTGCCGATGGCACAGCGGCTGGGCATGGAAGTGATGCATGTGGCGACCAACCTGATTTATCTGATCCTGATCCCGGTGCTGAGTTTTTTGCTGATCAAGGAAGCACCGTTGCTGCGTGCCGCATTCCTGTCCTCGCTCGGCACCGCCAGCGCGCCGCTGTGGCGCGGTATCCTCGAAGACCTCGACGTGCTGCTATCCAAATATGTCCGCGCGCTGCTCTTGCTGTCGATGGCCACTTTCGTCGTCTACAGCCTGGTCTTTTCGGCGCTGGGCGTGCCCTATTCGCTGCTGCTGGCCGGTGTCGCCGGACTGCTCGAAGTGATCCCGTTCGTCGGACCGCTGTCGGCTGTGGTCATCATTCTGTGCGTCTCGGCCTTCAGCGGTTTTCCGCACTTGCTCTGGCTGCTGGTCTTCATCATTGCGTACCGGATGTTCCAGGATTACGTGCTCAGTCCGATGCTGATGAGCGAAGGCGTGGAGGTGTCGCCCTTGCTGGTCATCGTCGGTTTGCTGGCCGGTGACGAACTGGCCGGCGTGATCGGGATTTTCCTGTCGGTACCGGTGCTGGCAGCGATCAAGATTCTGATTGTCCGGGTGCGCTTGCCGCGCCCGCTCATCGAAGGAACTGCCGATGCAAGCCACTGATAAATTCAATCCCGCCGAGCTGCCGCGCAGCGACATCGACCAGCTGGCCGGTGCCGCCGTCATTGAGTTCGGTACCGACTGGTGCGGCCATTGCCAGGCCGCCGAACCCTTGCTGGCCGACGCGCTGACCCGTCACGCGCAGGTTCGCCTGCTCAAGGTCGAAGATGGCAAGGGCCGCAAATTGGGCCGCTCCTACCGCGTGACCTTGTGGCCGACGCTGATTTTTCTGAGCGATGGTATCGAAGTCGCCCGACTGGTTCGGCCACTGCAAGTAGACGACATTTCCCGCGCGCTCGCGCTGGTGAACCCGTTGCCCTGAACACCGCGCAGGCGCGTTATTGATGCTGCTTAAACCGCAGCGATATTGCGGCTAGCTGTCGTCGCTGTCCCTCTACACTCCTTTGGTTTTGCCACTTCACTCACTGTGATTTTCCTTTGGCATCGAGGAGGTACTTTGTCCACACCACGCTTTACACTTGGTCCGGTCCTGTCGTTTTGCGGTTGCGGTGATGACGGGCAATGGCGCGTCACTGCGCTGATCGGCCTGGCTGCTGATGATCCGGTCCCCACCTTTCAGCGCGATCAGCAAGCTTGCCCGCCGCCGGTGTTGCTGGTCAAAAACGCCCGGCACCAATTCCTGCGCTATGACCTCAGCTGCCCGTTGCAGCCCCAAGAGCGCACCGTCTCTTTCGGACTTGCCGATGGCACAGTACGCTGGCATTTCACGGTGCCCGGGGCAGGGCAGGTGCCGCATATGGCCTATGTCTCGTGCAACGGCTTTTCGGACCCGAACGGCATGCGCAAGCTGGTGCGTCCGGCCGGCGCGGTCTGGGCCGACCTGCTCGAGAGCCATGATCCGGCGATCCGCAACAAGGACACCGTGCTCGACAAGGAACAGTTGTGGCACGAGACCCGTTTGCAGCAACATCAGGTGCAGCGCTTTCATCTGCTGCTGATGGGCGGCGACCAGTTGTATTGCGATTCGATCTGGCAAGACTTGCCGGCGCTGCGGGCATGGGTCAGCCTGTCGCGCGATGAGCAATTGCGCTTCCCGGTCGGCAAGGCGCTCGAACGCGATATCGATAATTATTATTTCAACCTGTACGGCGCACGCTGGTTACCGCCCTCGCGCCGGCCCTGGGACGCTGCGCAGCCGAACCGCGATTGCGCCGATGCGCTGGCCCGCATCCCCACCGTGATGATGTGGGATGACCACGATATTGTGGACGGCTGGGGTTCGTACAGTCCGCAGATGCAGCAAAGTCCGGTGTTTCGTGCGCTGTTGTGCAGTGCCCGGCGTGCCTTCTGGGTCTGCCAGTTGCAGCACGTGCTGACGGATTTGCCGGCCTTGCCCGAGCCAGCGGTCGCGTCCCGCGACCCGTTGTATGCCCCGGTAAGCTGGAGCAAACAACTGCAGCACGATGCGCTGGCCTTGCCGCTGCTCGATGGGCAGCCGGGTTTTTCGATGGCGTTCCGTCTTGGGCCAGTCGCTCTCGTGGTGCCGGATTTGCGCAGCGAACGCTCGCGTACGCAAGTCATGGGGCCGGCCACCTGGCAGGCTTTGCAGCGCTGGCTGGGTGTGCTTGGCAGTGCCACACCTGCCTGCCTGCATTTGCTATTGATGTCGTCGGTGCCAGTGGTGCATCCAAAACTGACGCTGGCAGCGGGACTGAGCAACTTGCTGGGCGGGGACAATGTCCTCGACAGCAGCACCGATGACCTCAAGGACCAGTGGTCCGACGACGACCACGAAGGCGAACGCAAGCGCTTGCTGCAAACCCTGACCGACCTGGCCGAAGCGCACAAGATACGGGTCGCGATCCTGTCCGGCGATGTCCACGTCGCCGCCTGGGGCATCGCCTATCGGCGCGACATCGCCCCGGTCGACAACTGGAGCCGGATCTACCAGTTCACGTCTTCGGCCGTGGTGCATCCGTCGTTGTCGGGATTGCTGGACAAGCTCTTCCTCGGTTACCTGAACAACGCCGCCGGCAAGATTCAGCTGATCGATGCCCAGCATCAGGTCGAGATGATGCGTTTTCCCGGACACAGCCAATTCATGATGGCCGCGCGCAACTGGCTCGCCGTCGAGGTCGATCCGGCCAGCGATGGCAAGCTCTGGTTCACGTGGCGCTGTGAACAGGAGCAGGGGTTTTCGAATCATCTGCAAGCGCTTGGTTAGTGTGGCCGGCGCTTGCCGGAATGTGGTCGTTGCGACACTAAGCTTTCTGGATTGAAACGTATGAGTGCCAGCGAACACAGGTTGTCGTGCGCGCGGGAGATCATGTCGTGCAGACTTGGCGTCCTTTGTGCGCCGGCATCCTCTCCGATAAGCGCTCATGACGACATCCCCGTTTTTTCCTGCAGGCCGATTGCTCCGCCGTGGCAGTGCCGTACTAACCCTGACACTGGCCGGCGCGTCCGGCGCTTCCGCGCAAATGATTGATCGCACGAGCGGGCAGGGCGGGATGATGCGGTCCGACTTGCCCGACCTGGGCAGTACAGTGAAGTCCGACGCCAGCGCTGCACAGTCCAAAGACTACGTCTTGCCGGCCCTTGAAATCATCGGTTTCGATGTCATCCTGAATCGCCTGAACCATCGCTTCGACAAGACCACCACCGACTACAACGTCACCGTCCCGACCATCAAGCGCAACATCAGCAGCAGCTGGGTAGTCGACAACGACCCCTACAACACCAACCAGATTTGGCATCCGTACCAGGGCGCGATGTATCACGGCTTTGCCCGTTCGACCGGCATGAATTACTGGGAATCGCTGGGCTACACCTTTGCCGGCAGCGCTTTCTGGGAAGTCTTCGGCGAAGCGACCCGACCTTCGCGCAACGACCAGATTGCCAGCGGGATCGCCGGCAGCTTCCTCGGCGAGTCGCTGTTCCGCTTATCGAGCCTGGTACTGGAGAACGGCAGCGGACTGCCATCAAACTTGCGCGAAGTGGCGGCAGCGGCCATTTCGCCACCGACCGGGTTCAACCGGCTGGCCTTCGGCAATCGCTTCGACAAGATTTTTGCCAGTAACAATCCGGCGTACTACGGCCGCTTGCAGCTTGGGGTCAGCAACGCCACCCAGGTCGTGCTCGGTCCTTCTGCTCAGGACAAGCGCACTGAAGTCGTTGCCAATTTCGCCATCGATTATGGCTTGCCGGGCAAGAGCGGCTATCGCTACGACCGGCCATTTGATTACTTCAATCTCGAGGTCACCGGCTCAAGCGGCAGCGGGGTCGAAAGCATCCATAACCGCGGCCTGCTGATCGGCCGGAAGGTCGAATTCGGCAACGATTACCGCGGTATCTGGGGCCTGTATGGCAGCTACGATTACATCGCGCCGCAACTGTTCCGGGTATCGAGCACGGCGTTATCGCTCGGTTCGACCGCGCAATGGTGGCTCTCCAATGCCATTTCGATGCAGGGTACCGCCACCGCCGGTATCGGCTATGCCGCTGCCGGCAGTGTGCGCACGGCCGGCGAGCGCGACTACAACTACGGCGTGGCGCCGCAAGCGCTGGTGTCGCTGCGCATGATCCTGGCGGATGCGGCGGCGGTATCGTTCACCGCCCGGGAATACTTCGTCAGCAATGTCGCCGCCGCCAGTCGTGGCGGTCATGAAAACATCATCCGTGCGGATGCGTCGGTGACCTGGCGTGTCCACCGGCAGCATGCGCTCGCGCTCAAGTATTTGTGGTCGCACCGCGATGCGTCTTATCCGGGATTGAGCAACCAGACCCAGAGCCGCGCCACGGTTGGCCTGTATTACACGCTGCTGGCCAAGGATGGCTTCGGTAGTGTTGACTGGCGCTGACAGGACATTCGGTGCAATGCCCTTCGGTTATTGCACCCTACGCGAAAGGCCGTCGCGGCTTTCATGAGGAGGCGACGGGCAAGTTTGCCTGCCAATAAGCCAGCCCCATTACCCACCAGGTAGGGTGCAATAACCGCAGGGCATTGCACCGCTCACCCCATCAGCCGCTATTTTTTGGCCAGCGCCGGCGTATTCCAGTCGACCGGTAGCGCATAAGTCAATCGCAATCCGGATAACGCCGACTGCGCCGCCGTCTCGGTCGGGCCCACCGGATCAACGGCACCGCTGCCAGGCAATACAGGCAGCACTGCCGGCACCTTCGGCATCGCCTGCTGATAGCCCTTGCTGCGGAAGTACACCACCTTCGATTTCAGTGCCAGCACCAGCTCGGAGCGGGTCACCGTGTCGCTGCTGCCGTTCTGCGTGACCCCGCGCCGGACATCGCTGGCATCGCGGTTGATCGTGATGCCGCCCAACAGAATCATGTCGCCGGGACGCGCCCGGATCACGGTATTGATTTCGCGGTCAGCCGTGGTCGGCAAAGTCAGGTCGGTGCCGAGTGCGGTGAACTTGTTGAGGCTGACGATTTCCGAGATCGACAGGCCGATGCGGGTGTAGACCGTGTTGTCGCTGAAGTCGCCAAATAACGCGAGGTCAAGGCCGGTCTTGAGGTCGCTGGTTTCGGTCGTGACCTGGTTCACCGAGGTCGAAAAATTAGTGCCCACCTTCGATACATACGTCGTCGATTGCCCGACCCGCAAGCTGCCTTTGGTGCCGGAAATCACCGCCAGCCGTGGTCGCGAAATCGCCTTGACGTTGCCCTGCGTCTGCAAAAAATTAATCAGCATGTCGACCGAAAAACGCGACGACGACAGCACCAGTCCCAGCCCGAGTCCGGCTATCCCGCCGCTGATCGCGTTGCCGATATTCTTGCTTGCGGTGGTCGCGGCAGTGGCACCGGCTACCGCTGGCGTGACCGCCGTCGTCGCCGTGCTCACCGGATTGGCTGCCAGTCCCGGCGTACCGGCCCAGGCCAGCTTGTTCCACTGGATGCCGGTATCCGAGTTGTCCTTCAGGTCGACCTGGAAAATATTGACGTCGTAGATAATCAGCGAGCGCGTCTCGCGGATCTTTTGCAGATAGCTTTCGATCTTGGCCAGCGAAGGCCGGTTGGTGCGGAACACCAGCGAGCGATTCAAGCGATCGATGTACGGATCTTTCGCACCCAGAAATTGCAGCGTGTTGGTCAGGCCGGCCGCATTGTCCTCGGACAGCGCCGGCGGCAACTCGACGACGAATTGCTGCTCGGGCTGGATGAACAGCGTGTTCTTGCGGTACTGGTAAAAAAAGCCGATCGATTCCGACAGGTTGTCCAGCACCTCGGCCAGGCTGCCCTTGACATCGAAGGCCGAGATCGGCCCGAAGCGTTCGCTGCCCTTGCTGCCGCCTTCGATATTGAGCGCAATGCCGGTGTCTTTCAGCACCAGACGCAGCGCATCGTAGACCCCCGATTCGGTCACACTCAGACCGCGCAACGCGATGTTCGGGAGGCGGGAACTCTCGACGATGGGTTTCAGCATGAACACTTCGTCACTGCCGAAACCGGCATCGATATCGAGGCTGGCATCGGTGCCGTCATCGTCGATGGTGCGACTGTCTGCTGCCTTGATCATGGCTTCTTGCGGTTTCGCCAGCGGTCTTGGAAAACTGGCGCAGCCATTCAAGGCCAGCAGCAGAGCCATTGCCAGCGCAGCCGGACGCGGTGCCGAATGAACAGGGGAATGAAATACGGAACGACGTGATGGAACTTTCATGATTTTTCCTGTAGCGAACCTGCTTGCCAACCTGCACATAAACCAACGCGACCGCGCTGCTTCAACCGATTTCCGCTGCCGTCAACTCATCCGTATCCAGGTCGCCTTGACCTTTTTGCTGGCCGCCACCAGCCCGACCTGCGAGCCCATCGTCGTCACATCCACGCCCTTGCCGCTGATCGGCGTCACCGTGATCCTGCCCGCCATGAAGGCCACCGACGCAAACGCACTGCTGCCATCCTCGGCCGTGGCATTGACGATGTACTGCGCATCGGCCAGCGGCGCGAAGATCGGCTGGAACGCGCCAAGGCTGACAAACACCTCGGTCTCGCCGGTCTTCATCACGTCCGAGCGCAGGTATTTGGTATCGATGCGATCGGCTTCCAGCTTCTTGATGCGGGCGGTTTCGGCTTCGAAATTGGCGGTCTTGATGTTGGTCGACTTGATGTTTTCGAACACCGCGTCGTTGCCCTGGAAAGTCTTGATATCGACCAGCAGCGTGGCGGGATCTTTCTTGATCAGGTGCTGCAGGATCTGCTGCTGTTCCTTGATGCCTTCGACCAGCAGCGGTACCAGTTGCGAGTACTGGACACCTTTGTATCCATCGCGATCGGTCCGCACGACCTCGGGTACGAACGGTTCGATTTGCTGGGCAATGAAGCCGAGCTGACGACCGTTCTCGAAATTCTTTTCCGGGAAGGCCGCACGATTGAATTCGTAGTGCACGCCGTTCAGATTCTTGATGGTTGAGATGGCATTGATGACGGGTGTCACATTCATTTTGTAGCGCGCGTCTGAGGTATTGACAAAGCCCGAGGTGCCACCGGCCGTACCCGCTACAAAAAATTTGTAGCTCCCATCGGAATTCGTCTGGCCAATGGCCACGCTATCGCCCACGCGGCCCAGCACGACGGTATTCGCCGTCGTCACCGATGCTCCTGCACCGATCGCGGTCATATAGACAAGCTGATCGTTCGCACCCGTGATTCCCGAGGCGGTCGCACCAGCGCCAAGAAGGGTGATGTAACTGGCCGATGCCATCTGCGCCGTATCGGCGACGGTGGCATTGGCACCAACAAACGTCGAATAATTGCCGGTGATGAACTGGGTTGTCGTATTTCCTGCGGCATAGCCCATCGCTGTATTGCTAGCTCCCGTGTTATTCCGCCGCAGGGCATAGCCACCGTTGGCAGCGTTATAGCTGCCGGTGGTGTTTTGGAATAACGCATAGGCGCCGGTACCGGAGTTTGAATTGCCGATCGTGTTCTTGTTCAATGCATAGGCACCGCTGGCACTGTTTCGATATCCATCGGTATTAGTGACGAGCGTGTTGGAACCGGAGGCAGTGTTTTCATAACCGTTCGCATTGGCGGTCAGTGCATTCTGACCCACCGCAACATTGTTATTGATGACCGACGTGTTCGAGGCGAGGGCACCGCTTCCGAGGCCAAGGCTGCCGGTAGTAATCCATAGACCGCGTGCGCCCGCCACGCTGGCAGCAAGCTGGCTGGCCGCAGGACGATACAGGCCGGTATTGGTCTCCGTCGTGAACGCGAAGGCCGGTGCGGTAACCGTGCCATCGCCGGTTTTCAGGTTACCTGCCGACAGGGTATCGGTACTCGGGTTGTACGTCAGTGCGGTATTGAGGCTCAGGCTCTGAGGTCCGGTAGAGGCATTGGCAAACGCGACGTACCGGGTTGCGTTGGTGGCCGCATCCAGCGTCGTGGTTACGGTGCCGGCATTCCCGTCGATGCTGGTGCCGGTCAGCGCCAGCGCGCCCGAAGCCCGGTTCAACGCGACGGCCGTGGTGCCGATGTACACGGTCGACGCACCCAGCACCGCCGATGGAATCGTACCGCTAAGCACACCCGCCGGTAGCGCGGTCAATCCGCTGCCGCTACCGGAAAATGTCGCCGCCGTCACGGTGCCGGTGGATTTGATGCCGCCGGTGACTTGCAGCCTGTTCGTTGCTCCTGTTCCGTCGTCGCCAGTGGCACCGATGACGGTCACATCGGATGTCGTCCGGCCCAGCACGACGGTATTCGCCGTCGTCACCGATGCCCCTGCACCGATCGCGGTCATATAGACGCTCTGATTGCTCGCACCCGTGATTCCCGAGGCGGTCGCACCAGCGCCAAGAAGGGTGATGTAACTGGCCGATGCCATCTGCGCCGTATCGGCGACGGTGGCATTGGCACCAACAAACGTCGAATAACTGCCGGTGGTGGACAGGGTTGCCGGAGTTCCTGCGGCATAGCCCATCGCCGTGTTGTTTGCTCCCGTGGTATTTGAGTACAGGGCATTCGAGCCGTTGGCAGCGTTATAGCTGCCGCTGGTGTTTTGGAATAACGCATAGGCGCCGGTGCTGGTGTTATAGCTGCCAATGGTGTTTTCGTATAACGCAGACTTGCCGGTGCCGGTGTTAAAGTTTCCAACCGTGTTTTTGCGCAATGCGAATGCACCGCTGGCGCTGTTGTCAACTCCGTCGGTATTTTTGAGGAGCGTTTCGTAACCAAAGGCAATGTTGTAAGAACCTCCAGTATTGGCGATTAGCGCATTCCGACCTACTGCAACGCTGCCGGTAGAAATCCACAGGCTGCGCGTTCCCGCCACGCTGGCAGCAAGCTGGCTGGCCGCAGGACGATACAGGCCGGTATTGGGCTCCGCCGTGAACGCGAAGGCCGGTGCACCAACCGTGCCATCGCCGGTTTTTACATTGGTGAATGTGGCCGTGGTGCCACCCAATGCACCCGTCAATGTCAGGCCGGCAAAAGTCGGGCTGCTGGCGGTGGCAATGTCTTGCGGTAGCGAGAGCGTGATGCTGCCGCTGCCGGGCGTGACAGTGATCTGGCTGGGCGTGCCGGTCAGCCCGGCCAGTGTGTAGCCGCTGCCATTGCCGATCAGTAGCTGGCCATTGGCTGGCGTGGTGCTTAGTCCGGTGCCGCCGTTTGCCACGGCCAGCGTGCCGGTGGTGATGCTAGTGGCACTCAGGCCGGTCAATCCCGCGCCGCTGCCAATGAACGACGGTGCTGTCACGCTGCCGACCACGGTCAATGCGCCGCTGGCACTGAGCGCCATGTTCTCGGTGTAGACATCGGTCAGGGTTGATTCGCCAAAGGAAATACCACCAAATCCGAAACCGCGTTGGTTGATCAGATAGGTTTTGCCTTCGCAACAATTTTTGTTCCATTGCAGGTGAGCGCCTTGCGTGTTGATAGGCGAGAGACCTGCCACCTTCAACGCTGCGAGCGATATATTCCCCCTGGTATACAGATCGCCGGTATCGGTACTCAGGCTCATCAAGGCTAGTTCGCTGGTGTTTTCCCAGAGGAAGCTGTTGTTGGGACTGGCGTATGCACGCATGCGCACGGCATACCCGATGCGGCCATCCAGAGAGGCGGGTGCGATCCCGCCAGACAGCGACTTGCCTGCACCGGAGGTTCCCATGTACATCCCCCAGGCTGAATCAGCCACATCCCACAAGAAGATGCCGCGTGTGTTGCCACCGTCTTGATTATTCTGGACTGATATTTTGGCACCGCCCGAGACCGTCATGCCGCCGGCGACCTGTAGCAAATCGCCACTGCCGTTATCGGTACTCGACCCGATCAGTAGCTTGCCGTCGGTGGTGAGGCGCATGCGCTCTGCATCAATGTTGGTCGACGCCCCGGAGTTTTTTGTCCGGAAGGTAATGTGACTTGAATAACCGCTATCAACGAAACGAATGGTGGCCGGATAGCCGTTGCTTGCATACCCATAATTTGCCGCGCCGATGTCGATAAAGGAACCGGCACCACCCAGCGTGTTGACGAGATTAAGACCGGTGCCGCTGCTGTTGATTTTGGACTGGATACCGCCGGTGACCTGCAATTTGTTACCGGATAAGTCATCTCCCGTCGCACCGATGACGGTGCGGTCGTTGGTGCGCCCAAGCACCACCGTATTGACGCTCGCAACCGATGCGCCTGCACCGATGGCCGTCATGTAAGCATCCAGGTTCAGCGCGCCGAGCCCCGACGCCAGCGTATTCGCACCCAGTAACGTGATATTCGATGCCGAGGCCATTTGCGCGTTATCGGCGATGGTGGCACCGGCGCCGATGAATGTGGAATTGCTGCCGCTGAGGTAAGAGAACGCCGTATCTCCTGCGCCAAACCCCGTTGCCGTATTGTAGTTACCCGACACACTCTTCCCGAGTGTGGCATTCCCTGTCGCGGTGTTGCCTGTCCCGTTGTTGCTATAGAGCGCAAAGGCACCGTTGGCGACGTTCCAAACACCGGTTGTGTTCGTGATCAGGGCATCTCTGCCAACAGCGACGTTGTAACGTCCTATTGTGTTGGAGTAAAGAGTATTGGCGCCGATAGCGACATTGTCATACCCGCTGGAATTACTAATTAGCGCATTCCCACCAAAGGCAGAATTTCCATTTCCTGTGGAGTTGTACTGTAAGGCGCTCGTACCGCTTGCGGTGTTGTACAAGCCGGTGGTATTGCTGTTCAGCGCATTAACGCCAAAGGCAGAATTTTGAGATCCTGTGGTGTTGTACTGCAAGGCGCTCGCGCCGCTCGCGGTGTTAGACGAGCCGGTGGTATTGCCTTCAAGCGCATTCGCGCCAAGAGCGGAGTTATAACTTCCGGTCGCGTTGTTTCGTAAAGCTACGGCACCAGTAGCGACGTTATTTATGCCAGTGGTGTTACTCAGCAGCGAATTTATGCCGATAGCGACGTTGTTATACCCGGTGGAATTACCATTTAGCGCATTCGTACCAAAGGCAGAATTTCCACCTCCTGTGGTGTTGTACTGCAAGGCGCTCGCACCGCTCGCGGTGTTGTACGAGCCGGTCGTGTTGCTGAACAGGGCACCATTGCCGAGCGCGGCGTTATCGATGCCGACGGTATTGTTGCCTAGCGCCCGACTGCCGATGGCGGTATTGCCTGCGCTGATCCACAGGCCCCGCGTGCCCGCCACGCTGGCAGCAAGCTGCCCGGCGGCAAGTAAATAAAGACCGGTCGATTGATCTCCCGTAAAGGTGTAGCTGGGCGCGGCGGCCGAGCCGTTGTTCGCCACAATTTGCGGGTTAATGCTGTCGACCCGGAATGCTTCGACACCCCGACTGAGTACCCGCAATGGCACCGCCGTCGACCCGGCCAGCGTGCCAATGTTCAGTAGTGTTTGCGCGCCGCTGCCACCGCTCGATGCCGCTGTTTCCCCGATTGAGAACGCACTCGTGTTCCCCGCCAGTTGCCAGTTCCAGCTTTGCGCATACGCGCCATTGCCGATCGTGTTGGCCGCTGCCGCTCCCGTCAGTGACGACAGCGACGGTGTGATAACGACGTTGGCGGCGGCGGTCAGGCGACCCTTTGCGTCGACCGTGAAAGTGGGTACGGACACGTTTGATCCGTAGCTGCCGGCGCCCACGCCCGTACTGGCCAGTACCAGTGCGCCCGTGGCGGTGCCGGAACCATCGAACAAGACTGACCAGTTGCCGTCTCCGGTCATTTCGATGGTGCGGGCGACGGCCAGGCGGGTCGCCGTACCGGCATTGCCGGTGACGCTACCGGTGACGTTTCCGGTCAGGTTGCCGGTGACATTGCCGGTCAGGTTGCCGGTAATGCCGCCGCTGGCAGCGAGGGTAGTGAAGGACCCCGAGGAGGGAGTCACATTGCCGATCGCCGTGCCATTGATGGTGCCGCCGGTGATGAGGACATTGCTGGCGGTGTAGGTGTTGCTGGCGCTGGTCCAGTTACTGCCTGCCGTATTCCAGCGCCACAAGGTGTTATCCGATTTCACCAGGCGCAGTTCGCCATCTTTGATGCCTGACGTCAGCAAGCCCAGCGCCGTCATGTCGGCCACCGGATCGCCAAAATAGACGGTGCCGCCGACGCCCTGGCGGATTTGCGCGGTGTTGTAGCTGACGACAAAGTCGTCATCGGTGGTGACTGCGCCACTGGCAATTTGCGCACAGCTGCGGTTGAACACGCCGTCGAGTCCTGCGGATACGACGGCGAAGGTGACCGCGCCGGTATCGCTGGCGCTGCCATTGAGACGGTTGGCGCTACCCGTGATGCTGCCGTTATCCCACGCGCAGTACCCCAGCTTGCCGCCGTAGCCATCGCTGATCGGTGCCCCCAGTCCCGTGGGCACCAGGCCGCCACCGGCCGGCCCGGCACCGGTCAGGAAGGCCGGCGGTTCCGGGAAAGCGTCTCCATCCGGGTCGGGTGTCGAGGCGATCACGGTGGTGATGATGTTCGCAGCCTGCCTGACGGCCATCTCCTGCGACGCGCGACGCGCCAGGTCGGCGGCGACCTTGAACGAGCCGACCAGTTCATTGGTGCGCACCGCCTCGGCAGGCAGTGCCAGCAGCAGCGTGGTGATGACGAGCAGGCGGGGCGGTTTCATGGCGGATTCCTCGAAGGCGTCGGGCATGTCGGTAGCGGGGTCATGGGCTTACCAGCGTAATGGTCAGCCTGTCGCCACTGCGCACGGCTTGCGTACTGCCGACCTTGGCGATCACGGCGTCCAGCAGGTTGCGGTAAAACAGCGAACCGGTTTCGTTGGCGTCGATAAAAATGCGAATACTGACGGCGTCGTTGATGTAGCTCCACGGCGTAAATCCGGCCATCGGGCGTGGCTTCATCGCGCTGGCATCACCGGACCAGATCGACAAGGCAGGTTTGGGACACAACAGCGAGGTGACGAAGCCATCGGCTGGTGTTGCCGGATACGAAATTCGGAAGGGCGTGCCGTTGTCGCCATCCGGATAGACGGCCCGGCATAGCACCAGCATGTTGGCGATCAGATCGCGCTGCGCCACCATCTGGTCCTTGGTGCTGTGAAAAAATTCCGCCCGTGCGCCGTCGCGCGCGGTACTTGATGCGACGAAGCCGAGCAGCACGAACAGCGCGATCGCAAACAATGCCGTGGCAGCGGCAAAACCGTGTGCGGGTGGGGGCGGGAGGCGGCGCATGGGAGTACTTTTCAGGCCACCCGGTAACGGGCATCGATATACGGAAAAAACAATTTATCGACGTCGATTACATGGCGCATCAGCCAGAACGACAGCGCAGCACAGCTGTCGCGCGCCAGCACTGCGACCAGTTCTGCGCTGTCCGGACGGGCCAGTTGCAGGCGGGCAGTACGGATGATGGCGCGCGCCTGTTCATGCAATTTCCGGTGGAAGTCCAGTTCCGGATAGGCGATTTCGGCCAGCTCGGCTTCTTCTTCCAGCAGCAGGGTCTCGAACTGCGTGTAAGTCGCGCGCAGCCAGCGCGTCAGGTTGGCGGCGTCGAGACGCTCGATCTGGCTGCCGGCGGCGGCGAGCTGCTCGAAGACGTCGCGGTTGCGGCGGTCGAGGGCGACGCTGCCGACAGCGAGGTCGGGGCTCCAGAGGGACGTGAGGGAGCAGGTCATGGCGGGTTAGTTTTCGGCCAGAGTGCTATAAAAAGCATAAGTCGCATCAACTAGTTGTATGCAGCCCGTAGCTCTGCCAGTAAATGTTGGTGACAGAATCGCCGGGCTGGCGCCGGCTAGTGCTGCCGCGTTGGCAAGGACGGTTTCGATCGGTACAGTGGTGACGCCATACATCTGCGTATTGACCTGCTCGCATACTTCCTTAGCGAGACCGGTTACGTACACGATGCTATCGGCTGTGGTCGTGCCGATTCCGGTGACCACCGCATTCTTGTTGTAGAGCCAGAGCGAGGGCGTCACGAAAGCCTTGACTGGCGGGTCTTGCTCGATGCCGTATTGTTTGGTGCTATTGAATAATCCGGTTCCGGAGGTGGTGTCGAATGTCATGCTGGAGGCGATGCCACCATCGAAGATGTAGCGGTTATATGCATCGCGATATTCGGCACTTTGCTTGAGCAAGACCGAGCTGAATACTTTGGAGCTCTCTGCCGAAAAGGCCCGCGAATTGCCCCGGCTGCCGTAGGCCAGCGCAGCCCCGACCAGGACGATCAGCGCGATGGTAAACAAAATGATGGTCGCGCCCATGCCGCGCTGTCTGGAAAGGTGTTGCCGACGAAATGAGGTGATCATGAACGTGCTCCGGTTATGAGTGCAATGTCAGTTTAAAAACGGGGTGCCGGGATTAACTGCGCAATTCGATTTTTGCTGCTGCCCTGCGGGCTTTCATGTCTTCATTGAAACGTTCTGCTACCAGTAAATCCTTGATTTCACCTTCGACCTTAGCCAGTTCGGGTTTCGGGTTGCTTTTGATATCGTCGACGTACAGCACCAGCGTGCCTTCGCGCACGGTGACCGGTTGCAGACGCTGTCCGGCTTTCAGTTTCTTGACCGCGACACCGAGTCCGTAGGGCACTTCGGCTGCAGTCAGGTAATGCTCGCCATCCTTGCGGACCCAGGTCAGCTTTGCCATGGCTTCTTTTTCGCCGCGTCCGACGCCATCGAACACGTCCTGCGCTTCCTTGCCATCGACCGAGACAAAGAATTTCAGCTTGAAGGTGGTGAAGTCATCGGCCTTGACGCGGTTTTCGTAGAAGGTCTTGATGTCCTTCTCAGTCACGCTGTTGCGTACTTCTTGCGAGCGCTGGTTGATGAAGACACTGGCGAGAACTTCGTTGCGGGCACTCTGCAGGGCCGTTTTTGCGACTTGCCGGTACAGCTTGTCGGCGCTGTTGGCGGCGACCACCTTGTTGATCGCGCGGTCGACGGCAACGGCTTTGTCGAGTCCGGCATTCAGAAACGGCAGCAGTTCGGCCTCGGCGATTTCGGCACCATCGACGACGGCAACGATGCGGTTCGCGCTCTGCTTGACATTGCCGATGTCGGAGCGTGACTCGTTTGCCGCGGCCGAGCGCAGGATGTCGAGACCAAAATAGGCAGCGCCACCCAACACCATGGTCGCGACAACAATGCTGGCGAGGAGTGTCTTGCGACTGCCGGTAGTGGGGATCATGATGGCTCCTTGTTGTAAGTGAATGAAGAGATCGTCATTTGGCGGCAAGACCATCAAAGGAAATGCCCTGGGTATAACCACTAATTTCGGCTGTTGCCGCCATGCCGCCCTCGCACTTGGCCATGCAGAGTTCGCGCCCGTCCCACGCCACGCCCTGGCGAAACGACTGCAGCGTCGCCAATGCGTACATGAACTCAGGCAGCAGTGCGGGATCCTTGATGCTGACCAGCAAGGTGCTGCTGTTGGCGTTGACCGCGATCACGACCGCTGAATTGTTTTTGGCCATGATGTTGGCCGCGCTTTTGTAGTCGGCTGCCGTGAGCGGCTTCTTGTCGAGCAGTGGCGCAATCTTGTTGGCTTCGGTGCTCTTGATGTCACGGGTGACGGCGGTAATGAAGAGCGCAGTCTGGTTCGCAGCCATCACGCAAAGTACAACCGCGGCCACAAACACCAATGGCGCGATCAGCGAAAAATTCTGCAACGCCGCGCTCAGGAAAGGGCCCACATGGCTGGTCGGCTTGCCGAACGCATGCGCACGCGGCAGGTGGCGATTTTCCGGCGGGGCGTCCGGGTTCGCGGGCTTGGAGGAAAAAGGATTTTTCATCATTTAGCGCGGTACGACGACCGGTTTGTTTGTCAGTCCACGCGGTGTGGCAGTCGTTCCGGAGAGCGGCGCCCCTTGTGCGATGCGGATCAGGTTGTCGTCGCTGGTCTGGTCGGCAACGACGCTCGGTCCGAGCGCATCGACATAGTCCCGGGTGATCCAGGCCGGCATCATCAGAATGAATTTTTCATTGCCATCCTTGACTCTGTACTCATCGATCCACCCGCCTGCGCGTACCACTAGCGCCGAGACTTTTTGCATCCGTGCGAGTTGCTGGGAGAGTGGCGACACGAAGTCAATCCGGGTGACCGCATTATTGATGGCTTTCATGTGGGCCTGGCTGGACTTGTCGGCCGAGGCATTGAGCACCGAGATGCCGATGGCTGCGCCGACATACACCAGTAGCGCAATGGCGGCGACCACCACGCAATACCGGCTGGCGCTCAGCGAAATGCCGTCGGCGATGCGGCGATAGGCTGCAGGGATCGATTCCATCGTCCAGGCTTCGTCGTCCTCGACCGGATACACGGCGGACTCGGTTTGTCCGGCCAGCCAGTCGGCCATGACTTCAGGGGTATTGGCGATCAGGCGGATATGATCGCGGGTTTTTTCGACCGCCACTGAGAGGCTGACATCGGGTAAAAAATAGATGCCGTCGCCGCGATGTTGCGGATGGCCAGGCAGTGCCGCTGCCAGCGGCGTGCTGAAGGCGGGAATCGAGGTGAAGGCGCTCGATGGCGCGGCAAAGTAAAACACCGTAGCGTTGTCGCGGTCAACCGCCACCAGCAAGTGCATGCGTGCTGTACCCAGTACGTCTTGCGCCACCATAAAGACGCTCTTGTCGATGTCGCCGCTGTGCAGCGGGATCGCGCCGGCGATCATGCCGGCGTAGGCGCTGTCGAAAAGGGCGGGGCTGAGGATGGCCATGGTTCGCTTGTCCTATAACGAAGTCATCGAGGCGAGGCTGCCCTCGCTCTGGATCAGCGCAACGAAGAGGGCAATCAGCACCGCCACCAGCGAAAAAGCCAGCGTGGCAATGAATGAAAGCACCTGGAATTTTTTGGCAGCGCGTTGCGCAAACACTTCCCGGCGTTCGGCGATGACTTCAAAGGCGCGCGCCAGTTGATGGCGATCGGTGTGCGAACGGATCAGGGTGCGCTCGGAGTTTTCCAGCGGCGTTTGCGCCAGCGCGTGGGCGATGTCTTCGCGGTCTTCGATGCGTCTGACCGCAGCGCGCCAGTAGCCTAGTACGCGCGGCACCCGCGAGGCTTTTTCGGCAATCGCAAACGACGCCATCAGGTCGACGCCGCCGCGGATCAGCGAGACCGCCACCTTGGTGCTGTTGGCCAGTGCGCCGTGCAGGATGATGTCCTTGACCTGCGGGATACGCAGGATGAGGTCATCGACTTTCTTGCGGAAATCGCTGCTGCCATTGAAGTAGCCCCAGGTGCAGACCGCGGCGAAAACGATCAGCGCCAGCGACACCACCAGCATCAGGTCGTTGGCAAAATAGGCCACCGCAATGCCGCGCTTGATGCTGGCGATTTTTTCGGGCGTGTTGTTCTCGCCGATTTCCTTTTCAATGGCAGGCAGCACCGCAACCCGGTTGCCGATCAGCGAGAGCACCGAGAACGCTACTTCGATGCCCGTAAAAATGGCCGTACCCATCAGGATTTTCAGGGTGCCGGCGCGGGCCTGGTAATAGTCGATGGCGGTGTTGATGGCGCTCGACAGCGTGCCGGTTTTTTCACCGGCTTCGAGGATGGCTAGCGTGGTCTGGTCGAAGAAGTCCAGCGCCTCCATTGCATCCAGAAAGCTACCGCCGCCATCGAGGATCAGGTTGGCAAAATTGAGGCGCTGGCGCAGCGGACCGTTCTCGGCATCGATCACCAGCTTGAGGGCGCGGCCGGCGCTCAGACCCGCCTGCGTATTGAAATAAATCGCCAGCAGGAACTGCTGTTTGTAATCGCGCGAGACCGGATTGAGCCAGTTCATGGCCGGCTTGATGATGCGGATCTCAATCGGTACGCCGCCGGTTTTGCGCACGTCATGCACGATCTGCTCGCGGCTGGCGGCGACCATGATGCGGTTGTGGCGGAAGTGCTTGCGCGCGCTGCGGTCGCGCACCGCATCGGCATCGGCGGCGAACGGCAGCAGGTAGGTGACGCTGAAGTTTTTCAGGCTATCCATGTCAGAAGCCCGCCTTGATTGCTTGGGTAACCGTGTCGGCGTCGATCACATGGCATTCGAGCAGCTGGGCCATGACCTGGTGCTTGCTGATATGCGTGACGGCTTCCATCGCAAATACGGCCTGGAAGTTGTGGATCGATTCGAATAGCAGACGCGTGATGTCCATGCGTAGCGCATCGCCGTTCGGAATGACGACGGTCTCGTGGATCGCGACCCGGCCGCGGTAGCCGGTCTGGTTGCACGCGGCACATCCGCCGCGATGCAGGAATCGCGCATGGCCATGAAAGGTCAGACCCCGTGTGCTGCTCAGTTCGACGGCCGATTCGCGGTCGATCTCGCTGGCGCAAGTGCATAGCTTCGGGATCAGGCCCTGGTTGACCACCACGCTGAGCTGGTTGGCCAGAATGTATAGCGCCTCCTGCTTGGTGGCGGGATCGCAGAACGACAGTACGCGCTCGAAGGTCTGGGCGACATCCTTGGCATGCACGGTGGCCAGCACCAGATGGCCGGATTCGGCGAACTTGAGCGCGGCCCGCATGGTGTCGTTGTCGCGGATCTCGCCGAGGATCAGCACGTCCGGATCCTGGCGCAGCACCGAGCGTTCGAGGTCGACCGATTTTTCGTTGAGGAGCTGGTTCAGCTGAATCTGGCGGGCGAACGGCAGGATGTATTCGACCGGTTCCTCGACCGTGATGACGTTGATACGGTCGCGCCCGAAGTTCTGTGCCAGTGCATACAGCGTGGTGGTCTTGCCGGAGCCGGTCGGACCGGAAATGAGCACCAGTCCGCCGGTCTTGCCGCGCACGTCCGCGAGTTGGCGG
This sequence comes from Actimicrobium sp. CCC2.4, assembly GCF_034347385.1. Lineage (NCBI taxonomy): Bacteria > Pseudomonadati > Pseudomonadota > Betaproteobacteria > Burkholderiales > Oxalobacteraceae > Actimicrobium > Actimicrobium sp. CCC2.4. The sequence goes on along the minus strand of NZ_CP133777.1, from coordinate 2,769,990 downwards.
AACAGGTCGGTCATCTGCAGCTGGTACGGGAACAGCGCATCGAGTCCGATCATCGCGGAGGGATCGAGCACCCGGATGGCGATGGTTTCACCGCCGGCGATCGGTTGCGTGGCGACGCGGAATTCGACGCCGGTGCCGGCGCCTGCCAGTGACAGCCGGCCATCCTGGGCGCGCCGGGTGTCCGACGCATCCATGCCGGACTCGTTCTTGATGCGCGAGAACAGCGCGGCCATGGTGCGCTCCGGTACCAGATGGGTCGGCCTGAGCTTGCCATCGACGCGGTAGCTGATCCAGGCGCCGGGGTCGCGCAGTTTATCCAGATGGATATCGGAGGCACGCAGCATGATGGCTTCGGCCAGCATCGCTTCAAGTGCTTGCTTGAGCAGCAAGCCGTTGATTTCTTCGCTGCGCAAGCGCAGCGCGATCGCCTCAAAGCTGTGGGCGGCGCTGTAGACGCTATCGATCGAGCGGCGGATATCGCCGATATCAGTGGGTTCGATACGCAGGCCGGTTACCTTGACCTCGCAGGCCTCGATCAGGCTTCGACGGGCGTTCCCCGGCAGGATGCGTGCGGCTTTCAGTTGCAACACACCGCTTTCTACCTGCACCGGAAAGACGCTATGCAACTTGCACAGCGCCAGCGGCAGCAGCTGACGGAATAACAGCGAGTCGTTTTCGCCGTCGAGTCGTTTGACCGCAAAGCCGATTTGCGCCTGGCTGGCAAATTTGTTGCGGACGATAATTTCGACGAGCAGCGCTTGCTGGCCACCTTCGCGGGTGGATTTTTGCTGGCGCAGGCAGACGTCGAGTTGTTGCGCTGTCATTACCCCGGTTGCTACGAGGAAGCTGCCGACCTGGCTTTGCAGGCTATTGTCAGGAGACAGGATGGTATTCATCAGCGCGCTTCCCGGCTCACTGCAGGGGTGCCGGCAAGGCACCCGGCAGCGACTGGTTCTGATTTTGATTCTGGGCATCGTTGACCGGAGCCGATGCACTGCGTGCCTTGACTTCAACGGTAATGCTGCGTTTGTAGAGCGGGTCCGGACGTTCCAGCACGATGGCCGGCTGGGCCGGATTGCCGGAGGTTTCGAGTTCGCCGACGAACACGATCGGGTAGCGCGTGCCCGGTTTCGGTATTGCCGTACTGCCGTCGGCGACGTGGAAAATCACCACTTGCCGGTTACTGACCCGCGCATAGAGGCTGCCGACATTGCCGGTCGCATCGAACGATTCGCCATCAGTGAGCATCAGGGCATCGTTGCGGGCGCTCATGGCCTGCGACTGCGCACCAAGGGGCACTGGTGCCATGCTGGTACCGACCGCAGGCGCTGGCTGTGTGCTGGTACTGACGCGCTGCGCGGCCGAGCGACGCAGTACGGCTTGCTTGCCGACAATGGCGGAGACATAAAATCCTGCAAACCGCTCTTTTTGTTCGGTCAGTTCGCGTTGCAGCGGGTTATCGGTGACCGCTCCAGTGGGCGGGTAGCCTGCCGGTATCGTGGTGCGCGGGGATGTTCCGGTCGCCCCCGGCAATGGAGGGACGTCGCCCGTGGCCGGATTGATCAGTCCACGCGGACGAATGAGCGGATTCGGAATTTGCATTTGCGCAGAGGCGATGAGACTGGTGCAGCAACTGACGGCAACCAGTACCAGTCCGGCCAGGTGCCCGGATCTCCGGACGGTGAACATGCCTGCATGCATCATGGTTCCTTTTGCGGTGTAGCAGCCAACTGAGAAGGGAACATGGCGATCAAAAGTCGCTTTAGTTCCCTGATGGTAACCATTAGTAGTTATTGTTGAAAGTACTTTTAAGAAATTTTGTTGTTTGGAAACTAGTGGTTCCATTGCTATCCGAATTTTTATCGACTTGCTGGCAGGAGCCACAGTGAGCGAGGCTTACGCCGGATCACTATTTCTTGACCTCATGCCCGGGCTGGCTTGACAACTTCAGGTATCCACACTTACCCTAAGCGCCATTCTGGAAGACGTTTGTTCGCACCCTGGTAGTGCTAGCCAGCTTGCTTTTCCTTCACTGTTTGCCCTGACTTCCAAAGACACCCGTGCCATTTTTTTCCAGAGCAATATCAACTTCCGACTTAACATTCAGGCAAGGCGGCGCTTTGCGCCAGCCGGCCAGCGAGGCAACCGCGGCATGACCGACCTACAAGCCAGCCTCATCGCCATTGGCGGCACCATCGTCATCGCCGTTATCGGCTACAACAAGTGGCAGGAATTCAAAGCCAAAAAAAGTGTTGAACGGGCCTTCGCCTCGACCCGGGACGATGTGCTGATGACGCCGCCATCGCGCGACGACGCGACGCCGCCTGCCGTGCGGCAGGAGCCCGGGTTTTTTGCCGCTGGCGAAACGCCGCCGGACACGGATGGTCAATCGCTGCCGGCAGCCGATGCAGCGGCCGATGGTGACTCCGCGGTCCAGGCCGGTACCCCGACGACGGCGCAGGACCTGCCGGTCGATGAACTGGTCGATTGCCTGATCCCGCTGGCCCTCGACGGTCCCTTGCGCGGTGAAAAAATCATGGCCGCTTTCCGCGACTTGCGCCAGGCCGGCAGCAAACCCTTGCACACCATCGGCTTGCGCGATGGCACCCACTGGGAAGCGATTGCCCATGGCGCGCAATACAGCGCGCTGCAGGTCGGCGTGCAACTGGCCAACCGTTCTTCGTCGCTCAATGAAATCGAATATTCCGAGCTGGTCATGGCACTGCGTGCCGTGGCCGAAGAGCTCGGTGCCGAGCCGGATATTCCGGACATGAAGCATGTGATGCAAAGCGCCCGCGCGCTGTACCAGTTCATCACCGAATTCGACGCGCAACTGAGCGTCAATATCCAGTCCAATGGCGAACCGTGGTTGATCAGCACCTTGCTCATCGCCCTCGAAAAACAGGGTTTCGACCTGCGTCCCGAAGGCCGGCTGGTGATGCCGGATGGCGAAGGCGACGTGCTGTTTTCGCTGTCGACCAACGTCACGCTGGCGGCCGACACCACTTCGCGCCTGACACTGCTGCTCGATGTGCCGCGCGTGGCTCAGGCCCACAACGGTTTCGGGGCGCTGATTGCCTGCGCCCGCTCGCTGTCGCTGCGCATGGACGGCACGGTCGTTGACGACGGCAACCAACCCTTGCCGGAGCAGGCCCTGTCCGACATCGCCGTTCAAGTCGATGAGTTTTACGCGAACATGATGGCGGCCGATATTCCGGCCGGCTCGTCGCGTGCGTTACGCTTGTTCAGCTGATCATGACCGAGGTTGCATCGATTGATCCTGCGGCGCGCGCAGCGGCTTTGCGCAGGCTGCTCGATCGCCACGCGCATGCGTATTACGTGCTCGATAGTCCGGTCATTGCGGACGTTGATTACGACGTCCTGTTCCGCGAGCTCGAAGCCCTCGAAGCGGCCCATCCCGAACTGGTGACGGTCGATTCGCCTACCCGCCGCGTCGGTGCGCCGCCCCTGCCGGAGTTCGTGCAGGTGCGCCATTCGGTGCCGATGCTGTCGCTGTCGAACGGGTTTGCCGACGAGGATGTCATCGGCTTCGACCGGCGCGTGCGTGATGGTCTGCAGGTTGTCGGCGAAGTGGCCTATGCCACCGAACTCAAGTACGACGGCCTGGCCATCAACTTGCGCTACGAACATGGCGTACTGGTCGAAGCAGCCACCCGTGGCGACGGCAGCACCGGTGAAAACGTCACCGTCAACATCCGTACGATACGCGGCATTCCGCTGCGCCTGCACACGGATACGCCGCCGGCGCTCATCGACGTGCGCGGCGAAGTGCTGCTCTACAAGGCCGACTTCGCCAGCCTCAATGCGCGTCAGCGTGCGGCCGGTCTCAAGGAGTTCGCCAATCCGCGCAATGCCGCGGCCGGCAGTCTGCGTCAGCTCGATTCGCGCATCACGGCGCAGCGCGCGCTGCGCTTTTTTGCGTATGGCATCGGTGCGCTCGACGGCGTGGCGATGCCGGACACGCACTCGGGCCTGCTGGACTGGTATCGCGCACTCGGCATCCCGGTGTGCGACGAGCGCAAGATCGTGCACGGTGCGGCCGGCCTGCTCGATTTCTATCGCGAGACCGGTGCCAAGCGGGCGTCCTTGCCCTACGAAATCGATGGCGTGGTCTACAAGGTCGACGCCGCCGCCCTGCAACAGCAACTCGGTTTTGTAGCAAGGGCTCCGCGCTACGCGCTGGCGCACAAGTTTCCGGCCGAAGAAGCCAGCACCGTGGTGCAGGGCATCGATGTTCAGGTCGGCCGCACCGGTGCCATCACGCCGGTGGCGCGACTGGCTCCGGTGGCGGTGGGCGGCGTGATCGTCACCAACGCAACACTGCACAACGAAGATGAAGTCCGGCGCAAGGACATCCGTATCGGCGACACCGTCATCGTGCGCCGCGCCGGCGATGTGATTCCCGAAGTCGTGGCGTTCATCGCTGATTTGCGCGGCCCGGATGTGCAGGAGTTCGTCATGCCGACCGCGTGTCCGGTGTGCGGTTCGGCCATCGTCCGGCTCGAGGACGAAGCCATCGCGCGCTGTTCCGGCGGCTGGATCAAATGCGCCGCGCAACGCAAGGGCGGCTTGCTGCATTTCGTGTCGCGCCGGGCGATGGATATTGAAGGCCTCGGCGAGCAACTGGTCGTGCAACTGGTCGATCGCGACGTCATTCGCACGCCGGCCGACCTGTACAAACTCGGACTGGTCGGTTTGTCGGAGCTGGCGCGCATGGCCGACAAGTCGGCGCGCAACGTGCTGGCCGCGCTCGAGAAATCGAAGTCGACCACGCTGGCGCGCTTCATTTACGCGCTCGGTATCCGCCATGTCGGCGAAGCCACCGCGAAAGAACTGGCAGCACATTTTGGCCAGCTTGACATCGTGCTGGCTGCGACCGAAGAGCAGTTGCTGGAAGTGGCCGATGTCGGTCCGGTGGTCGCACGGTCCATCGTTGAATTTTTTGCCGATCCGCTTAACGTCGAACTGGTCGAGCAATTGCGTGCAGCCGGCGTGCACTGGACCGAGCATACCGGCCGCCAGGTCGTCAGCCTCCCGCAGAGCGGCAAGACCTTCGTGCTGACCGGCACCTTGCCGACGCTAGGACGCGATGAAGCCGCAGCGCTCATCGAGGCGGCCGGCGGCAAGGTGGCCGGCTCGGTCTCGAAAAAAACCAGCTACGTGGTCGCCGGCAGCGATGCCGGTAGCAAGCTCGCCAAGGCGCAGGAACTCGGCCTGGCCATCCTCGACGAAGCCGGATTACTTCAACTTTTGAAAGCAGATGCCAATGCGTAAAATCAAGAAAGCCGTGTTCCCGGTGGCCGGTCTCGGCAGCCGCTTTCTGCCCGCCACCAAGGCGCAGCCGAAAGAAATGCTGCCCATCGTCGACAAGCCGCTGATCCAGTACGCGGTCGAAGAAGCGGTCGCGGCCGGCATCACCGAAATGATCTTCATCACCGGCCGCAACAAGCGCGCCATCGAAGACCATTTCGATAAGGCCTACGAACTCGAAGCCGAACTCGAAGCAGCCGGCAAGCAACAGTTGCTCGAGCTGGTGCAGAACGTGATCCCCAAGCATATTTCGTGTATCTACATCCGCCAGTCCGCGGCGCTCGGCCTCGGTCATGCGGTGCTGTGCGCGCGGCCGGTGGTGGGCAGCGAACCGTTTGCGGTCTTGCTGGCCGACGACTTCATGGACGTGCCGGACGGCACCGCGCCGGTGCTGGCGCAGATGACGGATATTTTTTCGCGCCAGGGATCGAGCCTGCTGGCGGTGCAGGACGTGCCCCGCGCCGAGACCCGGCAGTACGGCATCGTCAGTGTTTCGCCGTTTGCAAAAATGCTCGAGCAAGTCAACGCCATCGTCGAAAAACCGGCGGCCGATGTGGCCCCGTCGACGCTGGCGGTGGTTGGTCGCTACGTGCTGACCAACGGGATTTTTGATTATCTCGAAAAGCTCGAACAGGGTGCCGGCGGCGAACTGCAACTGACCGATGGCATTTCGGCGATGATCGAGTCCGAACGCGTGCTGGCCTATCGCTACGAAGGCCAGCGTTACGATTGCGGTTCCAAGCTGGGTTACCTGAAAGCCTCGATGGCGATGGGCCTCAAGCATCCGGAAACCGGCAAGGCTTTTACTGACTACCTGGCGAGCTTACGATGACTGTCCGCGAGATTTTAAAAATGGGTGATCCGCGTCTGCTGCGCATCGCCGAACCGGTGACCGAATTCGATACACCGGCCATGCGCCGGCTGATCGCCGACATGTTCGAGACCATGCATGCGGTCAACGGTGCCGGCCTGGCCGCGCCACAGATCGGTGTCAATCTGCAACTGGTGATCTACGGTTCGCGCAATAACGCACGCTATCCCGAGGCACCCGAAGTACCGGAAACCATCCTCATCAACCCGGTACTGACACCGCTGTCGGACGAGGTCGTCGAGAACTGGGAAGGCTGTCTGTCGGTACCTGGTTTGCGCGGCGTGGTGCCGCGCTGGCATGCCTTGCATTACGAAGGCGTTGATCAGTTTGGCGCCGTCATCAGCCGCGATGTCGATGGCTTCCATGCGCGCGTCGTGCAACATGAATGCGATCACCTGATCGGCGTGTTGTACCCGATGCGGGTGACGGACTTCAGCCGCTTTGGTTATACGAGTGTGCTGTTCCCCGAGCTCGAGGGTGATGAGGACGATTGACCCCGTTGAAGTTGCCGTCGAAAAGCCCGTTCAGGCGTCATAGCTGAATGGGCTTTTTGTTGTCTGGCGGTCCGGTGTCGCGACTGTTTTTTTCATCGTGGCCGCTGATGTTGCACCAGATAATGTATCGCTGAGTTGCTTTTAAGATATTCTCCACGGGCCGACGCTTTACCGTATCGCTTCCTCCGGCGAGGCGTTGGAGTATGTCTCTTCACAACACGTTGATGTTGCGCGGCATGTTCATTGATTGGCACGACTAAAAAGTCGTCGATAGCGCAGCGATCAACGGTAGTAATCGCACCAACGTGTTTAAGCTAAGAACAGTCCCCGGTCAGATCGCGGCATTGCGACCAAAGGACGATTGTCAAACTCCAGGGGAAGGGAAATTTTTGATGCGACGATTAACCAGAAGACTTGCCGTGCTGGCATTGATGTCAGGACTATCTTGCGGATCGCCGATAGGCGCGCAGGCGACCGGCACTCTCGATACGATTCGCCAGACGCGCACGATCCGCATTGCCCATCGCGAATCGTCCCTGCCATTTTCGTATCTTGACGAGAACCGTGTTCCGGTCGGCTATGCCGTCGACCTGTGTAAAAAAATTGCCGAAGCGGTGCAGCGTCAACTGAAATTGCCGCGTCTTGAGGTGGTCTACGTGCCGGTGAGTTCGGTGACCCGTATCCCGGCAATCGTGGAAGGCAAGGCCGATCTCGAATGCGGATCGACGACCAATAATGCCGAGCGCAGAAAGCAGGTCGCATTCACGATTCCACACTTTATTGCGACCGTACGCATGCTGGTGCGGGTGGATTCGGGTATTCAGAACTGGGTTGACCTGCGTGGCAAGACCGTCGTGACGACCAAGGGCACCACCACCATCAAGTTACTGACGGATCGCGACAAGGTCCGTGCACTGGACCTGAAAATCGTCGAAGGAACGGATCACGCTGCATCATTCGCGCTACTGGAGGCGGGCACCGCAGAGGCGTTTCCGATGGATGACGCGCTGCTGTTCGGTTTGCGCGCCAGCGCCCGCACACCGGAAAAATTTACGGTGACGGGAGCTTCGCTGTCCGCCGAGCCGTACGCCATCATGCTGCGCAAAGATGATCCTGCCTTCAAGCGTGTGGTCGACCTTGAGATGGCACGTCTTATCCATGACGGCCAACTGCAGGCGCTCTATCAAAAGTGGTTCGAGCGGCCCATTTCGCCCCGGGGCATCAACATGAAGATGCCGATGCACAACCTGTTTCGCGGGACCTTGCAGTATCCGTCCGACAGCGTTGGTGACTAGGAAGATACAAACCATTGCTGGCCGTGTCCCCCACACCGTTCGTCCTGAGCTCGCGCCTTCGATAAGCTCAGGATGCGCGGGTGGCGGTCGGGTTGGCGGTCAACCTCCGGCTGCAGTCAGGTGGCGACAGCTCTGCTGACACGGTGGGCGCTGATGGCGACTACCCGCAGCCGGCACTGCATTTACCGCGACTTGGCGATGTGCGAGGCGATGGCATCCATCAACGGCGGCGACAGGCAATCGTAGGGCGGCAGGCCCAGTTCGACCAGGCGCGCCCGCACGGCACCCATCTGGTCGGCAGGCGCACCGGCTTCCAGGATCGATGAGACGAAGGCCGCAAAGCCAGCCGGTGCCCAGCCGCTTTGCGGTGACCGTTCGGTGTGGACAAAATCAAGCCCAAAAAAAGGATGGCCGGTATGTTCGATACGGCCCAGCATGTGCACGCCACAGGCGGTGCAGGCATGCCGCTGAATGGCAGCCGTCGCATCGACGATCTTCAGCTTGTCGCCATTGGCCGTGATGCTGACGGCGTCTTTCGAGACCACGGCAATTTGCGAAAACAGCGCGCCGGCCGGCTTCCAGCATTTCGAGCAACCGCAGACGTGATTGTGGACGGTCTGCGAGGTGATGGTGACTTCAACCTTGTGATCGGCGCAGTCGCACAGCAAGGTGCCGCCGGAAAATCCTGCCAGTGCCGGCTTGACGCCGTTGTCGACGGCGGGGTGGATGTGAACAGTCATATAGTTCTCCTGAAAAGGGGGCCGGATAGCGCTGCATCAGCAGCCTTAGCCAAACCCGTTGTTGAACTTGAGTAATTTCCTTGCCCTATCAACGCAGCAAAAACCGCGCCTATTTCCGGCAGCCTTGGCCGCTGCGGATAGGCCTGATACGCAAGGACTGGTAGTACCGATAGTGAAGCGACCTGCGCAACAAGCTGGTCAACAATGGAGCAGGTAACAGCACACGATCCTCAGAACGTCACCACCGAACGGATCGAGGTGCCGGCCTTCATCAGGTCAAACGCATGGTTGATCTTTTCGATCGGCATGACGTGGGTAATCAGGTCGTCGATGTTGATCTTGCCGTCCATGTACCAGTCGACGATCTTCGGTACATCGGTGCGGCCGCGCGCGCCGCCGAAGGCCGAGCCTTGCCAGACCCGGCCGGTCACCAACTGGAACGGCCGGGTCGAGATTTCCTGGCCGGCACCGGCCACGCCGATGATGGTGCATTTGCCCCAGCCTTTATGGCAGCACTCCAGCGCCTGCCGCATCAGCGTGACATTGCCGATGCATTCGAAGCTGTGGTCGGCACCGCCTTTGGTCAGGCTCACCAGATACGGCACGATGTCGCCTTCGACGACTTTCGGATTGACGAAGTGGGTCAGTCCGAATTTTCTGGCCAGCGCTTCGCGCTCCGGATTGATGTCCACGCCAATGATCATGTTGGCACCTGCCAGCCGCGCTCCCTGGACCACATTGAGCCCGATCCCGCCCAGACCGAAAACGATCACGTTCTCGCCCGGTTGTACCTTGGCGGTATAGATCACAGCACCGATGCCGGTGGTCACACCGCAACCGACATAGCAAATTTTTTCGAAGGGCGCGTCCTCGCGGATTTTGGCTAGTGCGATTTCCGGTACAACGGTGTAGTTCGCAAAGGTCGAGGTGCCCATGTAATGGAACACTTCCTTGCCGTTGTGGCGGAAGCGGCTGGTGCCATCCGGCATCACGCCACGGCCTTGCGTGGAGCGGATCGCCTGGCACAGATTAGTTTTGCGCGAGAGGCAATATTCGCACTCGCGACACTCCGGCGTGTACAGCGGAATCACATGGTCGCCCGGCTTGAGCGAGCGCACTCCCGCGCCGACTTCGATGACCACGCCGGCACCTTCGTGGCCCAGGATGGCCGGAAAAAGACCTTCGGGATCATCGCCCGAGAGCGTGAACAGATCGGTATGACACACGCCGGAGGCCTTGATCTCGACCAGGACTTCCCCGGCGCGGGGACCGTCCAGTTGTACGGTTTCAATGGTGAGCGGGGCACCTGCTTTGGTGGCTACTGCTGCGCGAACATCCATGGGTCATTCCTCCTGGTTAAGTGCGATCTGCGCCGGCGTGCAATGACGGTTGCTGATAATTCGTCGGCGTCAATTTAGGTACTGCTGTGTATTCGGTGTATTCTGGCCGGTAGGTTCTTTCCTATCATTAGAAGCAATCGCTTTTTTGTCACAAGTCACGACGAGCTGACATGGATAGCGTCTGCATCAGCAATAGTCAGCAATAGTCAGCAATAACCGAGCCACGATGGCCAACCGACCCGCCAGAGGTCACGTTCCAGTCCGGAACACACCAACCATTCCCGGCAAGACGGCATGCCGGGCAAGGAGACAGCATGATCAGCGTGCACAGTCATTGCACTCGCATACGCGGCGTCGTCCGCTCGCCGTTATCGCCGTCGGCGCACGTGCCGGGTCACATTACCGATTCATGGATACGCTGTTCCAACGACTACCAGCTCGACCCGGCATTGGCACGCGAGCTGTATGTGGTGGAACGTCAGGAACTGCTTGCGCGGCAGGAGACGTCATCGGTGGTGCTACGCGCCGCCCGTAGCGAAATGACCAACCTGTTCCAGCAAATCGCCAAGTCGGATTACGCGATCATGCTCACCGATGGCGACGGCGTGCTGCTGAACTATTTCGGCGATCCGGGGTTCACCCATGCGGCCTCCCGATCCGGCCTGGTCGCCGGTGCTGTCTGGTCCGAGCGTTTTCAGGGGACCAACGGCATGGGAACCTGCCTGCAGGAACAGCGGCCCATCATGATTCATCAGGGTGACCATTTTCTGTATCGCAATACCGGCCTGACGTGCGCCGGCGCGCCTATCCTCGACTGGCGTGGCCAGTTGCTGGCGGTGCTGGATGCCTCGGGGGAAGTACACCGGGCACCGCGCCACGTGCTCGAGCTGGTAAAAATGTCGGTGCAGGAAATTGAAAACAGGATTTTCATGACCGAATTCGCGGGCGCGCGGCTGTTCGTTTTCCATCCCCGGCCGGAGTTTGTGGCAACGCTCAGCAAAGGCCTCATCGCGGTCGATGCCGATTGTCGCGTGCTCGGGGCCAGCCGTAATGCGCTGGCGCAACTGGGCATCGCCCCTGAGGATATCGTCGGCCAAGCGCTGGATGCTTTTTTTAATGTGTCATTCGAGTCCTTGCTGCGCGCGAGCATCAAGCACGGACCGACCCCGGCTGTCGTCTTCGATGCGCGCCACGGACGGCGCTTTTTTGCCTGTGCGCTGGCCGGTGCCAGCGCTGAAAATCCGGTCCTGCAAACTTTTGGCGGCGCGGCAGCGCCGGTCACCATGGGCGAGGTCGGTGCCAAATCCCGCGCGCCGCTGGAACGCCTGCAGTGCGGTCCGGATGCGGTGATGGAACACAATATCCGCACTGCGCTGCGCATCATCGAACGCGACGTGGCCATCCTGTTGTACGGTGAAACCGGCACCGGCAAGGAGCTCTTTGCCAAGGGCATCCATTTGTCGAGCAAGCGGGCGCACCAGCCCTATGTCGCGATCAATTGCGCGTCTATCCCCGAGTCACTGATCGAAAGCGAACTGTTCGGTTACAAGTCCGGTGCATTTACCGGCGCGAGCAAAGACGGCCAGCGCGGCAAACTATTCCAGGCCAACGGCGGCACCTTGTTCCTCGATGAAATCGGCGACATGCCCATGGCGCTGCAAGCCAGATTGCTGCGTGTGCTGGAAGAGCGCGAGGTCGTCCCGCTCGGCAGCGAAACCGCGATCAAGCTCGACATCCGGCTCATCAGTGCGACCCATTGTGATTTGCCGGCCAAGATCGCCAGCGGGGAATTCCGCGAAGATCTGTACTACCGGATCCAGGGACTGACCCTGACCTTGCCACCGCTGCGCGAACGCGGCGACCGGCAGGAATTGATCCGCTTCGTGCTGCAACAGGAAATGCCGGACGACGCCCTCGTGACGATAGACGACCCGCTGATGGCGGCGCTGGATCGTCATCCCTGGCCCGGCAATATCCGTCAATTACGCAATGTCCTGCGCACCATGGTGGCCTTGCGGGATGGCGATGCACTGCACCTTGATTGCCTGCCGCCGGATTTTTTTGTGCCTGCCGGCAGCGCGAAGGAGGACATCGCCGTAGTACTGCCGGAACTCGCCCCGGGACCGCTGGCCTTGCTCAATCCGCTCGAGCTGGCCGAGCGCGACGCCCTGATCCGGCAATTGAAACTGTCGCGCTGGAACCTCAGCAAAGTCGCGCGCCAGCTCAATCTCAGTCGCAACACGCTGTATCGCAAGCTGGGCCGGCTGGACATCACAATTGCCGCGCGCGACACCTATTGATGGCGCCGGCGGCCGGGCCCGCCTCAGTGGCGCGGCAGACCGCCATCGACATCGATACTGACTTGCCGGTTTTTCTGGCGGCGTGGTTCGCTGCAGCGACCGCTGCGCAGTATCTCGACCAGCATGCCGGCGGGATTGGCACCGATGGAGTCATGCAAGCCGGCGTGACACATGGTCATGCGCGGATTAACGGCCAGCACGACCGGGCCTTGCTCGGTCAAAATGATGTCGATGCCGACATAGCCCCATAGGCCGGGAATGGCCGCCACGACCCGGCGTGCCAGCCGTTCCAGTTGGCCATCGGTGTCGCTGATGCTGTTGACGGTGCTGCCCAGGTAATGAATCCGGTGATCCGCCGCCGCGATGCGCTGCTCGCTGCAGCCGAGCAGGAAGAGCTCGCTGCTGCCGCACAGCAATGACAAGCTGCAAGGCCGACCGGCCACATACGGTTGCAGCACCACGGCGCATGCCGGCCTGGCGGCAATCCATTGCCTGGCCAGAGCCGCATGCGAAAACAGATGGGTATCCGAGCAACCGGCGCCGTCATCCGGTTTGACAATCCACGCCTGTGCATTGGGCGGCAGCGTGTCCGTTGAAAAATACGTCGCCACCGTCGTGATGCCGGCACCGCGCAGCACTTGCGATGTCAGGTATTTGCTGCCGGCCAGATGCACGGCATCAGGAGAACTGCCGATCAGCAGCTTGCCGTTCTGCAGCGCCATTCTGGAAATCGATTCGAGCAGCCCATCTGATTCCGGTGCCAGCGGCCACACGGCATCGGCATCGGCGATACATTGCACGAGCGCCGCGGCGCAGTCGTCGCTCCCGCTCATGACCACGCTCACGTTATCAGGCAGGTTGTGCAAACCCTGGCTGGACAGGCGCAACACGGTAACCGACAAGTCATCGATACGCGACAGGTCGGCCAGCAGGGCAGTCAACAGCATGTCGCCGCGAAAATCGGACGATGACGACCGGGTAAGGTCAGAAGACATGGGCTGACAAGCGTGTTCACATATAAAAATTTTCACAATAGCGTCCAATTGTGAGTGCTGAATTTATAGGCAATCAACTGCAGGTTCCCGCGGTGGGCCAGCTTGCATTGCCGCCGCCGGATGGCTGCTTATGTCCCGGGTCCGGTATTTTTCTTTGGTACCGGATCTGACCGGACGATCGTCATCGTGGTGGCAATCGCAGCAGCAGATTGATCCGTGGGCAAGGTCGTATAGACCTGAAAAACGGTCCCCGGCACGGCATCGCTGATGACAAACACATAGCCCTTGCCGGCAAATTGCAGGAAGCGGTCCTTGAGCGGGTCGTCGACATACGGATGCACCGTAATCTGCTGCGCGGCAACGGAACGTCCGGCGTAATTGACGGTAATGGTCTTGATGGCGGCATCGGGAGCCGCCAGCGCAAGCCGGAGTCGCTTGCGGAAATAGTTCGTCGAGCCGCCGGTCAGGCGCTTCATTTCGGCGATGTCACGCTCCAGGAAACCGAGGATGGCCGGATTGCCTTGCGCATGATCTATCGGTGCGATCGGAATCGCATGGCTGCCCGTCAGAAATTGCGCGGCCACGGAGGCCGTACCGTCGGCATTGGGATGGGTAACGGTGAGCGTTACGGCATCGTCGAAGGTATCCGGTGCGGCGCTTTCCTGGTGATAGGCATACGCAATCCGGGTGGGCTTTTTAATGCTGCCGAAGTGCTTGCTTTGGAACAGGATTTTTTCGGGTTGCGAGATCTCCTGCGCAAGGCCGGCACTGGCACCCGTTGCCATCAATGCGGAGCTTGCCAGCAGGATGAGGCCTGCGCGCAGTGTCGGTGAAAGTGGCATCGTGAGTCTCCCTGGCGGTGATGAATGTGAAGGCGGCGTTCCGGCTCAGGAGGGGGCCGCTACTACCGCTATCGGTGCGGGCAGTGCAGTCACCGGTACGCCGTAGTCCCTGAAAATTTGGGCGATCTCGGGCTGGCTGGAGGCGATCAAGGCATTGAGCTGGTCGCGCAGCTTGTTATCGCCGTAACGCACGCCCATCGCAATACTGAAGCCGTAGCGGATGCCGTCCTCACTCGGCTTGAAGGGCACGACCGTAATAGGCGCGCCCGTGGCCTGTCTGGCGAAATACCCGACGATAGGCCCCCATGCAATGGCCACATCGACGGTGCCGTTGGCGAGGTCGCGGTCAATCAGCTGGCCCGGGTATTGATCCGGATCGCCGGTCTGCGGCGAGTACGACACCATCTGCGCGATCAGGCCGTTTTTCAGCAACCAGTCCGAGGCAGGAGAGCGCGCAAAAATACCGATCTTCAGCTTGTCACGGACCGCTCTTGGCAGCGCCAGCAAGTCAGCGGGCGTCTTGATGGCATCGAGTCCCTTGCCTTTGATAAAGGCCATCGCATAGGTCGATGCCAGGTAGGGTTGCGTCACCAGTCCCATTTCGAAATCGGTCGACACGCCGGTGACGACGTCGCACTTGAAGGTGTCGGTACCATCAATCTTTGCTTTCAGGCTATTGCGGATAAAGCCCATGCGCTGCGGGTACCAGCTATGTTCGAGCTTCCAGCCGAGCTTGCCGGCAAACAGCTCGGCGATCTTGTTTTCATAGCCGCGATCCTGCCGGTCCGACATCGGCAAATTGTTGGGGTCCTGGCAGACCCGCAGTATTTTTTGTGCACTTGCGCCATCCTGTGCCTTCGCGGGTGCCGACAGTGCCAGCAAGCCGGCACACAGGCTGATGGCCATGCGGCGGAGCGGCACGTTTCTAGGGCGGGTAACTGGGACCATGGGGCGACTCCTTTATGCAGAAATTAAGACTCACTTCAGTGATGCGGTCACCGGCGTCGGCCTGGTTTATTTCACGATGACCTGGAGGCGACCGGCAGCAATATCGCCTTCGGAACGTCCCTTCAGATACGCGTACAGCTCATCGAGATGGTCGGCCACAAAAGGCACGCCACCGAAATTGGGCATGCCTTTTTCAATGCGGCCTTTTTTCAGTGTCGTCACGAACTGCTCTTTGGTCAGCACCTTCATGCTGTCGATCAGCGATGGTCCGACCAGTCCTTCCTGGGCGGCGCCGTGGCAGCGGCTGCAGGATTGGGCGCGCCAGACTTTCCAGCCGATCAGGGTGTTCGGGTCGACCTTGTTCTTGTCGACAACGGTATAGAGTTTGGTGCTTGCGGCCTTGTCGGGCGCAGTCGTTGTGCCCAGCGCATTCTGGTGACAGAAAACGGTAAGAGCCAGGCCAGCCGTCAATAGTGTGCTTCGTAGTGTGATGGGCAGGGCCATGAATTCTCCTTGAAAGTGACACGCCGGACCGGATCAGGATCGATCCGGCCGGCGTTGTGGCGATGAACAACGACGGACTACTTTGCCGACGCCACCGTGACATTGCCGGGGATGGCAAACACGGTCAGGACACCACCGAGCTCGGTGTAATTCGACAGTTCCTTGTAGCCGCCGACGGCACCCAGGCCTTCGTTGGGTTTGGTCAGACCGGCTGCCATGCCGATCCCTGCCCAGCCACCGATACCCGACAGTACGCCGATGTACTGCTTGCCCTTGTATTCCCAGGTGTTGACGTTGCCGACGATGCCGGATGGCGTCTTGAACTTCCACAGTTCCTTGCCATTGTTATCGACGGCCTTGATGAAGCCTTCCAGCGTGCCGTAGAAATTCACGTCACCGGCAGTGGCCAGTGCGCCGCTCCAGACCGAAAATTTCTCCGGCTTTGACCAGACAATTTTTCCGGTACCGGCATCCCAGGCAATGAAATTACCCATGCCGCCATGGCTATCGGGCGTCGGATACATCGAGACGGTGGCACCCACATACGGCTGGCCGGCAGTGAAGTCGACCTTGTACGGTTCATAGTCCATGCAGACATGGTTGGTCGGCACGTAGAACAATCCGGTCTTCGGCGAGAACGCGGCAGGCTGCTGATCCTTGCTGCCCAGTGCAGCCGGACAGATACCCTTGATGTTGACGTCTTCACCGCCCTGGCTGGTGCTGTACTTGGCGACGACGGCGGGACGGCCGGTTTTCATGTCGATGTGGGTGGCCCAGTTGACCTTGGGATCAAACTTTTCGGCGACCAGCAATTCGCCGGTGACGCGGTCCAGCGTGTAGCCGAAGCCGTTACGGTCCAGATGCACCAGCGTCTTGCGTGGCTTGCCGGCGACCTTGATGTCGGCCAGGATCATTTCATTAACGCCGTCATAATCCCATTCGTCATGCGGTGTCATTTGATAGACCCACTTGGCTTTGCCGGTATCGAGGTCGCGCGCAAAAATCGTCATCGCCCACTTGTTGTCGCCGGGTCGCTGCGAGGGATTCCAGGTCGACGGATTGCCGGTGCCGTAGTACAGCAGATTGGTGGCCGCGTCGTAGCTGTACCAGCCCCAGGTCGTGCCGCCGCCGATTTTCCATTGATCGCCGGACCAGGTCTTGAGCGAGGAATCCTTGCCTACCGGTGCCATCTTGCCGTTGGTCCAGGTCATGGTCTTGGCCGGATCCATCAGCATGTCGGCGTCAGGTCCGACGCTATAGGCTTTCCACAGTTGCTTGCCGGTCTTCAGGTCATGCGCGGTGAGCCGGCCGCGCACGCCGAACTCGCCGCCGCTAATGCCGGTGATGACCATGTTCTTGAAGATGTGCGGTGCATTGGTATTGGATTCGCCGACCTTCGGATTGCCGACCTTGACCTTCCAGACTTCCTTGCCGGTCTTTGCATCAAGCGCCACCATCGTGGTGTCGGCCTGTTGCAGGATGATCTTGCCATCGCCATACGCCACGCCGCGATTGACGGTGTCACAGCACATGACCGGAATCACCCCGGCGTCCTGCCGCGGCTCGTATTTCCAGCGCATGCTCTGGTCTTCGAGGTTGATCGCATACACCTTGTTCGGGAATGGGCTGTGGACATACATAGTGTCGCCGATGACCAGCGGTCCGCCTTCATGCCCGCGCAACACGCCGGTCGAAAACGTCCACGCCACTTGCAACTCCTTGACGTTGGCACTGGTGATCTGGTTGAGCTCGCTGTAACGACGGTTGGCGTTGTCGCCGGCTTGGGTCGCCCAGTTTTTCGGACTGGCCATGGCCTTGTTGAGTTGTTCGTCGGCGAGTGCAGAATTGCTCACTGCCAGGGTGCCTGCGATGACCAGCAGGTGTTTCAGGATTACCTTCGAAGACATGTCTACCTCCATGAATTATTGTGATGACCGTCGTGCTGCGGTGATGCGGTATGCCTTTCTGAATGTGCGGAAAACTCTCCAAAGATTTCCGTAATCGACAAGGTGTCGTCTGCAAGCTTCAGCACTTACCATGCCAGTTGGCGATGGCGGGCAGCGCATTGGTCGCGACGGTTGGCAGGTGTGCTGTTTGCTGAACAAGGGCAGGGCGATGTGTTCCGCGATGGCGGGCAATGCCAGACAGCAAGCGCTGGCCTGCTGCACACCTTATTTGATGAAGCAGGCATCGGCCGCGACCTGTTCCACCTGCCGGTATTTCCTGACCATTTCCTTGACGAGGGTAGGGTCACGGAATTCGGCACCGCGCTCGCCGCCCAGCCCCTGATGGCGTTTTGCGGTGGACAGCTCGGCGTAATCATCGAACGGCAACTGCTTCGCAATGGTGTCGATCGCGCAGGAGCACTTGTACAGATACTCGTATTTGCTATCGTGATTTTTCATGCATTCGAACACGTACTCGACCCGCGACGAGGTCGGAAAATCGTGTGCCTGCGCCGTCATCGGCGCAGCAATCACCAGCAGGAGCAGGGTGCAAGAAGCAAGGCGTGGCGATAAACAGGTCATGGTGTTTTCCGGTTCAGAAAACATCTCCTTCGCAAGATCAATGCCACTGCCGATGCGGCCCGCAATACTGCGGACAGGTCGTCCGTAACTGACACAGCAGCGCTACAAGGTGTGCCGGTTTCTGCGCAGTCGCCAGCGCGCGATCCATCGCGGCGCGGGCAGGAACCCGCCGGCCAGCAGTAATGCCGCCAACGCGGCGGGCAGCCAGCGCACATCGGTCGCCACCACCAGCGCGCGATCAAAGCGCTGATCGGTCAGCATCCGCAGCAGCGCGGCGTCGCTATCGAGTCGCCCGTAGTGCAAGCCGCTGGCTTGTGCCAATGCCTGCAAATAACCGGCATGCAGCACTGATAAATGTTCCTGGCTCTTGACCGCCCCTCGCCGCTGCACCACGTCGCTGGCCGACCACCAGCCCACCTGTCGGGCCTGCCTGTCGAGGCGCGGAATCGGTTGCGCCACGTCGCCGCCTACGCCTACCAGCATGCCGGCGATGCGTCCTTCGGGCCGGTCGAAGTCGGGAATGCTTGCCATCGGCGGCGACTCCTGACCATCGGTCATGAAGATGAGCGATGGATGTTGCGGCAATTCGAAGGCCACATCGGTGGCGCTGGTGACGCCGCGTGCGATGACGCTGGCGTCTTCCCATGCCATGCGTGCATCGATCTGGCGGACCGCTTGCGTCAGCCCGCTCCGGTTGCTGCACACTTCCAGCGGTGCCAGCAACAGCAAGGTGCGCCGGCTGGAAAAAATCCCCAGCCCGATTTGCGATCCGCAAGGCAGTTGTGCCAGCGCCTGCACCAGCGCCTCGCGGGCAGCGTCAAGCCGGCTGACGGCGCGACCATCGCGCAGCTGGTCGGTCACATACATGCTCTGCGTAATATCGAACACCACCAGATGATTGACCACCGTACGTGCCAGTGGAATAGGCGGCAGGACACTGGCGACGACCAGCAGCACGGCCGCGCCCAGCAGAAGCCGGTCGCGCCACGCAAGTCGTAGCGCGGGCAGTTTCACGGCAGGCCCCCGCTTTCGGGTTGCATGGTCGTGGCGGCGCCTTCCCTGCCATCGTTCGTGTCGTTGTTGTTCGTCGAGCCTTCCAGTTCTTTTGATGTATTGATGCCGTCGACGGTGGCCGCTATCGCTTCTTCCGGGGCCAGCCAGAGCGCCCGTTCGAGGTTATGGCGCGCGGCCCACTGTTGCGGCTCGCGGAGCAAGACCTCGCGATAGTGCTGCTTCGCCAGCGCCAGCAGGCCCGGGCGTTTTTCGTCGTCGCTGCCCATGGCGATGGCCTGACGCAGCGCCAGGTTGCCAAGGTTGAAGCGTGCCTGATTGCTGACCCGTGCATCGCCGGACTGCATGGCTAGCTGCAGGTTCTGCCTGGCGTCGTCGGCGTCGCCGGTGCCGGCCAGTCGCACACCGCGCGCGGCGCTGATACGTGGATCTTCGATGGCAGCAGCAATCGCAGGTGGCGCAAGCAGATCGCGGTTCAATGCCAGTGCGGCATGCCGCTCTGCCAGAGCCATCCCGAGGGCCACCAGAAAGACGCCGGCCAGCGCGCTGCCCGTGATGTGGAGTGTGCGTGATTTCATGTCGGAACTCCGGAGCGGGTGCTGCGTCGCAGTAGCCATAACACCGCGCAGGCGAGGGCGGCGATCAGGTAGCACAGCGCGGCCCGGTCGACCTGCGGCACTGGCAACTGATAGGTGATCGGCAGCATTTGCTGGCGGCCTACGGCTTCGATGGCGCGCTGCATCGAGGCCTGGTCCTCGGCTTCGAAAGCGCGATACGGTGTCGACAAGGAACGGAAGTAACGGTGCATCGCCACCTCGACCACGCCATCGAATTCGGCGCTGTCGCTATCGGCCAGCGCCGGCTGGTTGTACGAGCGCAAATAGATCCAGTACAGCGCGATGCGATTGCGCTTGAGACCATCGGCGATCTGCAGCCGCACCGCCGGTGCAATCTGCGCGCCGCCATCCGACACCAGCATGATGATCCGGCTGCCGCTGTCGGGCCGGTCATCAAAAGTGCGCAGTGCCGCCAGCATCGCGCTACCGACATCGGTATTGCCCAATCCCGAACCGACGCCACCGGCCTGGATCGCAGCCTGGATCATGTCGGGGCGCATGTTGAACGGCATCACCTGAAACTGGTTTTCGCTGAACATCATCAGGCCGATGGCATCGTGCGGCCGGCCGGCGGCAAACCCGGCCAGCGCGGTGCGGGCAATCTTGCGCTTTTTGGGCTCGGCATATTTATCGGTCAGCGGCGTCTTTGCGCCCTTCTCTTGCAGGGCGGCATCCATGCTGGCACTGCGGTCGAGCAGCACCAGGATCTCGGCGCCGCTGCCGGTTTTTTCGATGGTGGTGGCGGGCGAGACGAGGCCGGCCAGACCGAGCACGGTGGCCACGATGGCCAGCATGCCGAGCGCGATTTCCAGGCGGGCGCGCCACAATCCCAATGGATCCGGTGGCAACCAGCCGGTCCAGCCGAAGACCTGTTCGTCATCGCGCTGCCGGCACAGCGGCAAGGCGGCCAGTAGCAGTCCCGACAGCCACCACGGCTGCGCGACGATCAGCTCCGTCAAGGCGAGGCCGCTCATGCGGCGTGGCGCTGTTCAAGCCGCCGCAGGCGGCGCGCCAGTGCGGTGACGGTGGTCGCATCGGGTACCGGCCGGCTGCCGAAAAACACGGCTTGCGACTGGTCCAGAAAATCCGCCAATGCCTTTTTTTCGGACAACAGATACGGCGAACTTGCCAGCAGGCGGGCGAGGGTCGCCGGGCGCACGACTTCACCGGCAGCATCGTTGAGCGCATGGTGTAGCCGGCGTTGTGCCGCCAGCGGATCGCTCGTGTCGGCGTGCGTGTGCAGCGCCTGCAAGTCACGCATGGCGCGCGCGAAGGGCAGATGCCGGCCACGCCGCAGATACCGCCAGCCGGCCATGCTGCCCCATACCAGCAGCGTCGCCAGTAAAGCGCTTGCCGCCAGTTGGATGCGCAGCGTGATCGGGGCCAGGGCCACCGGTGCCGGTGCCTGGTCCGGTTGTAGCGCCGGCAGCGCCACGGCATTCAACGCTTGCAATGGCGTGAACGGCGCAATCGAAAACGGCATGCCTGCCACGGCCAGCCTGTCGGTGCCAGCGGTCAGCGTCAGGGCGGGCAGGCTCCAAACAGTGAGCGTTTGCGGCGTATTGATGATCTGGTAATCCAGTTGCAGCCAGTGCTGACCGGCGGCGTCGATGTCGACCATCGCGCTGCGTCGCCACAGCGAGTTACCGATGCGTCCGCCGGGTGGCAATCCGCTCAGCACCAGCGGCGTCGCCGGCGTGCCGAGCGCAATGCGCTGCTGTAGCAGGTCACCGATGACCAGGCCGTAATTGCGCGACAGTTCGGCACGCACGAGTGGCACCGTCGCGCTAGCGTGGCAGCTCGCCGACAACAGCAATATCAACAGCAGCCGGCTCATCGCTGGCCATCCAGGAAGTACTGCGACAGCCGCGCCGGATCGTATTGACCGCTCAGGTACAGCGGGCGGATCTGGCGCGCGGCAAACACCGCGTCAAGCTGGCGACGGCGTTCGGCCAGGTGTTCCTGCCACTGGCGACGCAGCCGTGGCGTTAGCCAGAGCGAGCGCAAGCGGCCACTTTCGGCGTCGCGCAATCGGACAAAATTTTGCCCTGGCGGTGGCTGCATTTCCTGCTCACCCCACAGCACCAGCGGCACCACCCATGCCCGCCCCAGCAGGTCCAGCGCTGCGGCAACCTGTTCCAACGGCCAATGAAAATCAGAGACCAGAAACACCATTGCCTCGCGCCCGGCCAGTGGCTGCAGCGTTGCCAGTGCGCCGTAACCCGCTGTGCTGCCAGGCTGGGCGGCACGCAGTTGCGCGCCCATGGCTTGGCCGATTACACGGCTATGTCGAGGCGGCTGGAACAGGTCGTCACGGGTTTCGCCATCGAAGGCCAGCAGGCCTGCGGTGTCGCCGGCACTGAATGCACTGTCGCCCATCGCCGTGACAAAATCAGCCGCGACATCGCGCTTGCGCGGCGCTCCGCAAGCCATCGATGCCGACACGTCGACCACCGCCAGCAGCGTGATGGCAGCGCGTTGCCGGTAGGTGCGCACCAGCCATTCGCCGGCACCGGCGCGCAGCGAGGCCCGCAAATCCAGCCGGCGCGGATCGGGATGGTCGAACAGCCGCGCATGGTCAAGGAAGACATTACCGGTGCCGCCGGTGCGACCGGCGTGCGCGCCCGGACGACGGCCGCCGGCGCGACCATCGACGCGGTAATGGAAGGTGATCTCGTCGATTGCAGGCGGGGCCGGATCGTGCGCGCCGGCGCTCATGGCGCAGCAATCCGCGCCATCAATTGCGCAACGAAGGCATCGGCAATCGCGGCATGCCGGATCTCGTAGACCGGCGTAAAAAAGATCCGGTGCCCCAGCGCGGCAGGCAGGACTGCGGCGATATCTTCGGGGATCAGGTACGTGCGTTCATCGAGCCAGGCCACTACCCGTGCCGCCCGCAGCAGGCTGCTGATGCCACGCGGGCTGGCACCGGCCAGCACCAGTCGCTGCATGTCGACGCCATCGATGGCTAGGCCGAATTGCTGTGGCGTGTGGGTGGCCTGCCAGAGGTCGAGCACGTAGTCCTGCAGTGCCGGGCTGGCCGTGACACCGGTTTGGATGGCCGCGGCGATCAGGTTGAGTTCCTGCCACGGCAGGATCGCCGGCGCAACCTGCTCGAGCAGCAGGTCGGCATCGTGATAGGCGGGATCCAGCGCCAGCGCTCGGCGTACTTCGCGATCGACCGGCGTGAGCATGCGCAACTCGAACATGAAGCGGTCGCGCGCCGCCGAGGCCAGCTCGAAGGTTTCTTCGCGCTCGATGCGGTTGCGGTCGGCGAATACCGTCATGTGCGGAAAGCGGTATTCGCGGTTGAAGGCCGACACCGAACGTTCCGCCATGGCCCGCAACAGCAGCGATTGCACTTGCGGACGGGCGCGGTTGATCTCATTGAAAAAGAAGGTAGTCAACGCTTCGCCCTGCCGCAGCAGGGGGCCCGGCTCGATACGCGGCCGGCCTTCGGCATCGACGAAGGTGTGATAAATCAGGTCGCCCGGCATCAGGTCGACGGTGCCTTCGACGCGCTCGAACGCACCACCAATGGCCCGCGAAAAAGCCCGCAGTACCGTGGTCTTGCCGACCCCGACATCGCCTTCGAGCAGCACATGCCCGCGCGCAAACAGCGCCACGTTGATCAGTCGCAGAGTCTCCGGCTGGCCGATGACGGCACGCCCGGCTTCCTGTTCCACTTGCAGCGCACGGGTGCGCCAATCCTGTAGCAGTGCATCCATGTCGGGACATCTTTCCATGAGGCGGAAGAGCCGGTCTGCTCATCCCTGGCCTTGTGGATGCGTTACAGCATGGGACGTGCCAGCTTGCACGCGACATCGCCGCGCCCGGGTGTATCGCGCCCACGCGAAGCCACCGGCAAGCGGTTGGAATTGGCGGGCGTTTGCGGTTTGCACGCGTGGGCACAACCGGCCTATGCATCAACTTAACGTGCATCAGCCGTAGGGTGCATCGTCAGGAAAACAGCTCCGGGCTACGCATGAGCACCTCGACCGAACCCAGCGCCCCCTCAAGGTAGCCACCTTCTTGCGGCGCGACTTCACTGCCCACCAGATGCAGCTGCATGCGCCGCAACTGCGGCAGCCAGCGCGACAGGTCGAGCTCGGGATGACGCGGCGATTCGTCGATATCCTGCTCGCTGACGATCCACGCATCCTGCGCCCAGTCTTTCAGGTAGGACACCTCCGGTGTCGCCGCCTGTGCGCCGAATAGACTGACCAGCTGGCGCAGGCAGGCATCCTGCAGCACCCCGGCGGCATGCCGGCTGCGCACGCCGGCGGGCACGCCGATAAAACCGAACAGGGCGAAGCCGGTGTCGGTGGTGGCCGACGCGTCATGGATTTCGACCATCGGGCCGACCCGGCTGAAGGCTTGTCCGGACAAGCCAGCCTGTCGCCAGAACGGTGCCGGATAGACCGCCACGAACTTGGCCTGCGCTGCCATCCAGGTCGGCGTCGCCGCCAGCGCAGTGGACAAGCCTGCCGGCAGGCACGACGACAGGCCGGCAATCTGCAGTAACTTGCGGGGTGGCGCGGCCAGCACCAGATGCTGGGCCCGGAACTGCCGTGGTTCGCTGCCATCGGCGGCGGTTGCGCTGACACTCCAGCCGTCCTCGCCAGGGGCGATATTCGTGATCGGGCAGCTGCGCTGCACGCCGGCCGGATCGAGTCGCGCTGCGAGCGCCGCAATCAGCGACTGCGTCCCGCCTTCGACCCGGTACGACAGCATGCCTTGTCCGGCATCGCTGCGTTGCACCGGCTGTGCGCTGCCCTGCTGGTACAGCACATCACCTGCGACATGCTGTTCAAAGACCTTGCATCTCAGTTCGGCGCATAGCCGTCGCATGCGCTGCTGATGCGGCCAGAACCAGGTCGGTCCCAGATCGACACCGGATCCGTCATCGGCTGCCACCGGCTGCGAAAAAATGCGCCCGCCCAAGCGCTCCTGGGCTTCGAGCAACAAGTACGCAATACCGGCCTGCTCCAGCCGCAGGGCCGCCGCCATGCCGGCCAGCCCGCCGCCGGCAATGAGAACTTGCGTGGTGTGAATCGTCGAAGTGATGGCTTTCCCCTGGTCTGTGCATGGAGCCGGTCGGCCTGTTTGCGCGGGCAGCTATTTTACCTCCCGTCTGCTGCCTTCCCTTGCCGGACCGATATCGACCACGCCAGCCAGATCGCACACGTGCGAGGCTATCGCCAGCGATGCGGTCAGTCCGGGCGACTCGATGCCGAACAGATTGATCAAGCCGGGAATGCCGTGCGTCGCCGGACCTTGAATGCAAAAGTCCACGTCGTCTTTTCCGTCCGTCAGTTTCGGGCGTACGCCGGCATAACTTGGCTGCAGCGCGCCATCCGCCAAGGCCGGCCAGTAATGCCGGATCGAGTCATAAAACCCGTCGGCACGATGACTGTCGACTGAAAAATCAATCTCCCTGTCGTCGGCAATAGCCAGCCATTCGACATCCGGTCCGAAGCGTGCCTGGCCTGCCATGTCGAGCGTCAGGTGCACGCCCAGACCACCGGCTTCCGGCAGCGGATAGATCAGCGTCGAAAAGGGCGCTTTGGCGGCAAGCGAAAAATAATTCCCCTTGGAGTAAAAAGCTGTCGGGACAAAGCGCTCCGGCAATCCCTTGAAGTGGCGCGCAATGCGCGGTGCCGCCAATCCTGCCGCGTTGATGACCAGGCTGGCCAAGAGGCTCACGGCCTCGCCATCGCGGGTCACCACGTCCAGAACAAGTTCCCCGCTACCAACGCGGGCAGCGACGATTTCGCTTTGAAAGGCAATCGATGCGCCTGCTGCCTCGGCATCCGCCAATAGCTGTGTCATCAGCCCGTGGCTGTCGATGATGCCGGTTGACGGTGAAAATAGCGCCGCAGTGCAATGCAGTTGCGGCTCCATCGCTTGCGCCTGCGCGCCAGTCAAGTGCTGCACATCGCCGACACCATTGGCTTGTGCACGCGCGGCGATGCGGTCAAGGCCTGCATGTTGTGCGCTGTTTGTGGCCACGATGAGTTTGCCGCAGCGTCGATGCGCAATCGCATGTTGTTCACAGTAGCGATAAAGCCGCTCGCGGCCTTCCACACAAAATCGTGCCTTCAATGAGGCGGGCGGGTAATAGATGCCCGCATGAATGACTTCACTGTTGCGGGAACTGGTGCCGCTGCCGATATCGTTTTCGGCTTCAATAATGATGACATCGCGCCCGGCCATGGCCATCGCGCGCGCAATGGCCAATCCAATGACGCCGGCACCGATGACAATACAGTCGACACGATCCATGACTTCTCCAAAATCCGGTATTGACTAGTTCGTGTAATACGCAATGAGACGGTTGCATCAATAAATCAATAAGCTGCCTTTGGGCACAAAAGGCGAGGCAGCTTATTGACGTTCAGTTACGTTCAAATAATGACAATATATAGCTTAAAAAATCAGTTCTTTTTAAATAAATCATCCCCCCAATCCAGATCGCGCCCTTTGGTTTCCGGCAGCAAAAGAGCGGTAAAGAAAACAACCAGATAGGCACTTCCGGCAAATAATCCGATTGCATAAGCCAGATTATGCGATTGACTGATATATCCGACCAAGGTTGGAAATAAAGCACCAACTCCGCGTCCGAAGTTATAGGCAAATCCTTGTCCGGTTGCGCGAATTGCGGTCGGGAATAACTCGGTCAGATAAGCGCCGACTCCGCTGAAAATGCCGGATGCCGCAATACCAAGTGGGAAACCCATGAATAACATCTGGGTATTCGTTAATTCAATCTGTGTGTAAAGATAGACACTGATACCTGACAGGACAGTAAATATCAGAATATTCGCTCTCCGGCCGATGCGGTCTGTCAGATATGCACCGATCAGATAACCGATGAAGGAACCCGTGATAATGACAATCAAATATCCACCAGTACCAATCACCGATAAGTGACGCTCTGTTTTTAAGAAAGTAGGTAGCCAGGTGGTAATTGCATAATAGCCACCTTGAATTCCACTGCATAAAACGGCAGCCAGCAAAGTGGTTTTGATCATTTTTGGAGAAAATATCGCCCATGCGGATATCTTGTCGGCAGAATTCGCCTGGATGGCCTGCGTTCTTTTGAAGACTTCAGGCTCGGGAACATGCTTTCGAATATAGACGACCAGCAGCGCAGGAATGATCCCGACCCAGAACATGGCACGCCATGCATAATTCTCGGGTAAAAACGAAAATGCTGCCGTATAAAGCAAGGCCGCAATTCCCCAGCCAACCGCCCAACCACTCTGCACGGTACCGACGGCTTTACCGCGATGCTCCGAGCGGATTATTTCACCCATCAACACTGAACCGACTGCCCATTCGCCGCCGAAACCTAATCCTTGAAGTGCGCGCAGTACGAAGATTTGTTCCACATTCTGTGCGAATCCGATTAACACGGTACAAACCGTGAACCAGAGAATAGTAATCTGTAAAATTTTTACGCGGCCATAGCGATCGGCAAGCATCCCTGCGCCCCAACCGCCAATGGCAGAAAATAATAGCGTCACGGTACCAAGCATGCCGGCTTCTGCCTTGCTGATTCCCCACAGGTGCATCAATGTGGCAATCACAAAAGTAAATACCATGAAGTCAAGTGCATCTAATGCCCATCCTCCAAAGGCAGCAATAAAAGTCCGCTTTTCCGTGCGATTAAGATCCGAATACCAACTCATATTATCTCCAGTATATTATTTTAATTGTGTACTTCTTTATTTAATTGTAAGGGCCTGAATATTTATTAATTTCTGGAATGTGCAATAAATATTCAAAAGAAAGGTTATGGTTTTCCTTTTAGTGAGGTTTGATAATTAAAAGCCATATAAAACTGCGGGGTTATCTACTAAAATTTTATTTCTTACTTTTTCATCCGGGGCCCATGTTTGCAAAAGGTTTAGCATATGGCCGGTATCCGGCATATGTTTGATGGCGACGTGTGGCCAATCACTTCCCCACACCATGCGATCCGGGGCTAGATCAATCAATGCTCTGGCCAATGGTGTGACATCCGGAAATTCGGGATAAAGCTCGGACATCCGGTAAGCGCCGGATAATTTGACCCAAAAGCCATGGTCTTTTACCAGACTGAAAAGTGCCCGGGTTCCCGGGTCATCGAGTCCGGCGGGCATTGGCATATGTCCCATGTGATCGATCACACAGGTGCATGGCAGGGCGCGCATTCTGGGCATTAATTCCGGTAACTGCCGCGCATCCATCAGGAATTGCATATTCCATCCCATTTCTTCCACCCGGGGTGCGAGTTTTTCCAGCGCATCGAAATTGACGCCACCACCGAAGAGTGTATTGATGCGTAATCCACGCACACCCGCTTCGTGCATGTCGAGTAACTCCTTATCGGTAATACTGGTATCAACTACCGCCACGCCACGAAGTCGATCCGGATTATTGCGCAGTACTTTCAACATATAACTGTTATCCGTGCCCATGACGCTAATCTGAATGAGCACGCCGCGCGATATCCGCATGGCATTCAACATGGCCAGATAGCTGTCTTCCGGGGCGGCGGGTGGCGTGTAACTGCGGTTAGGCGCCATCGGATGAGCAGGATCGTGGATAACTACATGCGCATGCGTATCGCAAGCGCCGACTGGTATAGTAAATAACGGTGATTCAATATCAGGCAAGGGCGCGAGACAGCGCTCAGTATCATCCGTCGTTTCTGAAAAACGGGTTAATGCGTTTGGTTTCTCAATACTGTTAATCATCTAATTCTCCAGAATGCCAATTGGTGTGATTGGTGCTGATTAGCCGGGTTGCGGTTTCAAGCCGGCACGTTCGTCGGAATACGCCAAGCGGCGATGCTGTTCGATATAAGCATCCCGCGAAGGTAAAAGATGGCCGCGACATAATTCCACTAAGCGATCCTGATTCCCGGTTCGCAAGGCATCGATCATCTGATGATGATCCTGGCGTGCTTGCTCCAGAATTTGTGGAATAACTATTGTCAATGAGCGAATAACATGCGTGCGTTGCGCCGCCAGTGCAATGAGTTCGGTCAATATGGAATTATCGGATAGCGCAAATAAGGTCTTGTGAAAAGCCAGATTCATTCTGAACGCCACATGGAGATTGCCGTCGATGACTGCGGCGTCATGCTGTCGTTGAATATCTTCCAGTGCTGCCAGTTTTTCCGGTGGCACCGGCAGGGTGATTTGTCGGGCGCAGTTGGTTTCCAGAATATCGCGCACGATATAAAGATCGATGACTTCCTTGACGGTATAGGACTTAACCAGGGCACCGGCATTTTTTTCCGTTCGACGAGTCCCATCTGTTCCAGCTCAGCGAGTACCTGCCGCACGACATGGCGTTTTAAACCAAAGCGTTCAAGCAGTTCGTCTTCGACCAATCGTTCACGCGGATGCATATAACCGAACGCGATATCTTCTTCCAGTGTTTCGATCGCTTTGCGCACTTGTGATGCGGTATCGATATCCTTGATCAGGAGGGATTCTGGTTTAAGTGGTTTTTGCATAGTCTATGAATTTCACTGAGACACGGGATGGATTGAAGGCATTCGCTATTCGTTAGATTCACTGTCCGGCCTTGCATCAGCCGGTCGCAAAAAATCGAAGTCAACTCCTTTGTCCGCCTGAGTTACCGTTTTCAGAAATAAATGGCGGTAACCGCGCTCTGCAGTCGGCCGGACAATCGGGTTTTCGCGTGTCCGCTGCGCTAGCTCGGCGTCCGAAATCAGCAAGTTAATCGACCGTTCCTTGACTGACAGGCGGATACGATCGCCATTTTTGACATAGGCCAGCGGACCGCCGATGGCCGATTCCGGCGTGACGTGCAGCACGATCGTGCCACTGGCGGTGCCACTCATGCGCCCGTCAGAAACCCGCACCATATCCTTGACGCCGGCACGTGCCAGCTTTTTGGGAATCGGCAGGTAACCCGCCTCGGGCATGCTCGCGCCGGTCGGACCGATGTGCTTGAGCACCAATACATCGTCGGCATGGACATCGAGGGCGTCATCGTCGATCCGCAGCGCCATGTCTTCGATGTTTTCGAAGACCACTGCGCGGCCTTCGTGCTCCATCAAACTGGCATCGGCGGCAGATTGCTTGATGATGGCGCCGCCAGGCGCAAGATTGCCGCGCAACACGGCAATGCCACCCTGAGGATAGATCGGGTCCGAGAAGGGCCGGATGACGGATTGCGGGAATCCCGGTCCGGCGATATCCAGCTCTTCGCCTAGCGTGCGGCCGGTCACTGTTAGCGCATCCATGTGCATCAGCGGTTTGAGCTCACGCAGTAGCGCGTGCATGCCGCCCGAGGCATGGAAATCTTCCATGTAGTACTGGCCCGACGGCTTCAAATCGATCAGCACGGGCGTCTCGCGGCCAATCGCATCGAGCCTGTCGAGTTCAAGAGCAATGCCCATGCGTCCGGCGATCGCGGTCAAATGAATGATGCCGTTGGTCGAGCCGCCAATCGCCAGCAAAACGCGCAGGGCGTTTTCGAACGCTTTTGGCGTCATGATCTTGTCGGGCGTGAGGCCATTGATTGCCATCGCCACGGCTGTCGCACCGGTGTGCTCTGCGATGCGGATACGGTCGGCGGTGACCGCTGGCGGAGAGGCTCCACCCGGCAGCATCATTCCCAAGGCTTCCGTCACACAGGCCATGGTGCTGGCGGTTCCCATCACCGAACACGTCCCGACGCTGGCGACGAGCCGGCTATTGACCGCACTGATCTCGTCGTGATCGATTTCATCGGCGCGATATTTTCCCCAGAAACGGCGGCAGTCGGTACATGCGCCGACTCTTTCGGAGCGATGGGAGCCGGTCAGCATCGATCCGGTCACCAGCTGAATGGCGGGGATGCCTGCCGACGCAGCGCCCATCAATTGCGCCGGCACAGTCTTGTCACAGCCGCCAATCAGGATCACGGCATCCATCGGCTGCGCCCGTATCATTTCCTCGGTATCCATCGACATCAGGTTACGCAGATACATCGAGGTCGGTGAGGCAAAGCTTTCATGGATAGAGATAGTCGGAAAGTCCATCGGCAATCCTCCCGCCAGCATCACGCCCCGTTTTACTGCCTCGATCAATTGCGGCATGTTTCCATGACAGGGATTGAATGCGCTGCCCGTGTTGGCGATACCGATGACGGGACGATCAAGCGCCGTGTCGCTGTAGCCGGCACCCTTGATAAAAGCCTTGCGCAGAAACAAGGAAAAGCCACTGTCGCCATAACTGGTCAGTCCTTTGCGTAGCCCGCTTGGATCGGATTTTTTCTTGTCGTGGTCGCTCGTTGAACTCATACCTGCCTCGGAAGGATTATTGATAATATTTTCAATAATAGTAGTCGTCCCGGCTACGGCACGCAAGGGGAAGTCGGGAACGCCGGAGAGCGGACCACTTCAGCCAGCACCAACACCGGCAGCCAACCCCACGACGGCCAGCACACTCAAAAGATACCCCGTAGAATTCGTCCATCCGGTAACTTGCCAGAAACTCCACCCGCGCCTCAGTCCATGAACTTTGCCCCTCGCTATACCCGTACCGCCATCCTGCTGCACTGGCTGATCGCTTTGCTGATCATTGCCGGTTTCATTCTCGGTCTGGTCATGACTGATATTGCGGGCTTGACGATGACCAAGCTGAAGTACTACTCGTGGCATAAATGGCTAGGCGTGACGGTGTTCATGCTGGCGATTGTCCGGGTGGCATGGCGCAGCTGGCAGGCGCCGCCGGCGACGCAGGCGTTGATGCCGGCGTGGCAGGAGAAGGCCGCGCTGGTCACGCACTGGCTGCTGTATTTCCTGATTTTTGCGGTACCGCTGTCCGGTTATTTTTATAGTCTTGCGGCGGGCGTTCCGGTGGTCTACTTCGGCGTGATTCCGCTGCCGGTGCTGATCGAGAAGAATGAGGCGCTCAGGGATATTTTGCAGCTGGTGCACGTGACGCTCAATTACACGATGGCCGCACTGGTGGGCATTCACAGTTTGGCGGCGCTGAAGCATCAGTTCTTTGATCGCGATGGCACGCTGGCACGGATGCTGCCGTTCCTCAAATAAGTCCGCCCACTCACTCACTCACTCTCTCACTTCAACCAACAGGAATTCTTATGCGTGCAATTGAATTGTCCACAATCGGTCTGGTGCTGGCGCTGCTGTCGACGTCGGCCATGGCACAGGTCGACCTCGCCAAAAGCACTGTCTCGGCGACCGCCAAACAGATCGGCGTGCCGATCGAAGGCAAGTTCAAGAAGCTCAGTGCGACGATCAAATTCAATCCTGCCCAATTGGCCCAGTCGAGCGCGAAAGTCGAGATCGATGTCGCCAGCTATGACATGGGATCGGCCGAGTACAACAAGGAAGTCGTCGGTAAGGACTGGTTCAATGCGGCGCAGTTCCCGAAGGCGACCTTCGTCTCCGGATCCATTACCGCCGCCGGTACCGGCAAATACAATGTCGCCGGTAAGCTCACGCTCAAGGGCAAGACGGTCGATGTCGTGATTCCGTTCAGCGTCAAGCCGGACGGTGCGATGCAAGTGTTCGATGGGGTGCTGCCGATCAAGCGCACCGTCTTCAATATCGGTGACGGCGAATGGATGGATACCTCTGTGGTCGCTGATGAAGTTGCCATCAAGTTCCATCTGGTCGTCGCCGCTGCCAAGTGATTATTGTTCTCCTACCCCTGAAAGGATTCCCCATGAAATCCGTCGTCTTCGCCGCCATCGCTTCGCTGGTCGCCGCCTCCGCCGTTGCCGCACCGGCCACCTATAACCTCGATCCGTCGCATACCTATCCGAGCTTTGAAGCGGACCATTTTGGCGGCCTGTCAAAATGGCGCGGCAAGATTGCCAAATCGAGCGGCAAGGTCGTGCTCGATCGCGAAGCCAAGACCGGTACGGTCGACGTCACGATGGACATGGACACGATCGATTTCGGCATGAAAAAAATGAACCAGCACGCCACCTCGGCCGAAATGTTCAACACCGAAAAATTCCCGACCGCGACCTATGCCGGCAAGTTCTCCAGGTTTGACGGCGAGAAGCCGACCGAAGTCGAGGGCGCGCTGACACTGCATGGCGTGACCAAGCCGGTCAAGCTGGTGATCTCGGAATTCAAATGCATCATGCATCCGATGCTCAAGCGCGAAGTCTGCGGTGCCGATGCGTCGGCTACCTTCAACCGCGATGATTTCGGTGTCGACTACGGCAAGTCGTTTGGCTTCAAGCAGGAAGTCAAACTGGCGATCCAGGTCGAAGGCGTCAAGGCCGACTAAGCACGCAGCAGCGTGTCCGGAAGCGGCCGGTGAGTCCGGCTGCTCTTCAAGGATCCATTATGAATGACATGAAATACCTCGCCGGTTATTCCGACGAACTCCGCACGCAAGTTCACAGCCTGATCGAGCGCGACAAGCTCGCTGAAGTCCTGCTGAAAAAATACGCACAGCCGCACGATATCCGCACCGACAAGGCGCTGTATCAGTACGTGCTCGAGCTCAAAAATACCAGCCTGCGCAATGCCGATGCGATCGACAAGGTCGCCTTCGACAGCAAGATCCAGGTGCTCAAGCATGCGCTCGGCACGCACACCACGATTTCACGGGTGCAGGGTGGCAAGCTCAAGGCCAAGCGCGAGATCCGTGTCGCGACGATTTTCAAGGAAGTGCCGATTGAATTCCTGCGCATGATCACCGTGCATGAACTGGCCCACGTGAAAGAGCGCGAACATGACAAGGCGTTCTACAAGCTGTGCTGCCACATGGAGCCGAACTATCACCAGTACGAATTCGACCTGCGGCTCTACATGACCTACATGGATCTGTCCGGCAAGCAACTCTGGCGGCACGGTTGAATTAACGCTTTTTTACAATTGAGATGGTGAGCAGGGACAATAAATGTACTATGGCGTTGCAGCTGGAATTGATCCATAACATCCGGTGCATCCCATTCGCCTCTTGTCTAACGCGTCCCTGGAGAATCTCATGACCACCACTACCTCCGCCTTTGAATTTGCGCATTCTGTCGATGGCACCAGCACGCAGTATCTGGTCAGCCCGGTCCTTACGGATGATGGCCAGCTCACCAAGCTATCGATCTGGAACAACCCGCCCGCGGCCGGAGTCGTCGCCGACATTGAAGTCAATCCTGAATTGTTTCATCAGTTTGCCCTGCCGAATGTCGAGACATTTTGCCGCATTGCCATTGCCCAGGCGGCCATCGAAGGCGTATTCGATGTGGAGCGTAGCGCTGCGTGCGGTGAAGGAATGATGCTCGACTTTGCGATCGAGCCGTGGGAAGGCGAACTCGAGCCGGTATGACTGCGCCGGCAGGCCGCGTCCATTAACGATTGCAGTACGCGCAATGCCTCGGGTCTGCCTCGGTCATGTCGGTTCTTTTTTTGACTGATTGATGCCGGCACCGCACGCAGGTCCAGACCTCGCTGCGATAGCTGGATGTCGGCAGGCAACACACCGAACATGGCAAGCCCGGCTGTCGTTCGGTCACCCAATAGCCGGGAGCGTCGCAGACGGGACATAGCGACGCCAGGCGATGCAACAGGTCGACCGCCGCTTGCCGGATATGCGCCATGCGATCCGGATTGGCGAAGGCGCGCAAGTCGGTTTCGACGAATACCTGCTGGTTGTCGGACTGCGCCATGCAGACGTCGAAACCCGACCTAAGTCCGGCCCAATCGGCAATACCTTTGCGTACGCGCGGATCATCCTGGCTCTGAGGACGTATTACCAGCTGGTGCTGCGGAAAGTCCTGCGCAGTGGCGAACGATTCAAGCGCCGGCCAATCCCGTGCATCGACATGGGCGCTGTGCCCGGTGCCTTCTGCCATGCCGACCACTTCAATTCCCAGATTGTCATCGATCAACACCAACAGCTCAATATTCCAGGGGAACATGCCGGTGTAAGGATCCGGAACGAAGCTGCCTTCACTGGCTATTCCCAGCGGTAATCCTGACAAGCGCATCCCCATGCGCGCCTTGTGACGTACGGCATCGAGCTGCGTACCCGGACGGGGAATGTCGCGCGTGAAGGTGCCGAGCTGGTCGGTGTCGAATCCGGTGACATGTTCTATCGTGCAGCCTAGCGCCGGTTCCAGCACGGGGGCGATGACCTGCTCCTTGCCATGTTGGGTCAGCAAGGCGATTTTTTGACCTGCATAAATAGACATCAGACGGTCTCCCACGTTAGTGCCTCCCAGTTGCCCGCGTCATAGCGCTGCAAGCGCGTCTGATCGAAGCGCCACAGATGTAGCCAGCCATTGTCCAGCAATTGCCGCACCACCGCGTGCTTGCCGATGATGGCATCGATGGCGTGCTGTGGCGCGTCGATGACCACGGTGAGGCGCACCGGTTCGTGCATCCAGCGCTCACCGTCATGCAATGACTGGCGCGACAGGCCGATACGTAGATCGCCGCCATTGCCTTCGAATACGCCGATATTCCCGCCGACCACGTTGTGCAGCAGTTTGTTGCCGCTACCCAGATGGGTCGGATCGCAGGTCGAGGCGTGGTATTGCCAGTTGATCCAGTGCGTCACCAGCATGGGCGCGGTCATCAGTAATTCCAGCACGCTGCCATCGGCATCCTCACTGGCATCGTAATCATGCAGAAAGCTGCGGCCGTCCAGTGCCATGCCGCGTGTGCGTTGCCGCGGTGCGATCAGGAAAGCCGCGTTGCCGACCAGGCCCCACTCGGGACGGGTTTGCGCACCGTCATTGGCACGCCGGCGCAATTGTTCCAGCAGCGCATCATGCGCCAGGTCAGGGCTCACTCCCAGCGCTGGCGCACGCTCGCGCCGGACCTGATCGCCCGCTCGTACGATGACGGTCTGCAGCTTGTCCCAAGCGGCGCGTGCCGCAACCGGCAAAAGATCGAGGTCGAAGCCGTCGATATCGTCAGTGGTGGTGTTGTGCAGCGCTGCGACGAAGCAGGTGGCGACGGGGATCGTGATCCCCTGATCGCGCAGTCCGGCGCGCACGGCCGGTTCGTTGAGCAAGTGTGCCAGGCTGCGCGCATTGACTTCGCCGGTTTGTCCGCCGCAGGCACCGCAGTCCAGCGCAGCCGCGTGCGCGTTATTGGCCGATTGGCTGCCGTGTCCGACCAGCAGCACCAGCGGTGCAAGCTGCTTGTCCAGACCCATGGCGTGCAGAACGCGTGCCGCCAGCACGACCCGGGCAGCCAGACTCTGACCAACGATCTGCGGCCGGCAGAGGGCGCGATAGCGGGTAGACAAACCGGCCAGATCATCGCGCACGCTGGCTTTTCCGGTTGGTCGCAGCCATTGTGCGAGCTTGCCGAGATAACCCAATCCGGCCGCTTCCACGAAAGAAAATGCGGCACCCGGCCAGCGACTGGCGGCGTGCCATTGATCCGTCAGCGCAAAATGTGCCGCGCGCGACGTGCCGGCAGAAGCCTGCAAGCCGGCATCGGATGCCTTGCCATTCGTTACCGCCGGCACCATGCAGTCGCTCACTTCCATGGCTGGCGCGAGCAGACCCGGCAGTTGCGGTCGCCGTGCCGGCGTGGCCATCGGTGTATAGGCCACCGGCAAGCCGAAGAAGCCGGCAAAGCCCAGCGTCTGGATGGCTGGCGACGCGGCTTCAAGCGCACGGCGCAATGGCTCGCTACGCACATCGATGCAGAAGGCGGCCTGCACGGCGATGTCTGCTGCTGCGCCGGCCGGTCCGGCAGGCAGTAAAAGCTGTTGCGCCAGCGGGCGCTGAAAACCGATCTCCAGCGCGACTTGCCAGACTTCGTCGATCAACAGTGCCGCTTCGGCCTCCTGCAGCAAGCGCGGGGCCTGTTGCCATTCCTGCTGCAAGGCCGTGAATGCCGCGCTGGTGGCGACGTTATCCTTGCCTTGCAGCAGGATCGCACTCCAGCCCAGCCGGATCGCCAGCAGTTCGCGCAGATGGGCATCGTCGCCGCCGGCGAGACGGGCTTCCCAGCCCAGATAGGCGCACCACGACGCCCAGCCGTTGAGGGTCAGCATCAGCGCTTCGATGTAATCGGCCCACACCGCCTGCGGCAGGCCGAGGCGCTGCAAGACCCAGCGTTCGGCATCCTGCCGGGTCGCCGGCAGCGCAGCGAGCGCCCGGCCCAGATCAGGCAAGCCCATCAAGGTGCCGATGCCGTGGTCGTATTGCAGCGTGTTACGCCAGAACGCATACAAGCCTTGCGAGCGCTCGGGTTGCCAGTCGGCCTGGTGTTTGTCAAAGTAGGCGGCGCAGGTCTGACTGACCTGATGCGTGACGGCTTGCCGCCAGGACAGCCGTGTATGGCGTTGAGGATCGTTATCGAGTACGTCGATGAGCAGCGGCAGTTGCTGCACCCGCGGGGCGCTGCCTAGCGCATCTACGCATTGCGCTGCGGTCAGTCCGGCCAGCTTCGCGGCAGGAACCTGGGCCAGGGCAAGGTCGAGATCAGCCTGGCTGATCCGGCCTTCGGTCCACGCACGCTGCTGGGCATTGCGTGTCGGAAAAACCTGGATGTTGCCGAGCACCGCCATCCGCGCCGCCACGCGCCGCACGGGCATGCCGGTGCGCGACCAGTGTGGGTTCACGGCAATGGCGCGGTCGAGCGGCCAGGCCGGTGCAATCGACTGGCAGGCTTTGTCGCAGGCCATCTCCATTTGCAGGCTCAGCGCAGCATGTTCGGCGTCGTCGGCGGTTTGCGCAGGGGGTATCGTTGTAGCCATCGGGGAATTTTCCTTGTCTTGTTCAGCGCTTGCCATCATCTGCCGGCAGCGAGGGTACGCGCATACGGTTGTGTTTCAGTGCCAGCGGAATCCAGCTGGCGGGCCAGTATTGCAGGGCCAGCCTGGTGGTGATCTCGTCCAGATAAAAGCCGGCATAGCTCCAGCGTCGCCAACCGCGCAGCGTGTGCGGTCGCAGTTGCAGGACCACCAGGCTGAGGTAGAGCTCGGCCATGCCGATCAGTGCGATCACGCCCAGCAGGTGGTTCGGCGTGTCGCGGATACCGAGCGGCACGGCATGGGCCAGCAAGGTCGCTCCGGTGAGGCCAGCCACCATCAGCACACCGGCGCTGGCGTGCAGGCAGATCGCCCGCACACTGCTGCGTTGCGCCGGCAGCCATAGCAAGGGGGCCCAGGCTAGTCCGAGGATAACGCTCCACCACCACGGCCACGCGCCATTGCCGAACGACGACTGGATCAGCAGCACCGTCGGCACGGCCATCGCCGGTGCCAGCAAGAGGCTCAGCGGTATCGGTGACTCGGCGCCGTGCATTGCCTGCAAGCGGGTTTGCCGCACCACCGTCGAGGCCGACAGGAAAGAATGGGCCTTGTACAGCGAATGTCCGATCAGATGCAGCGCCGCCAGCGAGTACAGGCCAAGACCGCATTCGAGCACCATGAAGCCCATTTGCGCCGTGGTCGACCAGGCTAGTCGCACCTTGATACTGATGCGGGTCAGCATCACCAGTCCGGCCAGCACCGCGCTGACCAGTCCGAACACCATTAGCAGCGTACGCGCCGGCATCGCCTGCTCCAGCAAGGGTGCAAAGCGGATCAGTACGAAGCCGCCCAGGTTCACCACGCCGGCATGCAATAGCGCTGAAACCGGCGTCGGCGCTTCCATGACTTGAATCAGCCAGCCATGCACCGGCAGCAGCGCCGTGCGCAGGATGACGGCCAGGACGAGGCAGATCGCGCTGAGCTGCAAGGTGATCGACATCCCATGGAGAGCCAGATGCACCCACAGGGCCGACAGGGAGCCGCTGCCGACACTGCTCCATGCCAGCGCTGCGGCACTGATTAGCAGTACATCGGCGATCCGGTCCGCGATGTGCTTTTTGTGCGCGGCGAGCAGGGCAAAAGGGCGGTCCGGATAAAAGCATAGCAACTGCTGCAGCGCGACACCCACCAGCGCCCACGCGGCGATCAGGATGACCCAGTGATCGGCCATCAGGAGCAGATGTACGGCGGTCATCACGCCGGCGAGTCCGGTCACGAAACGGCGTTGTCCGGCTTCGCCTTCCAGATAACGGGCAGAGAAGGCCGCGATGATGCTGCACAGCAGTTGCACCAGCAATGCCATCACGAAACCGAAGGTGCTGGCCTGGAACCAGGGATGGAATTCGGGAAAGCGCTGCCCGGCGACGGCCGACACCAGCGCACAAGCCAGCGCTACGCCGGACAGTCCCATGAAGACCCGCCAGAGTCGTCCGACCGATAGCGCCGGCAGCAGGGATAGCAGCATCCCCGTCAGCATCAGCATGGCGGGCATGAGCGCGCCAATCGTAAAAAGAAGATGTTTCATGCAAAATCCTCTTGGTTGAATAACCGGCAGAGTATGTCGATCGCTGATTGTTCTGTAAAATATTTTTATACGATCTTATAGATACTTAAAACAGAACAATGAAGCTGGATCAACTGAACTTCCATCATCTCTTTTATTTCTGGAGCGTTGCCAAGGTCGGTCATCTGACGCGCGCGGCACAGGAACTACACACGTCGCAGTCTGCCTTATCGGCGCAGATCCGTCAGCTTGAGGAGCGCCTCGGGCAGGTCTTGTTTACGCGCGAAGGACGCCGGCTGGTGCTGACCGATACCGGGCAGCTGGTGCTGGCCTACGCCGAAGACATTTTTGGTCTGAGCCAGGAAATGCTGGGCCGCCTGCAAGGGCGCAGCGAAGGCGTGACCCGTTTGCGCATCGGTAGCGTCGCAACGCTGTCAAGAAATTACCAGGAAAACCGGATTCGCCCCTTGCTGGAAGATTCGACGGTGATGCTGACGCTCGAATCAGGATTGCTCGACGATCTGCTGACCCGCCTGATCCAGCATCAACTCGATGTGGTACTGGCCAACGAAACCGTGCCGTCAGCGGCAAACCGTCCCTTGCATTGCCACTTCCTGGGCAGTCAGGCGATTTCATTTGTCGGCCCGGCCCGGCTCTGGAAGCCGCTGGGCCTGCCGATTCCGCAGGGGCTGGACGGCCTCGATATCGCGCTGCCAGGACCGCGCAGCGCGATCCGGGCGCAGTTCGATGCGCTGTGCGCCTCGGCCAACGTGACGCCGCGCGTGCGTGCCGAAGTCGACGACATGGCCATGCTGCGCCTGATCGCGCGCGACAGCGGCTGGGTCACGGTGCTGCCGGAAGTGGTGGTGCAGGACGAATTGCAGGCCGGCTCGCTGGTGTGCGTGGCGCGCTCCACCGGGCTGGAAGAGCGTTTTTATGCGATCACCACGCCGCATCGCCATCATGTCGAACTGCTGGACCGCTTGCTCGCCGGGGCTTCTGAAACGGGCGTTGTTGGCTGAGTATTCGGGGATGATTGATCCGTCACAGAACTGAAGCGATCCGGTCATCCTGCTTACATTGAGCGTCGCTACACTTGGTTTCTTTAAAAAGGGGAACCCAATGAATGCACCGAAGAAACAAGAAGAACAATCGCTGTTGTCCACGCCACGTGATCCGGCCCGCCGCCAATTCGTCATTCGCATGTCGTCGGTCGCAGCAGTGCTGGCCTCGGGCGGCGCAATGACTGCCTGTGGCGGTTCGAGTACCGAACTCAACGGCGAACTTGCCGCTTTCAAGTACGGCGTTGCCAGTGGCGACCCACTGGCCGACCGCGTGATCCTGTGGACGCACGCCAAAATATCGACCGACGACGCCGTGACGCTGATCTGGCAGGTCGCTACCGACGCCACCTTTGCCACGCTGCTGGCATCCGGCAAAGTCGTCGCCAGCGTCGCGACCGGCTTCACCGCCAAGGTCGATGCCACCGGCCTGAAGTCCGACACCGAGTACTACTACCGTTTCATGGCACCGAACAACAGTATCTCCGGCGTCGGACGGACCCGGACCCTGCCGGTCGGCAGCGTCGCCGAAGTCAAGCTGGCGGTGTTCTCCTGCAGCGACTATCCGGCCGGTTATTTCAACGCTTACGATGCGGCGGTGTCGTCCGGCGCGCAGTTTGCGCTGCACCTCGGCGACTACATCTACGAATACAAGGATGGCGTGTATCCGCCGGCCGCTTCCGCGGTGGCTGCACGGGTGTCGGCACCGGCCAATGAAGTGGTGACCCAGGCCGACTACCGGGCCCGTCATGCGTTGCACAAGGCCGATCCGTATGCCAAGGCGCTGCATGCCCGCATGCCGATGATCGCCATCTGGGATGACCATGAATTCGCCAACAATGCGTGGATGGATGGCGCCGAAAATCACGATCCGGTCACGCAGGGTCCATGGGCTGCCAGAAAAGCTGCCGCCAGCGCGACCTATCACGAGTGGATGCCGATCCGTTCGCCGGATGCGGGCAATCTGCTGAAGATTTATCGCTCCTTCGATTTCGGCAATCTGCTGTCGCTGCACATGCTCGACACCCGCATCATCGGCAGAGAACACCAGCCGGACCGCACCGTCGATGCGTCCGGACGTGACGTGGCCGACCCGGCATTTTTGCCGTATGCCTTCAACACCAAAAAGCAGTTATTGGGCACCACCCAGCAAGCCTGGCTGGATACACAGATGAGCACTTCCACAGCGACCTGGCAAATCCTCGGTAACCAGACGGTGATGGGGCGCATCAAAATTGCCGCCTCGGTGCTGGCAGCAAATTTGAGTGTCGCCTCCGTGACCGCCTACCTGACCGCCAAAGCGACACCGGTAGCGCTACAGACGCCAACCCAGAAAGACCTGCTCAATCCGGCCAAAAACCCGAAAATTTCGTACACCTTCGATAACTGGGAAGGCTATCCCGATGCCCGTGATGCGGTGCTGGCATCCGCCGCAAAACTCAAGGCGTCCGGGAAAAAATTCGCGGTCCTGTCCGGCGATAGCCACAACGCCTGGTTCAACAAGCTGACGCTGGCCGATGGCACTCAGGTCGGGGCCGAGTTTGCCGGCATGGCGGTGACGTCATCGGGATTCGAGTCGTTTTTCCCGCCGGCCGCGTTCCCGCCGGTGACGCTGGCGGCGACCATCAAGGCACTGGTCGATGACATCAGCTATATCGACACCTCGCGCCGTGGTTACCTGCTGGTCACCGTCACGCCCGCACAGGTGAAGACGGACTACGTCTATGTCAGCACCGTCACCAGTTCAAGTTACACGACCACCACGGAGAGTTTTACTTACGCTGGTTGATCGCCCGCCAACGCCAGCGGCATCGCCCTGGCCCAGCGGTTCGATGACAGCGAAAACGTCAGCGCGCGCACATGGTGATACCACCCGGCAGGCACATACAGCAGCTCGCCGGGCTCGACAATGCACGCGATCATGGTGGCCTGGCGCGCCAGCGGAAATTGCGCGAAATCCGGTGCTTCCGGATTGAACGGCGAGCCGAACAGCATGGCATTGGCTTCGCGCGGGTACAGGAATTCGTCATGATGCGGCGGCGACAGGACGATGCGCTTGCGTCCCCATAGCTGCGCAAACATGTTGTCGTCATAGTCGCAATGCAGCGGCGTCACGGTGCCTGCCGGGCCCAGCCAGAAGCGCGGCGGGCCCATTTTTTCGAAATACGACGGCCAGTTGCACAGACTGTTCAAGGCCCGCAATTCCAGATTGCCCAGATACGGCGGCAGCTCCTGCGTGCCCGTCGCGACCAGATCAAGATAGGCACGCATCGACATATCCTGCATCGCCCGGTCGGCGGCGAAGGCGGTGTTGATGTAGTCACCGATCCGCGCCCGCACCGGCAGGTCGCCAAAGCGGTCCCGCAGTATCTGTGGCTCCAGCGCGAACAGCGGCCAGCGCGTGACCAGCCCCGTCATCAGAAATGGCAAGCCGTGCGCGGCGCGCGCTCGAAACGCAGCGACATCAAGCCGGCCGATACGCGGTATCTCGGTCATGGCGGGCGCGTCGCAGCCGGCACGCCGGATCGCCTCACGCATCGCATCGATCGATGGCACGCCACGCACCAGCGCATCCTTGCGCTCGCGCGTCTGGCGCAAAGCGAGGGCATCGTCGACGGATAAGGAGGTTGATGCGGCTCTGGGCGGCAACCGCGATGAAGGTAGCAGCTGCGGGTGTTGCGGGGTTTTATTGCTGGACATGACTGTTCGTGAAATCTGAGTCGGCAGGGAGGCCTTGCCATTACCGGCCTCCCGGATGGGCTAGCGCCGCGAAGCGACTTTCAAGCCATCGATTGGCGGCGTGGCAGCAGGTTCCTTCTCTGCCAGGTCAACCGAAACCTTCAGGTGGTTGGCAGGAGCCGCCAGCGTAACGGTTGCGGCGACAGTTTGCGGCGATCCCATTAGCGACCATGCACCCGCACCAGCGCAGACCACGACGACGGCAACCATCGTGCTGCGCACGCGCCGCCACACTTGCGGCAGCGCCGGCGCGGCGTCGTCTGACAATACGGCGCTGGCACGCAGGCGCCAGTCATCCTGTCCCGGCTGTCCGGCCGACAGCCGCGCCAGCAGCGCGCGCGCCAGGTCTTCCGATTCGGCATGCCGGCGCTGTGCATCAAGCTGCGCGTCGCAGGCCTGTTTTGCAACGGCGCTGGCGCTGCGTTCGGCGTCGAGACGCGCGGCTTCTGCCCCGGCCAGTTGCCGTGCCAGTGCGCTGGACTGACTCGCCAGTGCATCACGCGCAGCGTTCTTCTGCAGTGCGATTTCTTCAGTGCGGATTTTTTCCTGCAAGGCCAGCTGTGCCTGTTGCTGGACGAATGCCCGTTGCCGCTGCTGCAGCGCGGTGCTGGCAGCGTGCTGTTCGGCCGCGCTGGCCTGACGCAATTCGCGTTCGACCTGTTCGTGCAGACGCGCCAGCTCGGCTTGCTCCTGCAACAAAGTGGCGCGGGCGCGGGCTTCGCTGCAGGCCTGCTGCTCGGCGTTGGCTTTGTCCTGTGCGGCTGCCAGTGCCAGATTGGCGGCAGCGTGACGCTCCAGCTCGACGCGATGCTGTTGCTGCAGGCAGTCGCTGGCTTGCTGTTCCATCGTTGCGCGTTCGGATTCGAGGCGGGTCAGTTCGGCGGCGGTCGCGGCTTGCTGCTGCAGCGCTCCGGCGGCTGCGGTGCGCGCTTGCGCGACCGCGTCGGCTTCGACCAGCAATTGCTGACAGGCATCGCGCTCGGCTTCGGCGGCGATACGGGTTTGCTGTTCGGCGTGCTGGCAGGCGGTCGCCAGTTCGCGCCGCTCGGCAACAGCTAGCAAGCCGGCTTCGATATCGGCTTGCGCGGCTTGTTCGGCTGCCAGCGTTTCTTGCGAGACGTCGAGCAGGCGCTGGCTGGACAAGTGGCGCTGGCGTGCGGTTTCCTGTTTCCGGCGGATCACGTCCAATGCCTGTTGTTCGATGGCGGCGCGCTGACGCTGGACGCTGGTCAGCGCGACCGCATCGCGTGCGCTTTGCAGCGCGATGCGTGCAGCGCTGCGTTGCAATTGCGTGCTGGTGGCGAGTTGTTCCAGCGCATGCCGGGTGGCATTGGATTCGGCATCGGTGGCCTGGCGCAACTGGCGCTCTGACTCAGCTTGTTCCTGCAGCAGGCTGGCCTGTTGCTGTTCGGCGCACAGGCGTACTTGCGCGGCATCGTCGGCCTGGCGGGCAGCGGCCAGTTTGTGGCGTGTTACCAGCATCGTTTGCGCGATGGTGTCGCTGCTGCGGCGCTCGGTATCCAGTTGTTCCTGCATGAGCGCCAGCGCTTGCTGCTCGGTGTTGGCCCGATCCTGCGCCAGTCGCGTCAGCTCGACCGCATCGTGGGCAGTGGCGAGTGCGGCGGCGGCCGCCTGGCTGCGCAAGTCGGCTTGCGCCAGTTCCTGTTCGAGCGCCAGTTGGCCGGCGCGTATTGTGGTTTCGGTCACTTCGCGCGCGGCGTGGCTGGCTTGCTCTTGCAGACGCAGGCAGTCGGCTTCGGTCAGTTCGGCCTGCGCCAGCGCATCGGCTTGTGCCTGCGCGGCGGCAGCGGCGTCGCGCTTTTCGCGGATCGCATCAACGGCCCGTTCCTCGGCGTCAAGGCGGGCCTGTTCGATGCGGATCA
This sequence comes from Actimicrobium sp. CCC2.4, assembly GCF_034347385.1. NCBI lineage: Bacteria > Pseudomonadati > Pseudomonadota > Betaproteobacteria > Burkholderiales > Oxalobacteraceae > Actimicrobium > Actimicrobium sp. CCC2.4. The sequence continues at coordinate 2,725,219 of NZ_CP133777.1, read as the reverse complement.
GTTCGGCCGCTTCGCTTGCTTTGAGTGCGGCAACGTCAGCACTTTGCTGCTGCAGGTCGGCATAGTCGGCCAGAGCGGCGAGGCGCTGTTCTTCGGCGGCGCTGAAGTTCGCGGCAATGACGCTGGCGGCTTGTTCGCTTTCGATGCGACGGGCAGCGAGAGCGAAGGCGCGCTGTTCTTCACTGCTGCGTTCGACCGCCGCTTGGGTGGCCAGCTTGTCGGCTTCGGCACGCTGGCGCGCTTCGTCGCCGGCACGGGCTTCGGCGGCCAGTCGCTGGCGTGCCTGGGCATCGGCGTGATGTTCGGCTTCGACCCGGGCGATGGCGACGTTTTGTAATTCGCGTTCGACGTGCAGCCGGTTTTCGGTAGCGGCACGAATCTGTTCTTCGGCATCGCGACGGGCCTGGGCCGAGGCCAGCGCCAGTCCTTCGGCGTGCTCGCGGCGCAAGGCGGCGTCGTGCATGTCGAGCTCGGCCTGCAGGCGTAATTGCAGGGATGCCAGGGCGCGCTGCTCGGATTCGGTTCGCGCGACTGCGGTGGCATGGTGTTCGATTTCGGCGGCAGCGCGCATCCGCGATTCTTCGCGCGCCTGGACTTCGACGGGAGCGCGGCGCAAGGTCGCAGCCAGTTCTTCGGCTTCGGCACGCTCGCGCTGGTTGACCAGTTCGATCGCTTCGCTGCGGGCCGCGACCAGCATTTCGGTGGTCAGGCGGGCGCTGCGTTCGCGCTGTTCAAGTTCGCGCGCCAGTTCGGTGATGCGGACATCGGCGCGGGCGCGGCCTTCGGCTTCGAGCTGCGCGCCGTACTGGGCGATCTGGCGCTCAGACGCGAGGCGACGCGTGGTCTCGGTGATGTCGGCCAGTTTTTCGGCGGCGGCCAGCGCATTGTCGGTCAGCAGGGTGTCGGCTTGCGCTTGTTCGGCGGCACGTTCACAGGCATCGCGTTCGGCGCGGCTGCGCAGTTCGGCGGCGGCACCGGCGCGGCTGTCGGCATCGGCGCGGGCGCGCAGTTCGCTGATTTCATGATTGGCGGCGGCGGTGCTGGCGTCGCTGGCCACGCGCGCGGCGCGTTCGGCCTCGAGCAGACTGCGGCTGGCGTTGATGGCCAGCGCATCGGCGCGTGCACTGGCGTGCGCTTCGGCGCTGGCGGCAGCGTCGAGACTGGCACGATCAGCGGCCTGAAGACGGGCGCGGGTTTCGGCACGGATGCGGTTTTCGGCAGCGACAGTGGCGGCGGTTTCGGCTTCGACGCGGCTGATCGCTTCGCGGATCGAGCGCAGGTCGAAGCCACTGCCGATCAGCTCCGGATCCTGCATGATCAGATCGTCGCTGACCGGATGATCATCATGCAGGGTGCCGCCGCGTTGCGAGAGGTTCTTGTGCATTGCCTGATTGTGTTCCATGTCATCTCCGGTCCTGATTGCGTAAATGCCGACGATGTGATTATTGCCGTATGCACCAAAAATCGAGCAGTCGATCAGAGGGCAAAAAACCGGCTTGTTCGCCCGTTGGACGGTGGCCGGAACGACGCGCCGGTGGCATCATGGCGATCCCTCTGAAGGAGTCACACCATGGACTTGTCCCATCCTGTTCCACGCAACGGCATTGCTGCTGCCCTCGGCGCGGCCTTGCTGTTCGGCGCGGCCACGCCGCTGGCGAAGTGGCTGCTTGGCAGCGTCGGTCCGTGGATGCTGGCCGGCTTGCTGTATCTCGGCTCCGGGCTCGGCCTGATGCTGTGGCGTCGACTGGTCCGTGCGCCACGCGTGCAGCTGCCGGCGGCTGAACGGCGCTGGTTTGCCGGCGCGATTCTGGCCGGCGGCGTCATCGGTCCGGCCTTGCTGATGCTGGGATTGACGCGCTTGCCGGGCGCGACGGTGTCGCTGATGCTCAATGCCGAAACGGTGTTCACCGCGCTGCTGGCATGGTGCGTGTTCCGTGAAAACGTCGACCGCCGCATCGCCTTCGGCATGGCCGTGATTCTTGCCGGCGCCTTGCTGCTGAGCTGGTCCGGCACGGGTGGCTTGCCCGACCTCTGGCCGGCGCTGGCCGTGCTTGGTGCCTGCCTGGCCTGGGGCATCGACAACAACCTCACGCGCAAGGTGTCGCTAACCGACGCAACCTGGATCGCCGGCGTCAAGGGATTGGTAGCCGGACCGGTCAACCTCGGCATCGCCTTCGGCCTTGGTGCGCCATTGCCGTCAGTGACGGTCACTGCCGCGGCGATGCTGTTGGGATTACTGGCGTATGGCGTCAGCCTGAGCTGGTTTGTCGTGGCGCTGCGCCATCTGGGCAGTGCGCGCACAGGAGCTTATTTTTCGGTAGCACCGTTTTTTGGCGCGCTACTGGCGGTGCTGGGTGGCGAGACCGTCACGCCGACCTTGCTGGCGGCCGGTGCGCTGATGGCTATCGGCGTCGTGCTGCATCTGACCGAGCGGCACGCCCATGTCCATCATCATGAAGTGATGGCGCATGCGCATCGTCATACGCATGATCTGCATCATCAGCATGAGCACGAAGGCGATGAGGATGTCTACGCTGACGGCAGTCATAGCCATCCGCACCGGCATGATGAACTGCTGCACGCGCATGCGCATTTTCCGGATGTGCATCATCGGCATGGGCATGGGTGAGGGTGGCTGCATCAGGGTATGAGTCGACTGGCAGCGAATTGTGCCGCGGTCGGGCGCGTCGGTCGGTTGGCGTCTTTGGCCAGGTCCACGGCTTCTTGCAGGGCCTGCAACTGGGCTGCGGAATGGACGAAGCGCGGACCGCGATCGCGGCGGCCCCGGCTGATGATATCGGCTAGCGCATTGTCGGTGCTCTCACCAGTTCGTAACAGCGCCTCGCGGTAGGCAATCAGGGTGGCGTTGCGGCCGATGCCGGCGTAGCTGATGACCGTGGGATCGGGTTGCCTGTCTGATGACAGTTGCGGTGTGGAGAAGATTCTCTGGTTGTACTCGCTTTGCCTTTGTTTGTGCATGTTCATCAATGTGCTGGCACGCTGTATTTCCCTCGGCTTGAGTAACTTTTCGGTGAACTTTAACCCAGCTTGCGTGATCAGCATTGTTTTGGATTCCCCTGTCATACAGTCCCTCGCGTAGAGCTCGTAGCAGCAGTGGTCACTGTCCTCATCAAGTGTAATTTTTTCTAGACGGTATAAATCGAATCGGTTCGCTATTAACAGGGCCGCACCTTTTTTGTTTTTCCACGCACCAAGCAGCTGGTCAAGAATGCTACTTTCTCTGGAGCGTTCTTTTGATGGGTTTTTCGTATAGGCATGCGCCTTACGGGAAACAAATTGGAAAAGACCATTTCCGGATTCAAGGCCGTGTATCAGGAATCTTTCACAAAAGCGAAATTCTTGTGGCGATTGACCTGCAATGGCAGTTCGTACGACAGGTCGATCCTGGCTGTTGTCCGCCAATCGGCCATGTGGCCGAGCAAATTGAATTTGATTGGCATGTACAAACACGGTATTTTTTTTTTCATTGGAGCCGATTTGTATATTGGTGCCGACCTCTACGTTAACGGCGCCTTTAAACGGACAAATAACGTCTGCAACATTTTCGCCGACATCTTCTTTGCCAAGCGTTAGTCCGACCCGGTTTTGTCTATCTAGTAAGTTATTCCACAAGGTACGGCAACGCTCTGTTATTGAGTTTGTTGAGCGACGAAATTGTTGGGACGCCGTGCGTTCAATTGACGATCGGACTGGTCGGGGACTGACAGGAGATATTCCAGACATGATGAGTTTTCTGAGAGTGAGATTGGGTAATCAATTCAAATGGTGATCACAGATCGGGGATTCGTCGCGTCCCGATTTAGGCAGGTGGAGGTCGTAATGATTTTGCGATAGCCAGAGAATCGGCCAATGGCTGAACCTGTCGATGATATGGACCGGATGCAAGGCGCACGCCGCATCTTGTTGTAATGCGTGTTCGATTTCTTGCGCCAGTGCCGATCCGCTTGGTGCGGCAATACGCAGTTCACCGGATACATTGAGCTGTCTGCCCGCTTCTCCATACGAGACGCTGGAACCGGTTTCGATGACCAGTACCGGCAGGCCAAGTGCCCGATGTAGTGTGACCGGCAAGTTGCTGCTTGCGGGTGAGCCTGGCATGGTCAGCCCTTCAATCTCGCTCATGAATGCGCGGTCAGTGCCGCGAAACGGTGCCGCCAAATGTAATTGCAGTTGGCGCAGGAAGGATTCGATACTGCGACCGGAAAATATGCCGTAGTCGCCAGCAGGCAGGAGATTCTCTATTTTTCCGGCTGGGCCAAGGCGCGCAGCGGCAGTTGACAGTGCCGTATCGCCAGGCGGAAGACCCTGCATGAAGGCGCGCACATCCTGTTGATAAAGCTGCGCAAGGTGTTTGAGAAGGTTCGCTTTGATTGGTATCAGCGTGTTGTCCGGATCAGAAATGGACCGTAATCTGGCTTCAAGAAATTCAGGCGCAGCACAAGCAAAAACGGATAGCCATGAGGCACGCAACCAGCATGCATTGTCGTGGCTGCCATGATGAGCCCGTGCGCTGATATCTTGCAGGCAATGGGTCTGCATGAGTCGATGGCGTAGTTCATTGATGGCGTCCGGTTGATTGGATTGCCCGAATAGTGGAACAGACATTTCGACGGAAGAGGCAGGCAATCGATTCGAAAATCCTCGAACGCACATCAGCAGTTGCGAAATATTGCTGACGTTGTGTTCTGTAAATGTTTTTTGCTGCGCCAGTTCAATTTCTTGCAAATCGATTTTTCTTTTCTTCTGCAGTTGGGAGATTTCCTGCTGGCGGTTTTCTTTGTTAATCTGATTTTTGGTCACTGCGACGAGTAGTTCTTGCTCATGATTTTTCAGATAATCGGGAACCGGTATATCAATTGCATCAGCCAGCAATTCGTAACATACCAGCGGGTAGATCGGCATTGCAGGATCGGCAACTTGTTTGGCTTGCAGGTGTTCCAGGGCCTGCATGAAGACGTGATTCACTACCTCGCGCTTGGTGTCTGCAATCTGCCATTTCCCATCCACCTGAATTTTCCAGGCTTGCGTATCTTCTTCCGTCGAATAGAAGTCGCGCTTTACACCTTCCAGAAACGTGGGGACGAAGTCATCACCGGATTGCGCGATGTGCCCGGCTAATGGTGCTTCATCAGTAATGTAGGGGTATCGTGAAGTCGGTGCTTCTTGCAAGCTGTCCTTGATCAATAACGCGTGCTCGCTAAAGCTAAAAAACGTCGCCAGTTCAGGGCTGTGATTTGCAATTACTTTAATGAAATTTTCATACGGTAGGTCGATGTAAGTTTCTACCAGTGAGGCCAATTCAATAATTTTTTCTGGCGTCTGATGCGATCGCGGTGAGGTGCCCGGATCAATATCTATTGGGATGTTGCGAGATTGATTTGGCGTGCAAGTTGAATCATTCCACACCTGATAATTTAGCAAGTCGACTTTGACGGCGTTGTTCGCTGCCCCGTTAGTTTGATCATCCGAAAGCACTGACAACAGCTCGTTGACTACGACTTCCGCTTTGGTGCGATAACCAGCGAATGCTGCGGGGTCGATACAGGACGCATCGGGATTTTTTGCTGGCAACATTGCGATCCGAAATACCGGTTCGCTGAAGGCATTCATTACGCTTTCTCTTACTACCAAAGCTAAGCCGGTCTTGAGCAGGTGCTGATTTTCCTGAGCTGGATTCCTGAATTCCGGCGGTAGCTTGTGCTCTAGAAACAGATTGGTGCTGGCTTGTGAGGCAAGCACTGCAGCGCGTGCGGCAAGTTGCCGATTGCCACGGCTCAGGTTTTCCAGCATCGGCAACGGTTGTTGATCCGCTTGCGATACAAGCAGATTAGCGATGCGTTCGCGTACAGAAGGGTTGCTGCGTAGTGCTGCCGGTAACTGGCTAGGCGCAGAACATATCGCCGCATTCTGTTCTGCTTCAGCGGCGGTGTTTGAACTCGACGAAGGCAAACTATCTGACCGGCTTTCAGACATGTCCGAATTGAGTGAGTCTGTCCCCGACAACGGATGCGAAATAACCAGGCGAGAAAATGAGTGGATTAAATTTTCCATGATTAACCAAAATACGCAGGTAGAGGCTGAGCTGATTCCGCTATGAAATCAGCGCGATGGTTGACCAGAAATTCACGGGTTTTCTGGCCGACCAACTGGCTTTCCCAATCGGCTAATTGATGCATCAGGCCATCGACCGTGGCCCGGTAACGCTCTTCATTCATTCCGTGTTCCAAGCTTCCTTCGCGCTCGCGCGCATCTTCCCGATCGCTCAAGGCATCCTGATAAAGCTGAGTGAGCAGAGCAAAATCCGGCTGGTGTTCCGGCTGCTGCTTGACATGCTTCACCCAAGGTTTCCACGTGCTCATGAAGTCGACAACATGCTCGCCATCGTTGGCAATCGTTCGCTCTTTTACGGCGTCTGCAATATGGGTCGCGATCTGTCTGGTGATAAAACTGGAGTCAAGGAATCGGGGACGCGGCTGATGGTTGGGCAATTGAAGTTCTCCCTGCAAATAATAGGTCGCGGCCAGATAGTCCTGAATGCCTTCAAGTCGTATCCCTCCCATGTGCCGGCTCAACATGCCCGTCTGCGCATGCACTTCATTGAGTCTGAAAAAACTGATGCCATGGTTGTACAGGTCAACCTGGTCAATCTCGCCGCGTGTCAGGCGGGAGAGCAAAGCGGCGTCTTCCATCTGTCCCAGGCAAAAATCCGTCCGGTCCGTACAGTTGGTCAGGCCTTCCATCGCGAGACGGGCGACTTCGCTGCGTAGCTCCGGATCAAGATGGATGTTCCTGGTCACGGTGTGCAGTCGCGCCGAGATCTCGTTGAGCTTTGCAGTGGTGATGTCAGGCAAGCGCAAAATTTTCCGGCTTTTTATCAGCGTCCTGAGCTCGGACGGAATCCTGAGATCGTTTGTCGATAAATGTTCCAGATACGCGCGTCCGGACAACGCAGCCACGGCGGGATCGGCTTCAACTTCCGCTTGCGCCGGACGGCTGCGCCGGTTTTGCATGGACGGCACGGTGACGAGCTCGTGATCCTGCTCGTCATTGATGCGTAGATCTGTCAGCGTCAGATCGCGGCAGAGTCGCTCAAGCGTGGCTTGATTACTATGACGGCGCGACCCTGCGAGTGACCTTGATGCGCTATCACCGGAACCGGACTGTGCGGCATGTGATGTAGAGGCGATGTCCTGTGAAGGGGAAGACGGGCTAGTGCGAGGCGACGCATCCTGATTGACGAGTCGGTTGATCGAGGCATTGTTGATGGTGTTTGACATGGCGGACGTTTGAACAAGGTTATTCGGAATGAGCCAGGATCGATGACGGTGATCGTGCTCGGGTTCTGAGTTCGTAGTCCTGATTAAAGACCTGTCGTTTCTGACACTGCCCGGCCGGATCGGGCTGGAAGATGCCGAAACTGTCCGTGAGTGCGCCATGGCCCGGATCGGTTCCAAATTATTTTAAGCAGCGGTCGCGGCGTCGGGGGGAAATGGTTCAGAGAGGTGGCGCTTGAAGAATCCGTCTGGACGGAGCTTGGCCTGATGGCTTGTGGACGCTATTTAATTGTGTGCAATTAACCAGCGTCTTCGGTCAGCATCCGTACCGGTGATGCAGATGGCCGCTGCCCCGCAAACACCTCGAACTCCGCTACCGGCAATGGCCGGCTGAACAGGTAGCCCTGATACGCATGGCAGCCGGCGTCGGCGAGGTAGCTGCGCTGCGCATCCGTCTCGACGCCTTCGGCGATGATGCCCAGGCCCAGCGTATTGGCCAGCGCGATGACGGTGCGGACGATGGCGGCGTCGTTCGGATCAGTCAGGATATTGCGCACGAAGGACTGGTCGATCTTGAGCTGGTCCAGCGGCAGCAGCTTCAGGTACGACAGCGATGAAAAGCCGGTGCCAAAATCGTCCAGCGAAAAATGGATGCCGGTTTCCTTGAGCGCCTGCATTTTCTCGATAATCTGGTCGAGGTTGGCCGCCAGCAGGCTTTCGGTCAGTTCGAGCTTGAGCCGCTGCGGCCGCGCACCGGTGCGGTCGAGTACCGCAATGACCTGCGCGACAAAGTCGCTTTGCTGGAATTGCCGGGCGCTGACATTGACGGCAATCGTCAATGCTTCCATCGAGGGCACAGTGGCCCAGCACGCCAGCTGCCGGCAGGCGGTTTCCATGACCCAGGTGCCGATTGGCAGGATCAGGCCGGTGTCCTCGGCTACCGGGATGAACTCCATCGGCGAGACCATGCCGCGTTGCGGATGCTGCCAGCGCACCAGCACTTCGGCACCGCTCAGCTGATCGCCATCGGCGATTTGTGCCTGATAGTGCAGCACAAACTGCTGCTGCTCGATGGCGGCATGCAAGTCGCGCTCCAGCGTGGCACGCGTTGTGGCCGCCGCTTCCATCGCAGGATCGAAAAAACGCACCGCGTTGCGACCTCCAGCTTTCGATTTATACATGGCCAGATCGGCTTGCTTCATCAATACCTCGCTCGAGAATCGCCGGTCGTTGAGCAGCGTCACGCCGATGCTGGCCGTGCTGCGATAGGCGACGTCGTTGAGCAGGTAAGGATGATCGAGTGCAGACAGGATCTGCTGGCTGATGCTCTTGACCCGGGCCATGGCAGCCGGGCCGTCACTGCCGAGGCCTGCCAGCAGCACGACGAACTCATCGCCGCCGAGACGGGACACGCTATTGCCGGCACCGATACACGCAACGATTCGTTGTGCGACCTGTACCAGCAGTGCGTCGCCCATGTCGTGGCCGAGGGTATCGTTGATCGCCTTGAAGTAGTCGAGGTCGATGAGCAGCAAGGCGGCATGCTGGTTACCGGCGGCACTGGTTGCGATGAGCTGGCGCAACAGGTCCTGCAGCAGTGTCCGGTTCGGCAAGCCGGTCAGCGGGTCAAAAAAGGCGAGCTCATGGATCTTGTTTTCAGCCTGCTTGCGCTCGGTGATGTCGTACTGCGAGCCAACATAATTGACCAGCACACCGTCGTCGTCCCTGACCGCCGAGATGGTCAGCCATTTCTGGAACGCGTTGCCGTCGGCATGGGTTTGCCAGATCTCGCCTTGCCAGATGCCGCTGTGATTCACGCTGCGCCACATCGCCAGATAGAAATCGGCATCGTGGTGGTTCGACATCAAACGGTCTAGACTTTTTCCCACCAGATGGTCGGCCTGATGCCCGGTGTTGCTGGCGAAGGCCCGGTTGGCTTGCAGGATCATCCTGTTGGCATCGGTAATGAGCATCGCTTCTTGGGAATCGAAGGCGGTGGCGGCGATGCGTAATGATTGTTCGGTACGCTTACGTTCGGCAATGTCGTGCCGGCGACTGGACCGCAATTGCCAGCTCATGCTCCACAGTAGCAGCGTCACCAGAATCAGCAGCACAGTACCCGCCGTGGCACCACGCAGATAGTCACTACGGGTGCGTACAAAGTTTGCCAGTTGCTCGTGATCTGACAAACCGGCGATGACGACCAGCGGAAAATCGACCAGCTTGCGCGCGCTGACCTGGCGCGCAACACCATCACTGTCTGCGGAGGCGAGGACGGCACTATGAGCGTCGGCGGCACCAGCCATCAGGAATGCCGGATCGACCGCTTCGCCATCCGAGAGCAGGTCGCCGCTGCGCCGGACCCGGAAGCGGCCGTCATCGCCGACGATACCGAGCAGTCCCTGCTGGCCGAATTTGCTTTCTTCGTAACCGCTCACGAAGTGATCGGTGGCCACTGACAGCGTGACGATGCCGGCAAAGTTGCCATTGGCATTGATGAGCCGGCGACTGAATAGCAAGCTGGCTTCGCCGGTGATGGGGTCGTACTGGGGCTGGCTGATCGATAACCGGCCGGTGGCACGGGTGGCGCTGAATTGCGGATCGTCGCTGATGTTCGATGGCCGCGCGGAGCGGGTGTCGGCCACGATCTTGCCATCCTGATCGGCGATGCGGATGACGAACAGTAGCTCCGATGGCAGCATGGCCTTGGCTTTCAGTTCCTGTAGTACCGTGTGTTGCCCGCTGAGTTCATAGGCGTACTTGACCAGGTTTAAGGTTTGGTCGATGTCACGCAGGGCACGTAATACCTGTGCTTCATAAGTCGTTACCAGTTCGCGACTGAGCACCGAAATGGCTTGTTCGGCATTGCTGCGCTCAATGCTGATGAAGTGCAGTGTTGCCATCCAGAGCAAGGCCAGGAAGCAGAGTGAAAACGCCGGGAACAGCATCGTCGATTCGGGCACGGTATAGAGCCACGCGCGCAAGCGCGCAGCCGGACTGTGCCGGACCGCGACCAACGGCACGGGCAGGGCGCGCCGCCAGAATCCGTTCATGGCGATGGCAGGGCTCGCATGCTGGCGTCGATCATTCCGGGATCGAGGTAGCCGATTGCGCGCGGATTATTGGCGATCAGTTTTTTCAGGTCGCTGGTGCTGGCGGCTTCTTTGGGGGGCTGGCCGCGGCCGGTAAAAATCAGCTTCGACCAGTGCGCCCTGATTTGCGCCGGCGACTTCGCGGCATAGCTCGCATAGAACTCGTCACGCAGCGGCGTGCCGACAGCCAGGTCGATCGGGATCACCGGTTCGCCATTGACCAGCATGCTGGCGTTGCCGAGGAACAGGTTGGCGATCTGGTTCCTGCTCAGTTCGGTTAGCGGGCTTTTGGCCGAGACGACGGCCACGACATCGGCCACTGCCCCGGCACAGGACAGGCTGAGCACAAGGCTGGTGGCCAGCATTGCCAGGCAGCAGGATTTGCGCGCGCGGGTCTTCATCAGAAGACGAAATCGACGGTGAGGCTCAGTACATTGAAGCCGGCATCCGGCCGGTAGCCAGGGGTGATGTGGATCAGTCCGGCCGAAGAGCCCGCCGTTGGTCGCGTATGGTCAAGTTGCAGCTTGAGCGCGACGTTGCTGCCAACATCCCAGCGTGTTCCCAGCGAAATCGTGGCACTGGTGCTCGGTCTGAGCAGCGCATTGAGGGCACCATTGAGCGCACCGGCGCTGCCTGCTGCAAAGGCAGGCAGGCCCGCCGGATCGAGTCCCGGGTCGCTTGTCGGGCTGTGTTTTTTTGAGGTCGAATAGGTCAGATACGGGGTCCACGTCCCTAGCCGGTAACCACCGCTGGCATACCAGGCGGTCTGGTTACCGAGGACCGACGAGAATTTACCGCTGCCCCATTCGCTCATCAGGAACCAGTCGCCTGGATCGTAACTGGCACCCAGCGACAGGAATGAAATCGGCTTGTGGTCGAAACTGTAGTTATCCGCAATGACTGTGCCGGCCGGACCGAATTGGCGGTACAGGTTGAAGAAGGCATCACTGCTGGGGACAATGATCCTGCCGCGCTGGTACGACACGCGCAAGGTGGCCGGTCCGCTACTGAAGGTATTGAACAGGCCGGCGATATTTTGAACTTTGCTTGGTGACGACAGACCGGGACTGCGGAGCACGTCGCTGCCGTAGCTCAGTTGCAGCGTGTTGGTGGCTTCGCCGATATAGCTGCGGTAACTCGCATCAATGCCATCGTTGGCCGTCATCGGAATCATGCGGCTATACAGTTCGACCGGTGGCCGAACCCAGGGCATTGCATAACCGACGTTTCGGTAATCACCTGCAAGGAAGGTCGGAAAGGCGATGCGGCCGACCCGGACCGTGAGGTCGGGCGTGATGGCGTACTTGATGTTGGCCCACTCAACGGTAGGCCGGTAGCTGTTGTCGTACTGCTGCTGCGAGATGACCTGAAAGACCGCCGACAGGCTCGGTGTGATGGTCGCCGCAATTTGCAGGCCGAGCCGGGTGTCGAGGTCGGGACTCCAGTTGCGGCTTATCCCGGTGCCGTTGGGTTTAGTCGATGGACTGTTGGTGTAATCGGCCCGGTGTTCGCTGGAGCGGGCCATGCCGATAGTGCCGAAACCGCTGATCATAAAGGTCGGCAGCGTGCTGGTCGCGCTATCGTCGGCGCGGGCGGAGGAGGCAGCCAGCAGGAGCGCGGACAGTGCAATTGATGTCAGGCGTGTCGGGAAAATCGTATCGGTGCTGCTTGACATGGGCGTCGGTCTTTGCGGTTCAATAAGAGGCAGTCAAGCTGGCCGGCGGTGGCGGAATAATTCCTACGGAAACATAGCAGGTTATTTACGTATGGAAGGCTACTAGTTGGTATATGTTTCTAATTACCAGTGAGTTTGTGTGAAAAATAGCCGTTCCGTAGAGTTTTCATCCCGACGCACCCTCTAAGATCATGCCGTTTAAGTTGTTGGTAATGTCGCTGCATGTCTTTACACTCTGCCTCTTGCGATTATGTTCGCCATCGAACACAAGGAAATTCATGCGTGCAGCACCTGCAAAAAAACTGGCTGGCTTGATGACAGCATTGCTCTTCTCCAGCCTGGTAGTCCATGCCCACGCGGCCGATCTGCTGGCCACCGTGCAAGCGCGCGGCACGCTGAAAGTCGGGGTGGAAGGCACCTACCCGCCGTTTAATTTCAGGGACACCACAACCCGCGCACTGAGCGGTTTTGAAATTGACGTGGCCCGATTGCTGGCGGCGAAGATGGGGCTCAAGCCGGAGTTCACGACCATCGAGTGGAGCGGCATTCTGGCGGGGCTGTCGGCCGGCAAGTACGATGTCATCCTCAATCAGGTGGGCATCACGCCGCAGCGCGAGGCCAGCTTTGATTTTTCTGATCCGTACACCCGCTCGAGTGCGCAATTGATTGTGCGCAAGAACGAGCAGCGCCAGTTCACCAGTCTTGACGACCTCAAGGGTAAAAAACTCGGGGTCGGGCAGGGCACCAATTACGAAGAGCGTGCCAAAGCGGTCGCCGGGGTCGACGTCAAGAGCTATCCGGGCGCACCCGAATACTTGCAGGATCTGGCTGCCGGTCGCGTCGATGCAGCGCTGAACGACAGCCTGATGGTGTCGTATCTGCTGAAAGCGTCGCCATTGCCGATCAAGGCCGGTGCGCCTATCGGCGAAGTCGCGCAGATGGGAATTCCGTTCGTCAAGGGCAATCCGCAATTCAAGGCAGCCTTGAATACCGCGCTGGCGGCCATCATTGCCGATGGCAGTTTTGCCAAGGTCTCCATGCAATGGTTCGGTATCGATGTAAGCAAGGCACCTGCGGCGAAGTAGCCGCGTGTGGATGGTGCTGTGAGCGTCCCCGCACAATGATGCGGGGATTTTTTTTGCTACTGGATAGGCTGGACACACAATGAACCTGACCGAATTACTGACGCTGGCTGCACCGATCATGCTTCAGGGCGTGCTGTACACGGTGCTGTTTGCGCTTGCCTCGATGGTGGGCGGATTGCTGCTGGGGGCGCTGCTGGCGATGGCGCGGCTGCAGCCGTGGCGCGTCTTGCAATGGCCGGCAGCGGTGTATGTCAGCCTGATTCGCGGCACGCCACTGCTGGTGCAGGTCTTTCTGATTTATTACGGATTGCCCAGTATCGGCGTTGAGTTTTCGCCCGTCAGTGCCGGCATCCTCGCACTCAGTCTGAACGCCGGCGCCTTTCTGTCGGAGAGCTTGCGTGGCGCGGTCCAGGGTGTCAGCGCAGGGCAGTGGTCGGCTAGTTACAGCCTTGGTTTGACATGGGTGCAAACCTTGCGGTTCGTGGTCGCCCCGCAAGCATTGCGTATTGCTGTTCCCTCAATGGGCAATACGCTGATCAGCCTGATCAAGGATACGTCGCTGGTATCGGTCATCACCGTCACCGAACTGATGCTGGCAACCAAGGAGGTGATCGCCACGACGTTCCGGCCATTACCGCTGTATGTGACGGCGGCTTTACTGTATTGGTGCCTGAGCATGCTGTTCGAAGTTGTCCAGCGGCGGCTTGAAAAACGCCTGCAGCGCGCCCACCAGCAATAACTAAGGTGTAAGCGGGTTTGTTTAATGCGGATTGTTGTCTATTTCTGGGTATAGTCGACAACAGTTCAACTTATCGGGAGCAAAGAATGAAAAAAATACTTTGCGCTGCGGCCGCCATGCTCGCCTTCAGTTCTGCCACCCTCCTGCCGACCCGGGCCATGGCTCAGGTCAGCGTCAATATCATCCTTGGCGATGCGCCACCACCAGTGCGTTATGAAGTTGTTCCGTCGCCCCGTAACGGCTATCTGTGGGCCCCCGGTTACTGGAATTGGAACGGCAACCAGCACGTCTGGTCGACCGGTCATTGGGAACGCAACCGGATCGACTATCGTTACGACCAGCCGCAATGGCACCAGGAAGGCAACGGCTGGCGACTCGATCGCGGCGGCTGGAAAGAGGACGGCAAAAAATACAAGAAGGACAAGAAGGACAAAAAAGACCGTTATGACGATCGCTATGACGATCGGGATGACCGCGATAACCGGCACGACGGTGGCCACTGTCCGCCCGGGCAGGCAAAAAAAGGTAATTGCTGATCCTTACCGGCAGCAGGCGGATTGATCAGTCGTGCGCGCCGGCCAATAAGCGCGTCATCAGCCCGCGCTTTTTGGGCTTGGCGATGGCTTGGTCGACGATGTCAGCCCATTGCCCGGACAATTGCAGGCAAGTCGCACGAAGTACCGGTGCCATCGTGTGCAGGTTGCCGAGTATTTTCAGGTGACGCTCGATGACGGACGCCAGCTTGATGCAGGCCCCTTCCTGGCGATGCGTGGTGTAGTGCGACATCAGGTGCAATACGGCTGCTACCAGCAATTCCGGTCGCGTCGAGACGACGCCCGGCTCGCTTAACAGGGGATCGATATCCCCGGCGTAGAGAGAAATTCCATCGGATTGTTCCAAGGCCGTGTCCTCTGCCGGCGTCACACCGACAAGGTGCAAGGCTGCAGTGTTGGTCTGAGATAAGTTCATGACATTCCAGTTCTGTGAGTGCAAGGAAAAGTCCTTGCCGGACAAGGCTGGCTGGCGGGACAGGAATCGGGCTGGCTGGCGTCGAATGGTGGCCGAATGCACATGGTGCGCTGGCGTTGGTTGATTATAGATGAGAACGGTTCTCATCTGAGGAAAAGCGACGAACTTTATTTGCGTTTTTTGCGTTCGTTCTGAGCGGTAATTTTTGTGTGCGCCTGGTCGCGCTCGGTCTTGTCCAGCAACTTGCGGGTCGTCACATCCGACAATAATTGATAACTACGCCGGTTGGTTCGCATGTCGACCCGTCGCCAGCCCATCAGCGTAAGCCACTGCCACTGCTCATCGTCGAGGGCGACTTTGATCTTGATCCTGACATTGTGCAGGATCAAGCTACCGCCAACTGGTGGCTTGGTGCCCACCGGTGGTTCCTGGCGTTGTTTCCGGATGTTGAACAGCGTGCGCAGGTGGTGAAGTAAATTCATGGTGTCCGATCGAGTTCGTACCGTGCGAAGAGGATTCGATAATAGCGTCGATGACAGCTGATATTCAAGCAGCAAGTCACCAACAGTCAACAATTCCTGCTTACACCGGAACGGGTACTGACAGCGGGGCTTCCCGTATCGGCAGGTTGACCAGCGCGGCCGCCAGCGCCAGTACGATATCGGCGTACCACATCCAGTTGTAATTGCCGAAGCGCTCCATGGCCAGGCCGCCCAGCCATGCGCCAAAAAAACCGCCGATCTGATGTGACAGCAGCGTCAGGCCGAACAGCGTTGCCAGGTAACGCATGCCGAACAGTTTGCCAACCAGTCCGGCGGTTGGTGGCACGGTGGCCAGCCAGGTCAGGCCAAGTGCAGCGGCAAAAATATAGAAGGTCCAGGCATTCTTGGGTGCCAGCAAATAGACCGCGATGATCACCGCGCGGCTGGCATACATCGCCACCAGCAGGTACTTCATCCGGAAACGCGACCCCAGTGCACCCGCCGACAGGCTGCCGACAATATTGAACAGGCCGATCAGCGCCAGCGCCGTTGCCGAGACACCGGCTGCCAGGTTGCAGAGCGCAACTTCCCCCGGCAAATGGGTGACGAGGAACGCGATGTGGAAGCCGCAGGTAAAAAAGCCCGCATGCAGGCACAGGTAGCTGCGGTCGCGCATGGCCAGTCGCACTTGCCGGCCCAGTCCGATCTCGGTGATGGGCGCGCTGGCTGTCGCGTTGATCACCTTTTTTTTCCGCAAAGGGATAGCCAATGGAATCGTCAGCAGCGTGGTTGCGGCCATCGTGAACATGGCCATCACCCAGCCGGCCGAGCTGATGATTGCTTGCATCAGCGGGGCAAAAATAAACTGCCCCAGCGACCCGCCGGCATTGATGAAGCCGGCGGCAAAGGCGCGCCGTTGTGGCGGCAGCGACTGTGCAGTGGCACCGATCAGGATAGAGAAACTGCCGGCACCGGCGCCGGCCGCACTGAGTAATCCCATGCTCAACATCAGGCCCCACTGGCTTGACATGAACGGTGTGATGGCCAGGCCGGTTGCCAGCATCAGCGCACCGGCAATGATCACCTTGGGTGTACCGTATTTGTCGGCGATGATGCCAAACACCGGTTGTGCCGCGCCCCAGACGAACTGGCCGATGGCCAGCGCGAAACTGATCGAGACGATGCCCAGTCCGGTCGACGTATTGATCGGCGACATGAACAGGCCGGTCGTCAGGCGCGCGCCCATCGTAATCATCAGGATGGCGCTGGCGGCCAGCATCAGGATCCAGGCACCGCGGGGTGACATGTCAGGCGTGGTTGGCATGGGATTTTTCTTCGAGCAATGGCGTCAGTAACTGCATGGCACTGGCGGTATCGCCGTGCAATGCGTGGATCAGTTCGGGGCCGAGCGTGCGTTCGAGCTCAAGTTGCGCGGCTTGCCAGGCCAGTTTGGCACCGATGACTTTGGCCTGACCCGACTCGGTCAGGGTCACGATGCGCTGGCGGGCATCGGCACCTGGCGTCAGCGTTACCCAGCCGGCTTCGAGCAGGGGTTTCAGGTTACGGGTCAGCGTCGTGCGATCGGTCGACAGGTGCAGGGCCAGTTGCGCCATCGGCTGCGAACCGGCAGCGACATGTTTAAGCAGGGAGAATTGCGTGGTCTTCAGGCCAACGCCGGCCATGTGCAAATCGTAGAGCCGCGATACCGTGCGGGTCAGTCGACGCAGCGCGAAGCAGGTGCAGCCTGGAGCGGAGAGGAGTGTCATCGGGAGTGCCGGTTGTGAATTTTTATGCCGTTGAGCGGACGGAATCGAATATAGTGCATATGCACATAAACTGCCAGTGGTATCTGGCAGGGCAACTGACTATCGACGATCTATTTCAAGGAACAACATGATGAGTAACGACAGCCTCCTGCACTCCTGGCTGGAGGATGAACAGGCCGCGCGGGTTCGACTTGCCGGCCCCGGCGTCTCGAGCATGGCGCAGTTGCGCGAACGTAGTGGCCTGGAATTTTTGCAGGCGATCGGTGATGGCGTATTGCCGTCAGTACCGATCGGGGCACTGATGGGTTTTGTGCCGATTTGCTGGGAGCCGGGCCGGATGGTCTTCCAGGGCACGCCCGGCGCGCAGCATTACAATCCGCTGGGCAGTGTGCATGGTGGCTATGCCGCGACCTTGCTTGACTCCTGCGTTGGCTGTGCGGTGCATTCGATGCTGCCGGCCGGTAAGGGTTACACGACGCTGGAGTTGAAGATCAATTACATCCGCGCCATCACCGACAAGATCGGTCCGGTGCGGGCCGAAGGCAAGACGGTCCATGTCGGCGGCCAGACCGCGATTGCCGAGGGACGCATTACCGATGCACAGGGCAGGTTGTATGCGTTTGCGACGACGACTTGTCTGGTATTTGCGATCTGAATCAGAAGAGGTGGGGCAGGTGACGGGGAGGAGACGAACGAAGTCTGAGGAGTAAGTTGCGCCTCCCCTTACGATCGTGGTGATGCATTGAGAGGCCGATCGTTGCGTCGGCCCTCCGGGTATCTCTACTTTTTAGCCTCGCGCTGACGGCATCCGCACACCGCTTACCCGGTACTTGCTGCGGCGATCTCCCATCAGTGCGCGCAGTTCGGCAATCGACAGATCGGCGACTTCATGCATACGAATCAGTAGCGATGCGCCGACCGGCAAGCGACGATGGCGGATCTTGCTGATGACGGGCGGTGCGACCTCGAGTGCGCGTGACAGCGCAGCATCATTCTTGATCTCGAGTTTCTGGATCAGCGTATTGAGCAAATTGTCCGGATTGTAGGATTGATCCTGAAAATTGGCGGCGTTGGAAGCGTGAGCACTCATGAGGTAAATATCCTTCAGTTGTTGAAACAACTATAGTCTGCCCAGTTCGTCAACACCCGAATGTGCGCCACATCACTTAGAGGTGCGGTAGTTTTCATTTATCTGGCAAACCGTTGATATTTTCCAATCACCTCTCTGGTGCCGGGCGCTGCCGGCCGTGCCGTGCCGCGCCCGCTCGTTCGGTTAGCGAGTGCCTTGCAACAATTTCACGACTTCCGGATGGTCGTTTTCCTGCGCCATCACCAGCACCGATTTGCCGCGATTGTCGAGCAGGTTCGCATCCGCACCATGTTCCATCAGCATTTTCACGGTTGCGAGATGGCCGAAGGCACCGGCCCACATCAGTGCGGTCAACTGGTTCGGGTAGGTGGCGTTCGGCTGGATGCCCTTGGCCAGCAGCATGTCAACGATCGCGGTCTGACCATTGCCGGCGGCATAGACCATTGCGGTCTTATTGAGCCGGTCAACGGCGTTGATGTCGGCATTTTTATCGAGCAGCAAACGGGCAGCATCTGCACGACCATGGAACGCCGCCGCCATCAAGGGCGTGACTTTGGCGGTATTGGCCAGGTCGATATTGGCACCCAGTTCGATGGCCCGTTTGACGATATCGAACCGGTCGTTCTTGATCGCGGTGATCAGGATCGAATCGCCGATGCGGTTACGTGTATCGGGCGATGCACCCTGGTCGATCAGTTGCTGGAACAGTTTCAGATTGCCGGTGCGGGCGGCAGTCAGCGTCTGCAAGTTGAGTTCGGCGCGGTTGTCAGCGGCTTGGGCGCTGCAGCACAAGGCTGCAAAAATGAAGGGAAAACAAACAGTGCGGAGTGTGGACATGGCCGGTCTCAGGTGACTAATGGTGAATAGTTATGGTTCTGTTGTGCCAATATTTGGAAGGCGTCGACTTGCTTAGTCGCGATCGTAAATACCGGCTCAGGCTATGTGGCATGCGGGAAGCAGCTATTCCCGGCGAATAAATTTATGGTTTGTTATGTTGCAAATTCGTGCCAACGAGATACTATGCGATTGCGCTACCAATGAGTAGGGAACTTTTTAATATAAAACATGTCTCCGGTTCCCGGGATAACACCATAGAACAATAAACGGTACGAATCGGTTGCCCCAGGCAACCCTACACGGAGAGAGACAATGGCAATTCAAGGCAATAAATTGATCGGCCATCTGGCAATTGCAGCGTTCACGCTGGCAGCCAGCACCGCCGGCAATGCACAGGAAATTCAGGGCGGGGCCGGCATCAAGGCGCCTGACATGTCGAAAGCGCTCGGTCCGGTCACGCAGGCCATGCTCGATGGCGCGGCCAAGGACACGGCGAACTGGCTGCAGACCAATGGCGATTACGGCCAGACCCGTTTCTACCCGTCAGCCCAGATCAACACCAAGAACGTTGCCACGCTCAAGCCGAAGTTCGTGTTTCAGACCGCTGTTGTCGAGTCGATGGAAACCGCGCCGGTGGTAGTCAATGGCGTCATGTTCCTGACCACTTCGTATAACCACGTCTACGCCATCGATGCCATCACCGGTATCGAGTACTGGCACTTCAAGCACAAAATGGGTCCGGTCACGACGTTCTGCTGCGGACCGAACAACAAGGGTGTGGCTGTCTCCGGCGGCAAGGTCTTCATGGGTACGCTCGATGCCAAGATGGTTGCGCTCGATGCCAAGACCGGCAAACTGCTGTGGGAAACCGAAATCGCTGATCCTGAAAAAGGCTACAGCGAAACGATGGCACCGGTTGTCGTTGACGGTAAGGTTCTGATCGGCACCAACGGTGGCGAATACGGTATCCGTGGTTTCGTCAAAGCCTTCGATGCCGAGAGCGGCAAGCTGGTCTGGACCTTCAATACAATTCCTGAAAAAGGCCATGAAGGCGTCTGGGCAACCAAGGATGCCACCGGTCGCGACATGCACCGTGACATCCCTGCCGAAAAAGCAGCGTTCGCCAAAAAATCCGATTTCTACAATACCCTTGGCGGTGGCGTCTGGATGGCTCCATCGATTGATCGCGCAACCAAGACGGCATTTTTCGTGGTCGGCAATCCATCACCTGACCTGTACGGTGCCGAGCGTCCCGGCGACAACCTCTACACTGACTCGATGGTCGCCATCGACCTCGATACCGGTAAGTACAAATGGCATTACCAGTACATCGCCCATGATGTCTGGGACCTCGATGCCGTGAGCCCGCCTATCCTGGTCGACGTCAAGGACAAGAACGGCAAGATGATTCCGGGCGTGATCCACGGTGGAAAAACCGGCCATGTGTACGTGCATGACCGCAGCAACGGCGAACTGATCCGCTTCTCGGAAGCCATGGTCCCGCAAGAAAACATGTGGGTTCTGCCAACGGCAACCGGTGCACGCATGCTGCCGGGTGCCAATGGTGGTGTCGAATGGTCGCCAATGGCTTACAGCGCCAGTAACCGCATGTCGTATGCGTTGAACTTGCATCAGCCAATGACGTACCACGTCGAAGAGTCCAAGTATCCGAACGGTAAATTGTGGCTGGGCGGCGCGTTCAAGAACGCTGTCGGCGAAGAGCAATGGGGCAATGTGACCGCCGTTAATATCGATACCGGCAAGATCGCCTGGCAAACCAAGACACCGCAGCCAATGATCGGTGGCGCGCTGGCGACAGCCGGCAACCTGGTCTTCGCCGGTGAAGGCAATGGCTGGTTCAACGCCTACGATGCCAAGACAGGCAAAGTGCTGTGGCGCTTCCAGTGCGGTGCCGGTGTCAATGCACCGCCGGTGTCCTACGCCGTCAATGGCAAGCAGTACATTGCCGTGGCTGTCGGTGGCAATTCGCAAATGGACTTCAAGCGTGGCAATAGCGTGTTCGTGTTCGGTCTGTAATCTGACGTAGCGAACATCGATGGACATGAAAGAGGTCGCACTGCGCGGCCTCTTTTTCTATTTTGGACAGGAATTACCATGACGTTAAAGCAGTTACTGCTAGTACTTTTTACCGCTGCCGTATTGCCTGTGCAGGCGGCCGACATCGCCGCCGGTCAGGAAAAGGCCCAGACCTGCGTGGCATGCCACGGCGTCAACGGCAACTCAACGGTGTCGATGTTCCCGGTACTGGCCGGCCAGTCGGCCCGCTATCTGTATTTGCAATTGCGGGACTACAAAGAGGGCGCGCGCAGCAACCCGATGATGTCACCGATGGCAGCGAACCTGTCGAAGGAAGACATGCAGAACCTGTCGGCTTACTTTGCGGCACAAAAGCCGGTGCTCATTGACTTCAAGCCAGATCCGGAGCGGGTCAAGCTGGGCTTCATCAAGGCAGAAGAAAACCTCTGTTCGATGTGTCATCTGGGTGGCATGAAAGGGCAGAACGAGATTCCGAAACTCAGTGGCCAGCACTACGATTATCTGGTCAAGCAATTGACGGATTTCAAGGCGCACACGCGGACCAACGATGCGGGCAACATGTCTGCGGTATCGAAGTCGCTCAACGCAGAAGACATCATCAACCTTGGTCACTACCTGACTAATTTGAACTGATCAAAAAAAACGATGCGTCTGGCGCATCGTTTTTTTTATCGGGTGTTTGCCGCGGTTTTTATCCGACCGCGAGACCGCGACCCCGGCCCATGCCGGTTGACTGACCGTCGGCACCATACAGGTTGTTGCGCTGCGTCTTGCCTTGCAGGATATTGAGTTCGGTCTGGTTGCGCATCATGTGGCGCCCGATTAGCATGCCATTGATGCGATTCATTTCGCGTGCTTCGGCACCGAGTGCCAGCAAGGTGGTCCATCGCGTGTCTGCCGGCTGTTGCGCAGCGACCCAGTCGCGCATGCCACTCTCGCTGGCGGTAAAGCCGGCGACGGCGAGCAGTGCATGGCGTGCCCTGGTCAGGATAGTCAGTCGCGTCACCGCCTCTGCCTTGGCCTGGATCAGTTCCGGTAATCCGACGATGCTGGCTTCGATCAGCTTTCCCTGCTCCTGCTGCAGCAGGAGCAGCAGTGCGCTTGTCACTTGCTGCTCCTCGGCCAGGCTGGTGGAAGGATCCGAAGCGAGCGTAACCATGATTATCCCTTGCGTGATGACAGCAGATCCTTGACGGTATCGATCAGGCCGTTGGCGACCTTTTCAGGATTGACCTGAAAAGTACCGCTGGCGATGGCTGCCTTGATTTCATTGACTTTCTTGACATCGAACGTACTCGTACCGCCCAATGCCTGCGCTTGTGCTGAAATTTTTACGCTGTCCGACGTGGCAGCGGTGTTCACTGCCTCAGTTTTTTCAGCGCCTTTGCTTGAACTGGCCTTGGCAGGTGTCGTCGAGACACCGACAGCGCCGGTTTTCTTGAAAGAGTCATCTATTTTCACGATGTTTCCTTGGTGGGTCGGGGCACATCACCCCGTGTCATGACCTTGTTACGGCAGAAGCAAAAATTACTTGAGTGTTTTATTTGCTGGTGGCCATAAAAAAATGATCAATAGGTCACATCCACGTAGCCGCCGGCCCGTGCCACTCCGCTGACGACTTGTCCTGCCGCCGTCCTTGCCTGCGCAATCTGGCCTTCTGCCGCATTGTTGAGAGCCCGTCCTTCGGTGGCAACCGAAAAACCCGGCCCGCTCGACACCAGCCGGACAGCCTGTCCCTGCTGCACGACTTGCTGGATGCGCAGTGCATCGGTGCGTAACGGACTGCCCATGCCAACCGACATCGCCATCGTACGGCCAATGGCCTGGGCCGGATCGGTCAGGATACCTGCCGGCAGCACGGTCAGGTCGCCGCGCATGCGGATCACGTCATTGGGGCCGACCAGTTGTCCTTGCGATAGCGGCGCGGCACTGGCGACATAGTCGGCAATGACCTTCACCTGCGCAGTCACATAGACGGTCCACGGCGATGGTGCCAGACAGCGCACGCCAACACTGGTCTTGCCCCAGACCCGGCTGCCTGCCGGCAGGAAGGCTTCAGGAACCGGGCAGGCTGGCAGATTCATGCGGGCATCAAGCTGGCCGACCGTGATCGTGACTTCACCGGGTGATCCGGCCGACTGGCCGCGCAGGAACTGCTCGACCGTCGTGCGGATGGTGGCCGGATCCTGGCGCGGGGCCAGGATCTGCGCGGTAGCAGGCAGTGATAGCAGGCAGGCGAGTGCAACGAGCAGGGTTTTCATGGCAATCAGTGTGTTGAGATCAGCCTTGATAGTAACGACCAGCAAGATGTGCCAAGCGCCAAACAGAGCAGATTTCGTTGATCTGATCGCCTGATTAGTACCACTGCGGCGTCCGTATTATCGAATGTGTGAAAGACCTGTATCGAATCGGCCTGCATAACGGAGAGTGCCATGATCGGAAAACTGGACGACTACCTGCGCTTCAACGAAACCGCCCTGAACCTGCGCGGACAGCGACAGCAATTAATTGCATCAAACATCGCCAACGCGGACACGCCGAATTACAAGGCGCGCGACATCGACTTCAATAGCGCCATGAAATCCGCACTGGCCCGCAGCGGCGCCGCCACCGGGACAGCGATGGCGACGGCAGCGGTGCAGCCGGCCGAGCTGGCACGCACCTCGACGACGCATTTGTCTGCCAAATCAGGCCATGGTGGCAACAGCGGCGTGAACGGCGTACCGTTGCTTTATCGAAATATCCAGCAAGGTGCGGTCGATGGCAATACCGTCGACATGGATGCCGAGCGCAACGCTTTCGCCGATAACGCGATCCGTTACGAAGCCGGTATTACGATGATCAGCGGCCAGATCAAGAGCATGCTTAGCGCCATACAAGGGTAATTATCATGTCTTTGTTCAGTATTTTTAATGTGGCCGGATCGGCCATGAGTGCCCAGGCCCAGCGACTCAATGTGGTGGCCTCGAACATCGCCAACGCCGACAGCACCACCAGTTCGACCGGCCAGGTCTACAAGGCCAAGCAGGTCGTGTTCAGTGCAGTGCCGGTGGGTGGCGATGCTGCCGCCAGCGGCGTCAAGGTCGACAAGGTACTCGAAGACACGGCGGCACCGCGGCTGGTGTACGACCCGAAACATCCGCAGGCCGATGAAAAGGGCTACGTCGCCATGCCCAACGTCAATGTGGTCGAGGAAATGGTCAACATGATCTCGGCCTCGCGCTCTTACCAGACCAATGTCGAAACCATGAATGCAGCCAAGACGCTGCTGTTGAAAACCCTGACCATCGGTCAGTAAACTTCCCGGGATACCAGATGACCACCATCGCCAATAATGTCGCTTCCCCAGCCTTGCTGGCCGCCATGAATCCGTCTGCGGCGTCCGCCGCCAGCACCAGCGCCAGCGCGACGCAAGACCGCTTCATGAAATTGCTGGTCACGCAAATGAAAAACCAGGATCCGCTCAATCCGCTCGATAACGCGCAGGTCACCAGCCAGTTGGCGCAACTGTCGACCGTCAGCGGTATCGACAAAATGAACACCACGCTTGAATCGATGATCGCCAGCCAGCAATCCGGCTCGGCCGTGCAGGCTGCCGGCATGATCGGTCATGGCGTGCTGGCACCGGGCAAGCAGATGGCACTGGCGTCCGGCAATGCCGTCTTTGGTGTTGACCTGGCGGCCCCGGCCGAAAAAGTCAAGGTCACGGTTCGTGATATCAATGGCGTGGCAGTGCATACCATTGACCTTGGTGCCAAAGATGCCGGCACACTGGCACTGGCCTGGGATGGCGTGAAAGACGACGGCAGCAAGGCCGCCGATGGCGCGTATACCTTTGATGTTGCCGCCTCTGCCGGCACCGCTGCGGTCAGCGCCACCGCACTCGCGTTTGGCCAGGTATCGAGCGTCTCGACCAGTGCCGCCGGCGTCAAGCTCAATGTCACGAACCTGGGCGCAATCGGCATGACCGATGTGCGCCAGATTCTTTAATCAGTCGTTCAAACCAATTTCAGGGAGTACAACATGGGTTTCCAGCAAGGTTTGAGCGGTCTGAACGCCGCTTCCAAGAGTCTCGAAGTTACCGGCAACAACGTGGCCAATTCCAGTACCGTCGGCTTCAAGAGCGCGCAAGCCCAGTTCGCCGATGTGTATGCCAGTTCGCTCACCGGCGGTGGTGCATCGCAAGTCGGCATCGGCACCAGCGTGGCGACCGTGGCGCAGCAATTCACGCAAGGTAACGTCACGGCATCGAATAATCCGCTCGATCTGGCCATCAACGGCGGCGGCTTTTTCCGGCTCAGCACCGGCGGCGCGATTACCTACAGCCGCAATGGTCAGTTTCAACTTGATAAAGATGGCGGCATTGTCAATTCGAAGGGATCGCATCTGACCGGCTTCGGCGTCTCGGCAGCCGGCGTGCTGGCCACCGGTACCCCCTCGAACCTGGTTATCAATACGGCTGACCTGGCACCGAAGATGACGACCGAAGTCAAGTTGCTGGTGAATCTGGATTCGCGTGAGACGGTACCAACAAAATCGCCTTTTAGCGCGACCGATCCGCTCACCTACAACCGCTCGACGTCGGTGTCGGTGTTCGATTCGCTGGGCAATTCGCATGTGGTGCAATCGTATTTCGTGAAATCGTCGCCGACGGCCAGTACCTGGGATGTGTATGGCACGGCGGACGGCAATCCGCTGGTGACGCCGCTGGTGGGGGCGCTGACATTCAATACCGATGGCGGGTTGACGACGCCGCAGCCGTTTGTTGCCGTTCTCACACCCGCGACCACGCCGGGTGCCAGTTCGCTGTCGTTCAATTTTGACTTGACCGGTACAACCCAATTCGGCTCGACCTTTGGTCTCAATACCCAGAGCCAGAACGGCTATACCTCAGGCAAACTGTCCGGTTTCGCCACCGGCGCCGACGGCGTCATCACCGGTCGCTACACCAACGGCAAATCGGCCACGCTGGGACAAGTCGTGCTGTCGAACTTCACCAACCCGAATGGCTTGCAAAACCTCGGCAACAACGTCTGGACCGAGACTGCAGCGTCGGGCGGACCGCTGGTCGGTACGCCGAACTCCGGCAACCTTGGCGTGCTGCAATCGTCGGCGGTCGAGGATTCGAACGTCGACCTGACCGCCGAGCTGGTCAACATGATTACCGCCCAGCGCTTTTACCAGGCCAACGCGCAAACCATCAAGACCCAGGATCAGGTCCTGCAGACGCTGGTCAACTTGCGCTAATCGATAGCCACCACAAGGAGTCGTAATGGACCGGATGATTTACACCGCGATGACCGGTGCCAAGCATGTGATGGAGCAGCAAAGCACTACCGCCAACAATCTGGCCAATGCCACCACGGTCGGATTCCGGGCCCAGCTCGATTCGTTCCGGGCGGTGCCGGTGCTCGGGCCGGGACTGGCGACACGGGCCTTTGTGGTCGATTCGACCGTGGGTGCCGATTTTTCGCAAGGCGCTTTGCAGCAAACCGGCCGTGCGCTCGATGTCGCGATTCAGGGCAAGGGCTGGCTGGCGGTTGACATGCCGGATGGTACCGAAGCCTATACCCGCCATGGCAGCTTGAAGATCAACGAAAACGGCCTCCTGCAAACCCAGAGCGGCTTCAATATCGTCGGCGACAGCGGACCGATCACGATTCCTCCCGATGTCAGCGTGACGATCGCCAAGGACGGCACAGTGTCGTCGGTTGAATCCGGTTCCAAGCCGGGGCAGGCGGTCATCATCGGTCGCATCAAGCTGGTCAATCCGCCCGAAGAGACGATGACCCGCGGCGATGACACGCTGTTCCGGGTCAAGACGCCCGGTGGCGTCGAAGCCGATCCCGGCGTGACGCTGGCCGGAGGTGCGCTGGAAAGCAGCAATGTCAACGTCGTCGACGCGATGGTCAACATGATCAGCCTGTCGCGCCAGTTCGAGATGCACATGAGCTTGCTCAAGAACGCCGAAACCAATTCGACCAAGGCAGCGCAGATTCTGGCGCTGTAACCGGACCGGGGCCGCGCAGCAAAGTTGGTTAGTTGCAAAGCGGCAAAGCGCGATCAAGCCCCGAAAACCGTCCCATCTCCGCGCATCGATTTCTTCCTCCTTCACGCACAATGTTTCCACTGACTGCACGCCGATACCGGCGGCGGTTCCCGTGATGACTGCCTTCGTGGAGCAAGAAAATGATACGTTCACTGTGGATTTCCAAGACCGGCCTGGAGGCGCAACAGACGCAGATGGACGTCATTTCGAACAACCTGGCCAACGTCAGTACGAGTGGCTTCAAGCGCTCGCGCGCGGTGTTCGAAGACTTGCTCTACCAGACCCTGCGCCAGCCCGGCGCGCAATCGTCGCAGCAGACCCAGTTGCCGTCCGGCCTGCAGCTCGGCACCGGCGTGCGGCCCGTGGCCACCGAACGCATCTTCACGCAGGGTAACCTGCAGCAAACCAGCAATGACAAGGACGTCGCGATTCAGGGCCAGGGATTTTTCCAGGTGCTGCTGCCCGATGGCACCACCGCCTATACCCGTGACGGCTCGTTCCAGATCGATAGCCAGGGCCAGATGGTGACCTCGAGTGGCTTTGTGATCCAGCCGGCGATCACGATTCCGGCGGCGGCACAGTCGCTGACGGTCGGGCGCGACGGCACCATCTCGGTCACGCTGCAAGGTACGGCAGCAGCCACCCAGATCGGCGCCTTGCAACTGGCGACCTTCATCAATCCGGCCGGACTCGAAAGTAAAGGCGAAAACCTGTACGTCGAGACCGGCGCATCCGGCACCGCCAACACCAACACGCCGGGGACCAACGGCGCCGGCATCCTGTCACAAGGCTATGTCGAGACCTCCAACGTCAGCGTGGTCGAAGAACTGGTCAACATGATTCAGACTCAGCGCGCCTACGAAATCAACAGCAAGGCGATTTCGACGTCCGACCAGATGCTGGCCAAGCTGTCGCAGCTCTGATAACGCCGATCTCCGGGAGACCATGATGACTGTGATGATGCGTTTGTGTGCCGTGCTGCTGGTCAGTGTATTGAGCGCTTGCGCCGTGACACCGACCACGATCGTGTCCCGCCCGGCGATACCGGTCGCGCCGAAGCAGTTACCGCTTGCCGGCAGCAATGGGGCGATTTTCCAGACCGCGGCCTACCGGCCGCTGTTCGAAGATCGCCGGGCCCGTCTGGTCGGCGACACCCTGACCATCACGATCAACGAAAAAACCACTGCCGGCAAAGCGGGAGCGGCGTCTTCCAGTAAAACCGGCAGCGCCAGCCTGGCCGTACCGAAACTCTTCGGCGTACCGGCGACCACTACTGCAGAGCTCAACCTGACAGCCAGTGGCGGCAACAAATTCGACGACAAAGCGGCGGCCACCTCGAACAACAATTTCAACGGCACCATCGGCGTGACTGTCGTCGATGTGCTGGCCAACGGCTATCTGGTGGTCAGCGGCGAGAAACAGGTCGGCCTCGATCGCGGCACCGAATTCATCCGCTTCTCCGGCGTTGTCAATCCCGACTTCATCGTCGGCGGCAATAACGTCGCCTCGACCCAGGTAGCCGATGCCCGCGTCGAATACCGCACCAATACCCACATCGATCCGGCCGAGATGATGGGCTTGCTGACACGCTTTTTCCTGAGCGTCATACCGCTTTAAAAGGAACATCATGAACACCCCGATGCTGGCCCGGATTTTCCTTGTGCTGACGTGTGCTGCCAGCTTGTGCAGTGCGCCGGCGGCCCATGCCGAACGGCTGAAGGATCTCGCCAGTATCCAGGGCGTGCGGCAGAATCAGCTGCTCGGCTATGGGCTGGTGGTGGGTCTTGATGGCAGCGGCGACCAGACCACGCAGACGCCGTTCACGGTGCAAAGCGTAATCAGCATGTTGCAGGGAATGGGCGTCAATTTGCCGGCGGCGACCACATTGCAGTTAAAGAATGTCGCGGCGGTGATGGTGACCACGTCCTTGCCGGCCTTTGCCCGGCCCGGCCAGACACTCGACATCACGGTGTCCTCGATGGGCAATGCCAAAAGCCTGCGCGGCGGCACCTTGCTGATGACGCCGCTCAAAGGTGCCGATGGCCAGATCTATGCGATGGCCCAAGGCAGCCTGATTGTCGGTGGCGTCGGTGCTGCCGCACCAGGCGCGAAAGCGCAGATCAACCACCTCAGCGTCGGCCGGGTGTCGGCCGGCGCGACGGTAGAACGCGCGGTCGCCAACAGCCTGCAGGAGGGGTCGGCGATTTTTCTCGAATTGAAAGAATCCGATTTTTCGACGGCCAGTCTGGTGGTCGATGCGGTCAACAAGCGCTTCGGACCAAATACGGCAGCAGCGCAGGATGGCCGCGTCATCAAGGTCAACGCGCCCATGGGCACGGATGAGCGGGTGGCCTTTTTGGGTGCGCTCGAAAGCCTGGCACTGACACCGGCGCAAGGCAGCGCCAAAATCATCCTCAATGGCCGCACCGGGTCGATCGTCATGAACCAGGCGGTAACATTGGAAGCCTGCGCGGTAGCGCATGGCAACCTGTCGGTAGTCATCAATACGGATGCTTCAGTGAGTCAGCCCAATGCGCTGGCCGCCGGGCAGACCGTGGTGACGGCAAGCTCGCAGATCGACATCACCAAAGAGCCGGGAAAAGTGCTGTTACTGAAGGCTGGCGCGTCGCTTGCCGAAGTCGTCAAGGCACTCAATGCGATCGGTGCGACGCCGCAAGACTTGCTGGCAATCCTGCAAGCCATGAAAGCATCGGGCGCGCTGCGTGCCGAGCTTGAAATCATCTGACCGGAGCCACGATGGCCATCAATCAAATCGGCTTGTCTGCAGATCAGCTTGCCTTCGATGCAAAAGAAATCGGCAAGCTGCAGCAGGGTGCCAAGCAGAATTCACCGGAGGCGATCAAGGCCTCGGCCAAGCAGTTCGAGGCACTCTTCATGAACATGATCATGAAGAGCATGCGCGATGCGACGCCGCAGGATGGCCTGTTCGATAACTCCGAAACCAAGACCTATACGGCGATGATGGACCAGAAGGTCAGCGAAAATCTGGCCAAGCGCGGCGTCGGCCTGGCCGACGTGCTGTTCCGGCAATTGTCGGTGGTGACGTCGACGCCGGCCAGTGGTGCACTCAACGAATCGACGCTGGATCCGTCAATGATGAAACCCGCCACGCCGCTGAAGAATTCATTCGAAGCAGGCTTGCCGGCAATGACAGTGCCGGTCCGCAAAAGTTATCCGGCCCAGCCGGCACACGTGAAAGCGTTCCAGGACAAGCTCGGTGCGCATGCCGAAGAAGCCAGCCGCGCTACCGGTATCCCGGCCAAGTTCATGCTCGGTCAGGCTGCGCTGGAAACCGGCTGGGGCAAGAAGGAAATCATCGCCACCGATGGCAAAACCAGTCACAACCTGTTCGGCATCAAGGCCGGCGCGGGCTGGACCGGCCAGGTGGTCGAGGCCAGGACTACCGAGTACGTCAATGGCGTGGCACAAAGCCGGATCGAAAAATTCCGTGCCTATGATTCCTACGCCGATGCTTTCAAGGATTATGGCCGCCTGATCACCAACAATCCGCGCTACAAAAACGTGATGGCCAATGTCACCGACGCGACCGGTTTCGCACAAGGCCTGCAACGCGCCGGCTATGCCACCGATCCGCTGTACGCGACCAAGCTGGCCAGCATCATCAAGAATTCATTGCTGGCGTAACTTGCCCTCGCTCAAGTTTCCGGCGGCGCTGCCGTCAACGGTCATGTCACCGGAAAGAAGATAACTATCATGGGCAACATACTTAGCGTCGGACAAAGCGGCTTGCTGGCAGCCCAGCTCGGGGTCACCACGACCGGGCACAACATCGCCAACGCGGCCACGCCGGGCTACAGCCGGCAAGTCGTGATTCAGACCTCGGCCGGTGGTCAGAGTTCTGGCGATGGCTTTGTCGGCCAGGGCACGACGGTGGCATCGATCCAGCGGATTTATGATGCCTACACCGCGACCCGCGTCAATGCTGCGCAGACCAGCAAAGCCAGTCTGGATGCGTATTCCACCCAGGTTTCCCATATCAATAACCTGCTTGCCGATTCATCGACAGGTCTGTCACCTACATTGAGCAATTTTTTCAATAACGTGCAGGGACTGGCGGCAGCACCGAACGGTTCGGCCCAGCGCCAGACCTTGCTGTCTGCCGGCGAGTCACTGGCTGCGCGTTTCCAGAGCCTTGACAGCCAGTTGTCCCAGATCGGCGAAGGCGTCAATGCGCAGATCGTCAGCAATGTCGGCTCGATCAATGCCTACGGACAGCAGATTGCGAAGCTCAATGACGCGATCGAAAAAGCCACCTCCGGTGCCGGCGGTGCGCCGCCGAATGACTTGCTCGATCAGCGCGACCAGATCGTTTCCGAGCTCAGCAAGCTGGTCAAGGTCTCTGTCGATAACCAGCCCGGCAGCGGCTACAACGTCAGTATCGGCAATGGCCAGCCTATCGTGGTTGGCACCACTACCTTTGCCCTGAGCATTGCGACCTCGCAGACCGATGCCAGCAAGCTGGTCGTCGCTTACCAGAGCGGCAGCACCTTGCTGAACTTGCCGGACTCTTCAATTAGCGGCGGCACGCTGGGTGGCTTGCTGGACTTCCGGACCAATTCGCTCGATCCTGCCCGCAATGAACTCGGTCGCGTGGCGATCGGGCTGGCGGCCAGTTTCAATGAACAATCAAAACTCGGGGTCGATCAGAACGGCAATCCGGGCAAGAATTTTTTCACTGTGGCCGGACCGCTGGTCGCGCCAAATAAACTCAATGCGTCCACCAATCCGGCCCTCAGTGCGACGATTGCGTCCTCGACCGATGCGGCGTCGCTGACGGCCAGCGATTACAGCGTTGCCTACGATGGCACCAACTACACGATCACCCGCCTGAGCGATAACGTGAAGGCCTACCAGGGCGTATTCCCGCCTACAGTCGGGCCGGTCGATGGCATCACGTTCTCGGTCGGGGCCGGAACGATGGTGGCCAATAGCAGTTTCCTGGTCCGTCCGACCATCAGCGCGGCCGGCAGCATCGCCGTCAATCTGACCGATACCAGCGAAATCGCCGCCGCCGCGCCCGTGGTACTGGCCGCCTCAGGGACCAACGGCGGCAATGGCAAGATCAGCGCCGGTAGTGTCGATGCCTCGTTTTTGACAGCGCCACCGACCCTGCCGCTGAAACTCAAGTTCAGCAATGGCACGTTTGATACCGTGCCTGCCTCGCTGACGACACCGATCACGTATGTGTCGGGCGCGAATGTCACTCTCAATGGTGTCAGCTTTAGCATCACCGGCGCGCCGCTTGAAGGCGACACTTTCACCATCAATGCCAACACGACGGGC
The DNA here is from genome assembly GCF_034347385.1 of Actimicrobium sp. CCC2.4. NCBI lineage: Bacteria > Pseudomonadati > Pseudomonadota > Betaproteobacteria > Burkholderiales > Oxalobacteraceae > Actimicrobium > Actimicrobium sp. CCC2.4. The sequence continues at coordinate 2,692,757 of NZ_CP133777.1, read as the reverse complement.
GTGGCGACCGGCGACAACCGCAATGCGGTGGCGCTGGGTGCATTGCAGACCAAAAAGCTGCTGGTCGGCGTCGGCACCACGAACACGCCGAGTACGACACTGGCAGGTGCGTTCGGCCTGATGGTCAACAACGTCGGCAACAAGACGCGTGAAGTGATGGCCAATGCGGCGTCGGAAGGCAAGCTGGTTGATAGCGTACTGGCGATCCAGCAATCGCAATCCGGTGTCAATCTCGACGAAGAAGCCAGCAATCTGCTGCGCTACCAGCAGGCCTATCAGGCTGCCGGAAAAATCATGCAAACCGCCAGCACGCTGTTTGATGTCTTGCTCAGCCTCGGCCGATAGGAGTCCGGATCATGCGTATCAGTACCGCCGCTTTTTATGACAATGCCAGCACCAGGATTAGCGATCTGCAATCAGCCGCGGCGCAAAAGCAGACGCAAATTGCGTCCGGTAAGCGGATCCTGACGCCGGCTGATGATCCGGTGGCGGCAGCTGCCGCGCTGACGGTGTCGCAAGCGATCGACGTCAATACCCAATTCGCTGCCAATCGCGGGACCGCGAAGGATGCCTTGTCGCTGCAGGAAAGCGTCCTGAGCAATTACACGACGCTGCTGCAGAACGTCAAGACGCTGACCATCGCGGCCGGCAACGGTGCGCTCGACGACAGCCAGCGCCAATACATGGCCAGCGAACTGGCTGGTCGCTATCAGGAACTGATGGGTATCGCCAATAGCCGCGACAGTACCGGTAACTATATTTTTGGCGGCTTCAAGAATACGGTGGCACCATTCACCGATGTGGCGGGCACCACGGCCACCTATAACGGTGACCAGGGGCAGCGGCTGTTGCAGGTCAGTACGTCGCGCCAGTTATCGATTAACGATGCAGGCAGTGCGATCTTCCAGAACATCAAGAGCGGCGACGACAGCGTGTCGGTGACGCCCGATGCCGGCAACAGCGCCACCGGTGCCGGCGCGATCAGCGGGGCTACCGTGACGGATGCGACGCTGCTGACACATCACAATTACAGCATCGACTTCACGACGACTGCCGGCGTGACCAGCTACAAGGTCTATGACCTGAGCAAGGATCCCGGCAAGGCCAGCGCGCCGCTGACTTCGGCAAACTACACGACTAACCCGCAAACCATTGCCTTCGATGGCTTGCAATTCACGGCCAGCGGCGCACCCGCCAGCGGCAACAAGTACAACATCAATCCGAATGCGCAGAGCATTTTCAAGACCATCGGCGACCTGGTGACGGCACTCAACACGCCGGCCACCGGCGCGACCGGTAAAGCCGCACTGACAGCCAGTCTCAGTGCGGCCAACAACAACATTACTGCGGCACTGGATACGGCATTGAACGTGCGCGCCGCCGGCGGTGCGCGCTTGCAGGAACTCGATACGCTCGACAACGAAGGCGATAACCGCAGCCTGCAATACGCATCGACCTTGTCGAACCTGCAGGATCTCGACTACGCCAAGGCAGTCAGTGAATTGACCCAGAACCAGCTGACCTTGCAGGCGGCCCAGCAATCGTTCGTGAAGATTGCCAATCTGTCGCTGTTCAATTACATCAACTAAACCCGTCATGCGCTTCAATGATTGAGCCGCACGATCGCACATTGCTGCGCCAGCACCACCAGCTTCACGCCGGGCATGTCGGGACTATTGCCAAGCTGGACCAGCTGGCATTGCAGCATGCCGGCCAGTTGGCCGTCGAACTGCACCAGCCGCAAAAAGCGACCGGCCGAAATCGATCCGTCTGAAATCGCATACAGCGGCACACTCTGTCCCTGAAAATCCCTGGTCCGTCCCTGCAGTCCATTGAGGTCGCGCCCGCGTCCCAGCTCGGCGGCGCTGCCGGCATCCAGATTGACAATGACGTTGCGTTTTTCTTCGATGACGTTCATGTGCGCCGCCACCAGCGGTGTCGTGGCGGCGGCGGATAATGTGCTGGCGCCGAGCAGAAGGGCGCACAGGCGGGAGACTATTTTCATGACGGATTCCTTGCAGATTAACCGCCGGTGAGCTGGCGGATCGTGTTGATGGTTTCTTCGAACAGCTTGGCCATCGGCGTTGCCAGATAGGGCAAGGTCAGACCAAGCATCGTAAATCCGATGGCCAGCGTGATCGGAAAACCGATCCCGAACAGGTTCAGCGACGGTGCCGCACGGGTCAAAATGCCGAGGGCGACATTGGTGATCAGCAGAGCCGCGACGATCGGCAGTGACAGCTGCAGTCCGGCACTGAACAGCCGGCTGGCCCAGCGCACCACTTGTTCGGCAATATTGCCGGTCAGGGGACCGACCGTGATCGGCATCGTGGCAAAGCTGTCGACCAGCGTTGATAGCAAGGCCAGATGGACATTCGCCGCCAGATACACCATCAGCACGATCAAGCTAAGGAACTGGCTGACTGCATTCGAGCGACCGCGCGACTGCGGATCAAAGAAGGTCGCAAAGCCGAGGCCCATGGTCATGCTGGCGACCTCGCCGGCCATTTCGACAGCCGAAAAAATGATCCGCATCGAAAAGCCCATCGCAATCCCGATGAGCAGCTGCTGCACCAGGATCAGCAATCCTTGCATCGACATCGGTTCCAGTCCGGACGGCACCTGCACCAGCGGGGCGACAATCATCGCAATCAGGATGCCCAGTCCGACCTTGACGCGACGTGGCACGCTGGCATTGCCGAACACGGGCGCCACCGCAATCAAGCCGAGGATGCGCGTCAGCGGCCACAGGAATCCGGTGATCAGGGCATTGAGTTCGGCGGAGCTGAAGTTGAGCATGCGGGCGCGGGATCGGCGCTAGCCGATCATCGACGGAATGCCGCTGAACATTTCGCGCATGTAGTCGAGCATGATCGACAGCATCCATGGACCGGCGATGACCAGTGCAATGAAGATGCCGACCAGTTTCGGGATGAAGGACAGGGTCTGTTCATTGATCTGGGTCGCGGCCTGGAAAATGCTGACAACCAGACCGATGATGAGCGCCACCAGCAGCAGCGGTGCGGCGACCATCAGCGTGACTTCCATCGCATGTCGGCCCATCACCATGACGCTTTCGGGTGTCATCGCGCGCTCCTAGTAAAAACTCTGCGCCAGCGAGCCGATCAGCAATTGCCAGCCATCGACCAGCACGAACAGCATCAGCTTGAACGGCAGCGACACGATTGACGGCGACACCATCATCATCCCCATCGACATCAGCACGCTGGCGACCACCATGTCGATGATCAGGAACGGAATGAAGATGGCGAAGCTGATCTGGAAGGCCGTCTTCAGTTCGCTGGTGATGAAAGCCGGTACCAGAATCCGTAGCGGCACGTCTTCGGGGCCCTGCAGCGCCGGGCTGTTAGACATCTTGACGTACAGCGCGAGGTCAGCCTGGCGCGTCTGTTTCATCATGAAGGTCTTCAGCGGGGCGACACCGCGCTCCATTGCCTGGGTCATGTTGATTTTGTTTTCCTGCAGCGGCAAGTAGGCATCGGCATAGATTTTGTCGAACACCGGGCCCATGACGAACAGGGTCAAAAATAGCGCCAGCCCGACCATGACCTGATTGGGCGGAGCCGATTGCGTGCCGAGTGCCTGCCGCAGCAGTGACAGCACGATGATGATGCGCGTGAAGCTGGTCATCATCAGCAATGCTGCCGGCAGGAACGACAGCGCCGTCAGCAGCAGCAGCGTTTGCAGGCTCAGCGTGTAATTCTGTCCGCCGCCGGCGGTCGGGGTACTGGTCAGCGCCGGCAGGCCGGCTTGCTGGGCGTAGGCGGCCAGCGGCACGACGACCAGGGCAACTGCGCTCCAGCGCAGGCAGGTCGACAACTTAATGTGCATTGTCCATTCCAGGAGTGTTCGGCTTGTTGTTGATGTGATCGGCCTTGCGTTTGTCGATGGTCTGCTTGAGCCAGTCAGAGAAATTTTTGGCCAGCGGTGCGACCGCAGAGAGTTCGACGCCTTCCTGTTTTGGCATTGTCGACAAGGCATTGATCGACGTTGGCGTGACACCGACGACGATCCACTGGTCGGCTACTTCAACCACCAGAATGCGTTCGCGATTGCCGACGCTGACGCCGCCGACAATTTTTAGTGCGCCTGCAGCAGCGTGCTTGCCGGCACCCATTTTTTTCATTGACCAGGCGACGGCAATCAGCAATCCCAGTACCAGCAGCAGCCCGATCATCACTTGCAGCATGCTGCCTGGCGAGGTCGATGCGGATGCCGGCGCGGCCACGGCCACGGGTGCAGCCGTCGTCACCGCCTGCGCGAAAATCTGCGGCGCTGCCAGCAGCGCCGGGAACAGTATCCCGGCCCGCTTCATCGGTTGAGCTTCTTGATGCGTTCGGCCGGCGAAATGATGTCGGTCAGGCGGATACCGAATTTGTCATTGACCACCACGACCTCGCCCTGGGCAATCAGGCAGCCGTTGACCAGCACATCCATCGGTTCACCTGCCAGTCCATCGAGCTCGACGACGGAACCCTGTGCCAGTTGCAGCAGATTCTTGATGGCGATCTTGGTCCGTCCCAGTTCGACTGTCAGCTGGACCGGAATATCGAGAATGAAATCGATATCGTTATGGGTCGCGAGCTTGCTACTTCCCGCAAATTCCTGGAACACGGTCGGTGTCGCCTGCTGCGCATTGAGCGCGGCTTTTTCGGCTTGCTCCTGTTCCGCAATGGCGGCGCCCCAATCGTCCTCTGCTGCCTGTTGCTCGTCGTTGTCAGCCATTGTCATCTCCATGCAGTGCGTCGGTTGAACTCTGGGCCAGTAACTTCTCGACCCGTAATGCGTATTGCCCGTTGAATTTGCCGTATGTGCATTCCATCACCGGCACGCCATCGACTTTTGCCAGGACTACTTCCGGCACGGCCAGCGGAATGATGTCGCCGACCTTCATGTTGAGGATAGCCCCGAAGTTACTTCGGGCGACACCAAAATCGGCGATGATTTCGACCTCGGCGGTCTGGATCTGTTGTGTCATCAGCCGGATCCAGCGCTTGTCGACTTCCAGCGTCTCGCCTTGCAGGCTACTGGTGAGTATGTCGCGGATCGGCTCGATCGTGGAGTACGGAATACAGAAGTGCATTTCGCCGCTGACCGGCCCGAGTTCGATCGTGAAGGTGGTGCAGATCACGACTTCGTTCGGGGTGGCGATGTTGGCGAACTGGGTGTTCATTTCGGAACGGATGTACTCGAACTCGACCGGATAGACCGGCTCCCACGACTTCGCATAATTCTCGAACACGATGGCCAGGATGCGCTGGATGATGCGCTGCTCGGTCTGGGTAAAGTCGCGTCCTTCGACGCGCGTATGGAAACGGCCGTCGCCACCGAACAGGTTATCGACGATCAGGAACACCAGGTTCGGATCGAACACCATCAGCACGGTGCCGCGCAGCGGCTTCATGTGCACCAGATTCAGGTTGGTCGGCACCACCAGATTGCGGATGAATTCGCTGTACTTCGACACCCGCACCGGACCGATCGAGACTTCGGCGCTGCGTCGCAAGAAGTTGAACAGCCCGATCCGCAGCAAGCGGGCAAACCGTTCATTGATGATTTCCAGCGTCGGCATGCGGCCGCGCACGATACGTTCCTGCGTGGCCAGATTGTAGGGTCGCACACCGGACTGGTCTTCCGGCGCATGCGCGTCTTCCTGGTCGCCATTGACGCCCTTGAGCAGCGCATCGACTTCTTCTTGCGAAAGGAAATTGTCAGCCATGGCCGCTTACTGGATCACGAAAGAAGTGAAAAACACGTCGTTGACTTTTTGCGCTTTGCCGCGCTCCGAGAAAGGCTTCTTGATTGCGGCGATGATGTCATCGGCCAATTCCTTCTTGCCGTCGGGCGTATTGATTTCGGAGGCTTTTTTGCTCGACAGGACCATCAGGACCCGACTGCGGATTTGCGGCAGGTAGACTTTGATTTCTTCGGACTGCTTGTCATCAGCGACCTGGACCGTCATGGCGATCTGCAGGTACTGGTCACCAGCTTCCTGTTGCAGGTTGACCGTGAAGGGATCGAGCACCAGGAACACCGGCGCCTTGGCGACTTCATGCGGTTCTTCGGCATGCTCACCGGCCGGCTTGGCTTTTTTCCCCATCAGGAAATAGCCTGCTCCGCCACCAGCCAATGCCAGGACCACAACGGCAATGATGATGAGCTTGAGTTTCGATTTCTTTTTGCCGCCGGTGGCATCGTCTGCGGCTGCCGGAGCGGCTGGTTTGGGTGCGGTCGCCATCTCGTTTCCTTGTGAACTGGTCTGAACTTTCAGTAACCATTATTAAAAAAAAAGGCCTTGGCAGATGCATCGAAAAGAGCACTGAACACAGTGCAGATCATCGTATGCCGGGGTGTTTTTTTTGCCTCGCCATGGTACGCGAGAAATGGTTACGTGACGACCTCACAAGGGAAGCATTTGCGTGGTGCGCCGGGCTTCAGGCGAAGGTGTCAACCATGCCATTGCCGCTGGAGGTAATCCGGCGTGCGCTCACGCTCGTGCTGCCGGATGCGCCCGACGGTGTATTGCGGCGCGCGCCGTTATCGCCCTGGCCCGAACCGCTGTGCGGATTCGGACTGCCGGAACTGACATTGGCCTGGCCCAGCGATATGCCGGCGTCACCGAGCATCTCGCGCAATTTCGGCAGCGCCGCTTCGAGTGCCTGGCGCACTTCGGGCTGGGCGGCAAAGAAGCTGGCATCGGCCTGGCCATTGCTGACATTGAGCACGACCTGCAGCGGACCGAGGTCGGGCGGATTCAGGGTCAGCGTAGCGGACTGTTCGGCACCGGCCACCATCCACACCATGCGCTGTCCCAGAGCCTGGTCCCAGGCGCTGTTGTTGACTTGCGGCGCGAGGCTATTGCCGGGATGGACGCCGGCGGGGGCGGCCATGACCAGTGTCGTTTGCTGCATCGGTTGCAATGCACTGCCGGCGACCGGTTGCTCGACGAGTCGCGCCAGAGTGACGTCCTTGTCGGGCGTGGCCGTGGCGGCCGATTGCAATGCATTGGCAAATTCGCCCGCACCCTTGGCAGCGAGTTCTTTGACCACGGCATCGGTCGGCCCGCGCTCAGGAGCGGCGCGCAGGTCCGGACGTGTACCGCCGGCGGGTGCCGTCGGATCGGGTCCGGCTTTGGCTGTCGTGGCCGCTGTTGCAGCGGGCGTTTGTGCGGCAGTGACACCGGCAGTGACACCGGCATTGGCGACCAGCGCCATGATCGCTGCCGACGCACTGAGCGCCGCATCGGTGCTGGTGACGGGCAGGGCGGTTACGCTGGTGTCCGGTTTATCCTTGGATTCGTCAGCCTTTTTTTCGGCGACCGGAGCGGGTTCGGATGCGGGCTTGTCCGCGGTTGCGGTAGCCGGGACCGGTGTGCTGTCATCGGTTTTTTTTGCTGCTTCAGGGGTTTTGACAGCGACCGGTTTAGGCGCATCGACTGGTTTGCCTGCCGGTTTCGGAGCGGCGCGGTCATTCATCTGGCGCGTCAGCATGTGCGTGAACTGTTGATCCGGTGCCTTGCTTTCCGGTGCGCGCGGCTTGGCCGCAGCGGTGCTGCCAGACGGAGCCAGGGTATTGACGATCGAGTTGTTTTGCATGATGGCTACCCGGAGTATTTATCGTTTGTAGAGGAGGGCGCGCGCGGCATGTTCATCCATGGCCTTCTGGTCGCGCTTGGCTTCTTTTTGTTGTGCCACCTTGAGCGCGCGGCTGGCCAGCGTGCCGTACGACATGCGCTTGCGTTCGCTCGATTGCCATGCGGTCCGGGCTTCTTCGATGCGGCGTTTGGCATCGAGCAGCACCAGTTGCTGGCTGGCGATGGCGCCGTCGAGCTTGTCGATGAAGAGCTGGAAATTGCGATAACCGGACGGACTCAGCCCTACCGACAGGCTGTGCTGGAAACGGTCGGCGTAATCCTCGCGGTATTGCACCAGCAAGGCCATTTTCTGTTCGACTTCTTCGCAGGCGCGGATAGTCAGGCCAAGACGTTTGGCCGCCTCGTCAGTGTCCTTGACGGCGAGTTCGATGAGGGTGTCGATTGCAGAAGGAGTAGCCATGATGAATTATCTGCCCGGTATCAAAGGACTCATCCACCGAACAGGCTGGCAAGTTGGTCCGTGCTTTCGCTTATGGTGGCCTGCTCCTGGATGCCTTGCTGCAAAAAATCTTCGATCCGGGTATTGAGCAGGATGGCTTCGTCGAGCACCGGATCGGAACCGGCGCTGTAGGCACCGACGCTGATGAGATCGCGGTTGCGCTGGTAGCGTGAATACAACTGCTTGAGCCGGCGCGTCAGTTTCTGGTGTTCCGGCGTGGTGATGCTGTGCATCGCGCGGCTGATCGATTGTTCGATGTCGATGGCCGGGTAGTGACCGGCTTCTGCCAGCTGTCGGTTGAGCACGATATGCCCGTCGAGAATCGCGCGGGCGGCATCGGCGATCGGATCCTGCTGGTCATCGCCTTCGGTCAGCACGGTGTAGAACGCGGTGATCGAGCCGCCACCTTCGCGGCCATTGCCGGCCCGTTCAACCAGTGCCGGCAGCTTCGCAAAGACCGATGGCGGATAGCCTTTGGTGGCTGGTGGTTCGCCGATGGCCAGGGCGATTTCGCGCTGGGCCATCGCATACCGCGTCAGCGAATCCATGATCATCAGCACGTGCTTGCCCTGGTCACGAAAATGCTCCGCGATGGCCGTCGTGTAGGCCGCGCCTTGCAGCCGCATCAGCGGTGGCGTGTCGGCCGGTGCGGCGACTACGACCGAGCGTGCCAGGCCTTCCGGACCAAGGATCTGTTCGATGAATTCCTTGACCTCGCGGCCACGTTCACCGATCAGGCCGACGACGATCACATCGGCCGTGGTGTAGCGCGCCATCATGCCGAGCAACACGCTTTTGCCGACGCCGGAACCGGCGAACAGGCCCATGCGCTGGCCACGTCCGACGGTCAGCATGCTGTTGATGGCGCGTACACCCACATCGAGCACGTCGACGATCGGTGCGCGCGTCAGCGGATTGGCGGCGCGCACATTGAGCGGCGCAGCGGAACTGGCATTGAGCGGGCCCAGCGTATCGAGTGGCCGGCCGGCCCCGTCAAGAACCCGGCCCAGCAGTTCGTCACCGACCGGCAAATGGCGACCGCGGTCGCTCGGACGGCGACGCGGATGATTGACCGAACCGGCGCGCGGCAACGAATGCACCGCCTCGACCGGAAACACGCGGGTGCCGGGAATCACGCCCTCGACATCGCTTTGCGGCATCAGGAACAGACGGTCATTGTCGAACCCAACCACTTCGGCTTCGATGCGGGATCCATTGGGTAGCGGCACGGTACAGGCGCTGCCGACCGCGAGTCGCAAGCCGATGGCCTCCATGACCAGTCCGGCCACGCGGGTGACCCGACCCGAGACCTGCATCGGTTCGACGATCTGCAGCAATTCGCTGCAATCGCGCAGATAAGCCTGCCAGCGCTGGCTGCGTGCTTGCGGCATCGCTAGTCCTTGAGCCAGCCGGGTGTTTGTCCGAGGGCGTCGGTCAGGCGCTGCCAGCGTGTTTCGATGCTGGCATCAATCTGATTGCTGGCGGTGTCGATGCGGCAGCCGCCGCGTTGCATCTGGCTGTCGTCCGCGACGCGCCAGCCAGCCTTGTCGAGTTCGTCATGCATTTCTTCGCGCACCAGCCGGGCATCGTCCGGATGGAGGTACAGCAGCGCCGGTTGCTGAACGTTCGGCAAGTAGCGTATCGCTTCGGCGACGATCGGCAGGACCAGCTCGGGCTTGATATCGAGCGCCGTTTTCAGCATGGCCTGGGCCAGGTCGAGCGCCAGGCGCATCACATCGACCGAAATCAGCTCGTCGGCAATCGCGGCTTCGCTGCCAAGCGCGACGGCGATCTGGCGCAGGTGGTCGATGTCGGCATGGGCTTCTTCGCGACCGAGACGCAAGCCTTCGGTGCGGCCGTCAGCGAGACCGGTTGCATAGCCTTTGATTTGCGCGGCTTCGCGTATGGCGGCTTGTTCTTCTATTGTTACGCGCGGTATCGGTGGCGCTGCGGGTGTCTGCGGCTGTGCGCTCGGCCGGTTGTCGCCGAACGAATCCATTTCCCAGCGCTGGTAGGCCGATTGCCGTTCCTTCGGGATGATGGCGTCAGACATACGCGTCGTCGCCTTTCGCGCCTAGCTGGATCTGGCCTTCGTCGGACAGGCGACGCACAACCTGGAGGATTTCCTTTTGCTGGGCTTCGACTTCGGACAGGCGCACCGGACCTTTTGATTCGAGGTCTTCGCGCATCATATCGGCGGCGCGGCTGGACATGTTCTTGAAGATCTTTTCGCGCAGGTCGACGTTGGCACCTTTGAGGGCGACGATCAGCGATTCGGACTGGACTTCGCGCAGGATGACCTGGATGCCGCGGTCGTCGATGTCCATGATGTTGTCGAAGACGAACATCTCGTCCATGATTTTTTGCGCCATGTCGCTGTCGTAGTTTTTCAGGTTGGCGATGACCGATTGTTCGTTTTCGCCGGACAGGAAGTTGAGAATTTCGGCCGCAGCGCGGATCCCGCCCATCGGTTTTTTCTTCAGGCTTTCGTTGCCGGTCAGTAACTTGGTCAGCACTTCATTCAATTCGCGCAAAGCGGCCGGCTGGACGCCATCGAGCGTGGCGATGCGCAGCACGACATCGTTGCGCAGGCGCTCGGTAAAGTGATCCAGTACTTCGCAGGCGTGATAGCGCTCCAGATGGACCAGGATGGTGGCGATGATTTGCGGATGCTCGTTGCGGATCAGTTCGGCAACCGATTGCGAGTCCATCCATTTGAGACTCTCGATGCCGCTGGCGTCGCGGGCACCCAGAATACGGTTGAGCAAAGACGAAGCCTTGTCGTCGCCGAGTGCCTTCGTCAGGACGGTGCGGATGTATTCATCGGAATCGAGGCCCAGCGCAGAGCTGGATTCGGTCTCCTGCCGGAAGCTTTTCAGAACCGTATCGAGTTCTTCATGGCTGATGGCTTTCATGGTCGACATGGCCGCGCCAAGTTTCTGCACCTCGCGCGGACTGAGGAATTTCATTACTTCTGCAGCTTCGTCTTCACCGAGGGCGAGCATCAGCACAGCCCCTTTATGAACACCATCGTCACTCATTTCCGCTCACCCAGTTCTTGACTATGTTGGCGACGACTTTCGGGTCGTCCTTGGCCAGTTGTTTGGCCAGTTCCAGGTTTTGCTGGTACGCCATGCTGGCACTTTCAGTCGGGACTTCGACCGACCGTTCGGCTGCATGCATGGCCCGCATTTCCGGCGTTTCGGCTTCGTCGTCCTGGTCGTCGACTACGGCATGGATTTTCGGTGGCGGCGTGTTGAGTTTTTTCAGCATCGGCCGCAGCACGCCAAAGAAAAGGTAGAGCAACGCGATACCGCCCAGCAAATATTTACCCAGTTCCATGGCCAGTTGAATCATTTCCGGCCGTTTCCAGATCGGCACCTCAGGAAATACTTCCTTGGGCACGCCGGCGAATGCACTGTTGACGACGTTGAGCGTATCGCCGCGGTCCTTGTTGAATCCCATTGCTTCCTTGACCAGATCGGTAATTTGCGCCCGCTCCGCCTCGGTCAACGGCGTGGCGGTGACCTTACCAGCCTTGTCAGTGACTTGCTTGTAATTCACGACCACCGCCACCGAAATCCGTTTCACGCCGCCCATCGGTTGCTGGATGTAGCGTACCGTTTTGTCGACTTCATAATTGACGGTCATGTCTTTTTGTGACGGTACTGCAGCCGTCGCGGCCGCTCCGGTGCTCACACCTTGGCCGGCCGCAGGAGCCGGTGGATTGATCGGTGCAGTCGCGTTGGCAGCGGGCTGATTCGATAACGCACCCGGCACGCCACCGGCACCCGGATTGCTGCCCTGGGATTCGCTACTTTGCTGGCTGCGCATCGTGGATTGGTTCGGCGGGCTGTTTGGCTTGTAGGTTTCGGCCGCTTGCTCGCTGGTCGAGAAATCGATATCGGCAGTTGCTTCGGCACGTACATTGTTCGGTCCGACGATGGGCGTAATGATCGATTCGATCCGGCGGACGATGTTTTGCTGGACTTCCTGAATGTATTTCAGCTGGGTCGGATCCAGGCCGGTTGCCTTGGCGGCCTTGCTGGTATCCGAGAGCAGATTGCCATTCTGGTCGATGACGCTGATGTTGCCTGGTGGCAGCTCAGGCACACTGCTGGCGACCAGATGGACGATGGCACTCACCTGCTGTTCGCTTAGCGAGCGACCGGGATTGAGGTTGAGCACGACCGAAGCGGTCGGTTTTTGCTGGTCGCGTACGAAGACCGACGCTTTCGGCATCGCCAGGTGTACCCGTGCCGATTCAACGGCACCGATTGACTGGACCGAACGCGCCAGTTCGCCCTCCAGCGCGCGCTGGAAATTGACCTGTTCCAGGAACTGGGATACACCCAGTTTCTGGTTTTCCATCAACTCAAAACCGACATTGCCGCCTTTGGGCAAGCCCATTGCGGCAATGCGCAGGCGTGCATCGTGGACCTGATTGGCAGGGACCAGAATCGCACCGCCGCCTTCGGCAAACTTGTACGGCACATTCATTTGCTGCAGCTGGGTGACGATGGCACCGCCATCACGGTCCGTAAAATTTGAAAACAGGACGCGGTAGTCGGGTTGCTGACTCCACATCCAGACACCGGCCATTACGGCGATCACGATAGCCGCACCAAGCATCAGCAACAAATTGCGGCCGCCCTGGGACTCCGCAAAACTGATGAGCGGATTCGGTACGGCGCTACCGTCGGCGGCTACAGCCATGATGAAACTCCCCGGGTGCTGCGATTGGTGTGGACGCGCGTCATGATTTCCTAGTTACAATTATTACTTGTGACTCGATTGTCGTCCAGTTGACCTGATTCAATCAGGTGAACAGAACAGGATTTGCCTAGGTTCTCGTCCTGCTGCAGGTCTTTCCGGATGCTACTGTGCGATGGTGAAAAAACCGTAATATTGATCGGCTTAGTCCGGCATCGGCGGTTTGACGATGACAGGAAGGGAAACCGCATGAAAACTTCAATGATAGATTCCGGCCGGATCGAAGCGATGATCAGCCAGCTCAAGGCGGCGGCAACGCGTCCGCAGGGCGGGGTGCCGGCGGTCGCCGCTGATCCGACCGCCGTGCCAAAAACAGGATTTGCCGATGCACTGAAGGCCTCGCTGGATGGGGTCAATGCCTCGCAGAAAACGGCAGAAGGACTCGGCTCGCGCTTTGCCCTTGGCGATGACAAGGTGAGCTTGTCCGATGTGATGATTTCATCGCAAAAAGCGAATATCGGTTTCCAGGCCACGGTTCAGGTGCGTAACAAGTTGGTTTCCGCTTATCAGGACATCATGAATATGCAGATTTGATCGGCGTCAGTACGGTGAATTAACCAATTTGCGCGGATCTTCCGCGCTTTTTTTTCGCCTTTTTTGTGCTTGTTCGCGGGTATTGGTGTCGTCGTTTTCAAACAGGCATGATTGTTTCCGGCCCTACATCTTTCTTCTTCATAGGTCTGGTCCCTATTTTTCAGGAGCCATACTGTGTCTTTTTAACGACGATTTATCGATGTTTCAATGACACAAATAAGATAAATAATTGACGTTGTTAAATTGGTCAGACAATAATGCGTTCAAGTCCTGGGTAGCGATTTGTCTTTTTGAACAATAGCCGTGCTTGTTTCGTCTACCTGATGTCGGACTTTTCATTTCATTTTTCGGGCCATGAGCGGCTGAACCAAAAGAGTCCTGAGTGTCAGGTCAGCGGCAAAAGGTTGATGTTGGTTCGCTGTTTTATCTTTCTATTTATTTCTTTAAGGAAATCTCAATGAAAAAATCATCATTGCTATTGATGCTGTTGGGAACTGCCGCTGGTTCTGCTGTGGCGCAAACAAATGTCACCATTTATGGGATCGCTGATGTTGGTATGGTTGCTGAGCGCGGCGGCTCTGCCGGCTCGGTCACCAAATTAACCAGTGGCGTCGCATCGGGATCCCGGCTCGGTTTTCGCGGTACCGAGGACCTGGGCGGTGGTCTCGCCGCTAATTTCGTACTTGAAACCGGCATCGCGATGGACACCGGCGGCTTCAACCAGTCCAGTACGGCTTTCGGTCGTCAAGCTTTCGTTGGCTTGTCTGGTGGATTTGGTGGCGTTACCTTTGGTCGCCAGTACACCCCCCAATATGTCACGCTGGTACTCGCAGATCCGTTCGCTACCGGACTGGCCGGCACTGCCGCGAACCTGATGCCGAATACCGGTGATGCCGCCAGCCGGATGAATAATGCAGTCAAGTACGTCTCACCTAATTTGCAGGGATTTACCGGTGAACTGGCTTACGGATTCGGTGAAGTGGCCGGTGATACGTCAGCATCCCGCCAGTACGGTGCAGCGATTGCTTATGCCAATGGACCGCTGGCTGTCCGTCTTGGATATCACAATCGCAATAACGACACGGCGACAGTTAAAAATACCTCCAGCGCAAAAGATACTTTGCTGGCGCTGACCTATGATTTGAATGTTGCCAAGTTGCATTTGGGTTACGGGATCAACAAGGGCGTCAACAGTTCGCCATTGCGTAACACCACCAATCCTTATGGCAGCCTGGTGGCACCGACGGCATCCACCGACAGTCGCGACCTGTTGCTTGGGGTGACTGTCCCGTTCGGCGCCCACACTATTCTGGGATCCTATATTCGCAAGGATGACAAGAATGCTGTCAATCAGGATGCCAATCAGTGGGCACTGGGATACCGCTATGCATTCTCCAAACGCACGGACTTGTACGCGGCCTATGCCCGCATCAAAAATGACAATGGTGCCGGATACACGGTCGGCAGCGCCATCGAGGCCGGTTCGGGCGACAAGGCATTCAATCTGGGCATCCGTCATACCTTCTGATCTTGCGTGACAGGTAATCAAGGCAATTTCTGCAGCCGTTCAGCTTTAAGCTGAACGGCTGCATTTTTGCGATATTGCCCCTGCGACGTGTCGTCTGTTGTCATCCGAAGTAACCATGCAAAAACCAGCCGCACTCTGATCTTTTATCCCCGGTGGTGCGCTGTCTGAATATCCACAACAACGCATGATGTTCATTTTCGGCAATGAAGTAATCACGCAGTGCCAGTGCATCGTCCCACCAACCGGATTCGATCCGCTCCGGACCAGCCAGCAAAGTCAGCGGGCTTTGATAAAACGGTTTGTGCTGGCGCGTAATCAAAGCCAGCGGCCGGGCCAGCAACCAGGTTGGACGCGGCAAGATAGCTTGCAAAGAAGGGCTGACAAGCCGCGCAGACGATTGTCGTACCGGTAGCAAGGCATAACTTTTTTCAGGCCGGTGATCCGCGACCAGTGAGAGCCGGCGTACCGCATCGTTGCCAAGACGGCTCTGCAGGCGCTCGACCAGCAAACCTATGCTTTCGTTTTGCGATGCTGCGGTCGGAAACAGTTCAGTGTTCGGCGCTGCCAGCGCAACGATCTCGTCGGCTGCCAGCGACAGTTCGATGACAGGTGCAATTAATGCGACTTGCCCGAGCCGTTCGCGCAGCAATAGCGTCAGGTGGGCCGGATCGCGGCTGGCGCTGGCGAGCTGGATATGGACTGGCGTGCTGCGATGATCGCGCTGGCGGGTCGGTTCATGGTGCAGCCATAGCGTGATACTGCTGATGGCCGACTGATGGGCATTGAGCCAGCCGGTCAGTTGCAATAGCAGACGGCGCGCGGCAAACAGCAGCGCATCGGTATGGCTGACTTGCGCAGGTAATTCCAGACGGACATCAAAACTTACTGGTGCCGTGAACCAGGCGTGGACCTCGGCTTCGTCACCGTAGGCACGGTCTATCTCGCGCAGCAGCTCATTGCCGAAGCGTCGTCCAATACCGGTACGCGGCATCCGGCGCAACTGGCCCAGCGTGTGGCAACCGATGCCAAGAAGCGTATCAAGATGCGGGCGCGCCGAAGCAATTGCCGCCAATGGCACCGGTGCCAGCATCCCGTCCAGGGTTTTGTCTTGCCAGACGCCGGCGCTGTGCGCCAGCAGTTGCGCTGCGCTAGCCGTCGGTGCGCACGCCATGTGGGCGTGCAAGCCAAGGTCATCGATGCCGCCGGTGAGTTGTGCCAACAGATTGTCGAAACCACCGAACAGTCGCAGACTGGCAGTGATGTCAAGCAACAAGCCGGCATCCCGCACCACCACTTGCGGCGTGAAATGCAAGGCCCACAGCGCCGCTTCGTGCAGGGCTTCCAGCTCTTGTGCCGGCGTGCGCGGAAGAGACAGCAAGCCGGCGCGCATGCTCCAGGCGTTCGCCTCCGACATGCCTGCTGCGATTCCGCACCCGGTAGCTGGCTGGTTTGCCCCGATGACCCGTTTGCGTTCGACCACCACGACCGGCGTGGTCGCGGCCTCAGGCCGGCAGCGCAGTACGGTATCGAGTGGCAGTTGCGGAAAGTGCAGGGCGATCCACAGCATGGCGTGAGTTGACCGGTAAGGTGAAGGGAAGAATATCAGCGACGCGGCGCTCGGCAAAAGGCTGATCCAGTACCGCCGGCACCGCCAGCGGCAGGATCACGGGCTGGCTGTGTACCGGGCCGCGGCGTTTGATCACCTCGACCGACAACTGGCCCGATGCTGCCGCCCGGCACACCATGCGCAGCGGTGCCGGCGAGGATTCGTGTTGCGCCGCCGCCGGGCGGAACACGAAAGTCAACCCTTCGCCGCCGCCGGCAGCCAGTTGCAACCGGCGCAAATGATCCGCGCGGCATTGCGGCAACCAGCACAATAGCGCGCCGAAACTGGCACTCTTGAGTGCTTGCTCGATGGCCCAGATGCGGTCGGCCGGCTTTTCAGCCTCGACCAGCAGGATGTGCGTCAGGTCGATACCCAGTTCGGCCAGTGCAGCCGCGAATGGAATATGCGGCGGTGCCATCAGGATCACGGTTTTTTTGGCCTGCGTGAGTGATGCGATCAGCGGTGCCAGCAAACGCAATTCGCCGATGCCCGGCTGTGCCAGCAGCAACTCGATCAGCACTGACGCCGGCCAGCCACCATTGGGCAACTCCCGATCCAGCGCGCTGAACCCCGACGGCGTCGTCACCGCCCGCTGCGATCCCATCTGGTTGCCGCGCCAGACAGTGTCCGGCATGGTCGCCAGCAGGGCATTGGCGACGGCAGGGGTGGCAAAGCGGGTGGTGGATGCGAGCATGGGAATCTCCGTTATGATGAGCAAGGCAATTTTCCAGGTGTTTCGTAAAACACTGTATGGATGAACAGTATATGTGATTTTGGGTACGTGCCGTCAAGGCGTTTTTCGATAAATATTTCTTGAGCAGCAATGCGTGAACCGCTACTCTGGCGAGGATTTTTCCGCCTGGAGCTGCTGTAGTGAAAGACTTTCCCAATGGCCTATAACCCGGTCCATCCCCGCCTCGCCTTTGTCGACCTAGAAACCACCGGCGCCACCGCCGTCATTGACCGGATCACCGAAGTCGGCATCGTTGAAGTCGATGAAGATGGCGTGCGGCACTGGAGCAGTCTGGTCAATCCGCATCGGCATATTCCCGAATTCATCGAAGGTCTGACCGGAATTTCGAATGCGATGGTGGCCGATGCCCCGGGCTTCGACGAGCTGGCAGCCGAGATCCATCAGCGGCTCGAAGGGCGTATTTTTCTGGCGCACAATGCGCGTTTCGACCACGGCTTTCTGAAGAACGAATTCAAGCGCGTCGGCATCGACTTCCGGCCGACCGTGCTGTGTACCGTCAAACTCTCGCGCAAGCTCTATCCCGAATTTGCCAAGCACAATCTCGATACACTGGCCGAGCGCCATCAGTTGCAGGTGACCGAACGCCATCGCGCGCTCGGCGACGCCCAGCTGATCTGGCAATTCTGGGAAACCATCCACGCCACCTTCCCGCATGCACAGATCAATGCCGCCATCAAGGAACTGACCGCACGGCCGAATTTGCCCTCGCAGCTCGATGCCGCGATGGTCGATGACTTGCCGTCCACACACGGCGTGTACCTGTTTTTTGGCGAGGGCGCGCTGCCCTTGTATGTCGGCAAGGCCAACAACTTGCGCCGGCGCGTGCTGTCGCATTTCAGTGGCGACCATCTTTCCGCCAAGGAGCTGGAACTATCGCAGCAAATCCGCCGCATCGAATGGATTGCCACCGCCGGCGAGCTGGGTGCGCTGCTCAAGGAAGCGATGCTGGTCAAGCAACTGTCGCCATCGCATAACCGGCAATTGCGCCGTTCGAGTGCCGCCTGCCTCTGGCGTCTTGATGCGCAATCGCAGATCACGCTGGTCAAGACCGACGACTTGCCCGCCGCCGACGAGGCCGAGCTGTTCGGTCCGTTTGCCACCCACCGCAAGGCCACCACCGCGCTCACGGCCATCGCCACTGCGCACCAGCTTTGCCTGGTCTTGCTCGGATTGGAAAAAGTCGCTGCCGGCAAGCCGTGTTTTGCCAGCCAGGTCGGTCAGTGCAAGGGCGCGTGCTGCGCGCGTGAAAGCCTCGCGTCGCATACCGCGCGCTTGCGCATGGCACTCGAAACCAGCCGCCTGCATCCGTGGCCCTATGCCGGGCCGATCGGCATCCGTGAAGAAGCGGCCCTGCATGTCATCGACAACTGGAGCTATCTGGGCACGGCTGCCAGTGAAGCCGAAGCGCGGCAACTGACCGAACAGGCACCGCCGCGCTTTGACCGCGACGTCTACCAGCTTTTGCATAAAAAACTGGCGTCCATGCCGGACCAGATCACCCCACTTTATCGAGGCGTACCCTGATGAAAAAAATTGCCTCCAGTCTGTTGTGCTTGCTGGCGTCTGCCAGCGCGCAGGCAGTGGATATTCCGGCGTTCTCGCAAATGCAAGCCGGCGCGCCGGTCATTGGCTGGAGTGTTGTCAAGCCGGCCGCCAAAGTGCCGGATACCATCTACACGCTGGTGCGCGACGAAGGCCAGACCGTGCTCAAGGCTGAGGCCGATCACTCGATGTCGATCATGGCGCACACGGTACGCATCGACCTGAAAAAAACCCCGCTGTTGCGCTGGCGCTGGAAGATCGCCGCTCCCGTGAAGGGTGCCGACATGACCAAAAAATCCGGCGACGATTATGCCGGCCGCATCTATGTGCTGTTCGACTATCCGGTCGAGAAACTCAGTTTCGCCACCCGCGCCAAACTGAAGATCGGCGAAGCCCTCTACGGCATGAAAATCCCGACCGCCGCGATCAATTACCTGTGGGATAACCGCCAGCCGGTAGGCACCTGGCAAGACAACACCTACACCGACCGCGCCCGCATGCTGGTGGTCGAAAGCGGCAGCGACAAGGCCGGCCAGTGGATCACCGAAACACGTGACGTCGCGGCGGATTTCAGGACCGCCTTCGGCGAAGAAGCGCCGGATGTGGTCGTGGTGGCACTGGCGACGGATACCGACAACACGGGCGAGCAGGCCACGGCCTGGTATGGGGACTTGCAGTTTCTGGCGCGATAAAGCTGGCGATATCGATGATGCAGGTCTTCGTACCGGACGTTGTCGCTGCTTAATTACCTGCGCGGTCGTGCAAAGCAGAGCCATCGATCTGCAGAAGGTGACCTGACAGGCAGGCAGGTGCGGATTGTCTGGCCAGGCTGGCGCGGTATTTCAGGGGCATTAGGTTGATTGCTGATTCCGCTGTGACGGCGGTTGAGGAAGGCATCATGGTCGTCGAGACGCTGTTCGATACGGCTGATCCGGGTGCCTTGGCTGGCGATTTGCCGGCCTTGTGTGGCGATGGCGGCGGCGAGGGTCGCCAAATCGGGAGGCGGGCCGGCTGGAGTGCTTGACTGCTGTGCAACGATGGTGGCGGGCACCGCAGTGGCGGCTTGTTGTTGATCACGGCGCTGCGATGACGTTGGCGCAAAGCGGTCAGGCGGTTCGATTTCCAACGCTTTCTGGTCGCCGTGGCGCTGTGTCATAGGCCCCGCATCGACGTCGCTGCGCCCGGTCGTGGACAGCGTGCTACCCCGGCCGTAGATCGGTCCCGCACATCGCGGATCGAGCTTGGCCGCCTTTTGGAAGCAGTCTCGCCGGTTCATGGGTACGCCATTGACGACGATGCGCCTGGTTGCATTCAGAGTGGTGGCCAGACCGGAGAACGCCAGCGCCAGCTGCGGATCGAGTGCGGCCGCCTTGAGATAACACTGTTGACTGTTCATCGACACGTCATTGACCTTAGCGCGATCGGTTGCGTTCAGCGTAGTACCGATGTGGTGAAAAATGCGCGCATTGCGTGGATCGAGTGCGGCCGCCTTGAGATAACACTGTAGTTTGCTCATCGACTCGCCATTGACATCGATACGCTCGGTCGCCGTCAACCTGACGCCGAGTTCAACGAATGCCGCAGCCGAACCGGGACTGCTGCGCACTGCGTCAAGGTAGCCTCGCAGCTCCGCTCTCGGCGATCCCGGTTGATCACCGGACAGCCGTTGGCGGGCGGCTTGTACGATGGAGGACGACGGACTGCCGCTGCCAGCGGTGGACGTGCTGGCAGATTGCTGCAATGCGTCTCTGCCAGTGGATGTCTGATATCGCGATGCGGTATTTGAAATTTGCATGATGACGGATCAAGACCTGTAGAAAAAGCCCGATAGCCGGGCCGTGATGGACGAATGCTGATGGTTGCCGTTGCAAGCCTCAGCCATTGGAATAACGACCGGTATTGTCCCGGCTGTCTGCAACGTGAGTAGGGATCGCTCCGGTATGGTTCCGTGGAGCGGGTACCGATTTCAGGACCGCCTTCGGCGAAGAAGCGCCGGACGTCGTCGTGGTGGCACTGGCGACGGATACCGACAACACGGGCGAGCAGGCGACAGCCTGGTATGGGGATTTGCAGTTTCTGGCGCGATGAGCTGGACGGTGCTTGGCTGAGAGCAAGAACTAGGTGGAAATTAAACGTTTTATTTGTTTGGCGTGGCAATTTACAAGAAATATATTCCTTGTAAACGAAATGTGAATAACTTCATCGGTTTTAAATGGCTGTCCTTCACCTACGGGATTGTGCCGGTGCACCCGTTTCGCACGATCAGCGAACTGGGTGCCACGCGCCAGACCGCCAGTGTTGACGGCTTCCTGCATGAAACCTACGGAGTGCAATTCAAACCGGCGGTCACGCTGGCGGATCATCTGACTCAGTAAAATCAACGACTTAGCACCTACTTGACGTTCAAACACGATTAAATCAGCGGTTCACTCGCTGAATCCAACTTAACCATCACTGAAAACGCCTCCGTTGGCGATTGAACAAAACCCCATTTTAGATACCAGTTCTTTGCCTCCGTATCGATGGCATGGCATAGCAGGGCGCGACCACCAATGATGGCGGAGGCTTGCAGCGATCTGAGCAGGGCGTCTTTCAACAAACCAACGCCAATACCTGCACCCATCCAGTCTTGGTGGACAGCGAGACGACCGAGGACGATCACTGGAATCGGACTTGGCTGATTGCGTTTGATCGCTCCCAGGGCGATCTGGACGCCAGTAGTTTTTGGATTGCGGCATTCTTCGACATGGGTTCGGCCGTGACTGCATCGAACGCTTTCATTTGTTCTTCGGAAATTTGAAAAAACACTTGAGCAAGAAGAACTTGCCTCGCTGCAATACAACTTGCGTCAAGCATGAAATCGGTTCGGATTTTATTTTGCAAGGCGGCGGCGCGGTCAATGAGCTCACGCACGTCAACAGACATACGAACAGTGATTGTTGCCGTGGTGGAGATGTCCATATGTTTTCCAAAGTAGCTGGAGCTGAAAGTCACCTTATGTTTCTGTGTGTTCGAGGTCAATACAAGTTGTTGGGACTCGGGTTCAGACCTTGCCTCTGACTAACCGGCTCTCAACGCAATGAGTCGCAGCGACCAGCGCTGCCGCCGGCCCGCCGATTTACTTTCCAGTCATCCCTTGGAAAGGCAAACCTGGACATACGTATACAGCCTACCTTCTACGTATATCCGGCCCAACCTGTACAGAAAACCCGAGCTTCTACACACGGCTGCAAGACCGGCGTTTAACCGGAAGCAACGCACCGGCGACCTGATCAATCCAGCGCTAGCCCGCACCCCTTACGCCTGCAACCCCTTCGCCACCGTCCGTTCATAAAAGGCCGTGGCTGCCGCAGTGATCTCCTCAGGATTCGTCGACCGACCCATGATGCGCAGGTTGCGCAGACTAGGCGGACTGTCCGGCGTCGTCCCGCCCCGGTGCAGAAATCCATCTTCGACCAGCTCCGCGATCAGTGCCGGATGATGCGGGTTGCTGACCGTACGCACGCTCAGCTGCGCCATCGGTGCGATCAGCGCCGTGGCAGTGCGCCCCAGCACATGCGCGCTCATCCATTGCGACATCGGTGCGATATCGTCGGCATGCAGCGCGCGGGTGGCGTCCTGCAAGGCTGGACTGTTGTGGTCTGCCTGCAGTGCCCGCGATAACCGTTTTACATCGCTTTCGGCCTGGCTTTGCACCAGCGTTTCGGCCGGATTCAGGCGGGTCAGGCCCAGTCGTTGCAGCATGCTGTTGCCCGACGCCGGGGTGACGGCCAGCTCCCGGTCCGGCACCAGGTCCAGCAAACGTTGCCGGTACTGGGGATCGTTGCACAAGGTGCTGGCGACATCGTGGGCAAGGTGGGTGAAGGCCGAGGCCTCGCCGAGCCGCGACTGCGTGCGCGTGGCCATCGTGCCCGCCCGGTTGTGGGCGCTCCAGTTCACCGCGCCGGCCAGCGCACCGACTGCCGCTCCCAGGAACGGTACCGGTATCGACTGCGCAATCGCTTTCAACGCCGACGCCAGAAGCGGATCATCGCGCCGCACCACCTGGTTGCTGATCATCTGCGTGGTCGTGTACAGCAGCGCCATCGATTTGCGGAAGGTCAGGTGGTAGGCCAGCAGGTGCGGATTGTCAGGCAAGGCTGACCGGCCCGGTAGCGCGGGCGCATCGAGCTGGCGGGCGATGTCGTTTTGCAAATGGGTGAGCATGCGGTCGTGGGTGTCGAGGCGCCGCTCGACGCTGGTCAGCCGGGCACCTTGGCTGGCCAGCTGGACGCCGTGGCTGGCGACAGTCTCCGCAAGGGTTGCCAGATTGGGAGCGTGTGCGGCCGATGTGCTGTGCTGCTGCGTGACGATGGCGGTGGATGCGGCAGTGACGGCTTCTGCATGGTCGAGGCGTTGCAATGCAGCTTGTGCATAGGTGTTGCCCGGTTCGATTTCCAATGCTTTCTGGTAGCAGTCGCGCTGGGTCATGGATACGTTATTGACAGTGATGCGCTCGTTCGCAGCCAGCGTGGTGCCGAGGTTGTAGAAAGCAGAGGCATACCGAGGATCGAGTACAGCCGCCTTCAGGTAGCAGTCGCGCTTGGTCATGGATACGTTATTGACAGTGATGCTCTCGTTCGCAGCCAGCGTGGTGCCGAGGTTGTAGAAAGCAGAGGCATACCGAGGATCGAGTGCAGCCGCCTTCAGGTAGCAGTCGCGCTGGGTCATGGATACGTTATTGACAGTGATGCGCTCGTTCGCAGCCAGCGTGTTACCGAGGTTGTAGAAAGCTAAGGCATTCCGAGGATCGAGTACAGCCGCCTTCAGGTAGCAGTCGCGCTTGGTCATCGAATTGCCATCGACATCGACACGCTCGGTCGCGGTCATTTTGAAGCCGAGGTGGACGAACGCCGTTGCCGACTCCGGATTGCTGCGCACCGCTTCGATACAAATCCGCAGTTCCGCCCTCGGAGAACCCGGCAGATTGCCGCTCAGCCGGTTGCGTGCTGCATTGCCCGTGCGAACACCCTGCGCGCCAAAGAGCGTTGGACTGCCGCCACCAGCCGCTGGCGGGTTGACTGGTTGCTGAATGGCGCCGTTGTCGCCGGCATTCGCGCCGTTGGATGCCTGGAAGTACGAGGAGGTTTTTGGAATTTGCATAATGACGGATCAAGACCTGTAAAAAATGCCCGTTAGCCGGGCCAAGTTGAGAAATGCGGATGCTTGCCGTGGCAGGCGTGTCAGCCGAGGGATCGACAATCGGCATGGCGGGTTGGCCTGGCGCTGTCTGGTACTTGAGTGGGGACGACCTTGCGAAGGTTCCATGGTGTGCAGGGCAGCACGACGGCAACACGATGGCCCGTCAATCTGATCCCGCCACTTGCGGTAAAATTCGCCCCCGGCGCGATCCGCCGGCCCGCCGATTTACTTTCCAGCCATCCCTTGCAAAGGCAGTTCGAATGACCTTGTCCCGACTCATCGGTACCTTCGTGCGCGGCCACTGGCGGTCCTATGTTGCCGCCGGCATCATGCTGGGGCTGGTGGCGCTGCTGACCGTCTGGGTGCCGCGCAAGGTTGGCCATATCATCGATGCGCTGGTCGCCGGTCAGCTGGGCGGGATGGCGCTGCTGCAGGAACTGGCCGTGCTGGTGGCGATCGGCATAGGAATTTATTTCCTGCGGGTGGGCTGGCGCTTGCAGCTGTTCAAGGCGGCGTACCAGTTCGGCGTCGAATTGCGCACCCGGCTGTATGCGCGGCTGGCGCTGCAAGGCCCGGCGTTTTACCAGAAGCAGCGTACCGGCGACCTGATGGCGCTGGCCACCAACGATATCGATGCGGTCGAGATGGCCGCCGGCGAAGCGATGCTGGCCGGCTTTGATGGCTCGCTGACCTTGCTGATGGTGCTGGCGATGATGTTGATTGGCGTCGACTGGCGCCTGACGCTGATTGCGCTGGTGCCGTTTCCGTTCATGGCGTTTGCGTTCTGGCGCATCTCGAACCAGATCCATCACGCTTCGACCGATTCCCTGAAACGCTTCAGCGACCTCAATGACCATGTGCAAGAAACGCTGTCCGGCGTGCGCACCTTGCGCGCGCTCGGGCTGGAGCAGCGCAGCGCTGTCCGCTTTGCCGAGCTGGCCGAACATGCCGCCGCCGCCAACCTGCGTGCGCAACGCTGGGAAGCGGCCTACGAACCGGCAGTAGGTATTACGTTGTCAACGGCCGGCGTGCTGACGCTGTCGCTCGGTGGTTATCTGGTCTGGAATAACGCACTGACTATCGGCGGGCTGACCAGCTTCACGATGTATCTGGGCCAGCTGATCTGGCCGATGTTTGCGGCCGGCTGGGTGCTGTCGCTGATCGAGCGCGGACGCGCGGCGTGGGAGCGGCTGGCACCGGTGCTGGCCTTGCCGCTGTCGGTCGATGACCATGGCACGATCGCCCGTGTCGAGCCCGGCTTGCTGGTCGTCGACAAGATCGACTTTTCTTATCCGGGGCAGGGCGCGCTGGCCTTGCAGGATATTTCGCTGCGGCTCGAACCCGGCCAGACGCTGGGTCTGGTCGGCCCGACCGGTGCCGGCAAGTCGACCTTGCTGCGCATGCTGTTGCGCCAGTTCCGGCCGCTGCACGGCAACGTCGTGTGGGGCGCGCATGCGCTCGATGCGTATTCGCTTGAATCCTTGCGTAATGCAGTGAGCTGGGTGCCGCAGGAATCGTTTCTGTTTTCATCCTCGATTGCCGACAACATCGCGCTGGCGCGCCCCGGTGCCAGCCGTGCCGAGGTCGAACATGCGGCCGGGTTGGCGGCAGTGCACGACGATATCCTGCGTTTTGCGCAAAGCTACGAGACCCCGGTCGGTGAACGCGGCGTGACCCTGTCCGGCGGCCAGCGCCAGCGTGTCGCGATCGCCCGCGCGCTGCTGGCGGACAGTCCGCTGCTGCTGCTCGACGATGCGCTGTCGGCCGTCGATACCGGCACCGAGGCGAGCATCCTGCAACATCTGCGCGTGGCCCGCAACGGCCGTACCGTCATCATTGCCAGCCACCGGCTTAGTGCCGTGGCCGACGCCGACCAGATCCTGGTCTTGCGCGAAGGCCGCATCACCGAACGGGGTAACCATCAGCAATTGCTCGATGGTGATGGCTGGTACGCCAGCCAGTGGCGTTACCAGCAACTGGAGGCCAGTCTCGATGCGCTCTGAAACCCGCCAGGCCATTGCGCTGCTGCGCACCTCGGCCGCGCCGGACCGGCGTCACCTGTTCATCGGCACTGCCTGGCTGGTGCTGGCCGCCGGCCTCGAAGTGCTCGGCCCGCTGCTGGGCAAGTCGCTGATCGACAATCACCTGCTGCCGCACCAGCTCGACTGGCCGCGCATGATCGCGCTGCTGGCCGGCATCCTCGTCACCGGCTGGGTCGCCAGCATCGTCCGTTATTTTCAGCTGGCGCGTTTGTCGGGACTGGCGATGCGCTCGGTGCGGCGCCTGCGCGAATCGGTCTACGGCCATGTGCTGCGCCTGCCGATGGCGTTCTTCGACAAGGCCATCACCGGCCAGCTGGTCAGCCGCGTGACCAACGATACCGAGGCGGTCAAGAACCTGTACATCCAGGTCCTGTTCGTGATCCTCGACAGCAGCATCGTGCTGACCGGCGCGATGTTGGCGATGGCCTGGCTCGACTGGCGCCTGATGCTGGTAGTGCTGATGCTGTTCCCGGCGGTGATCGTGATCGTCTGGTTTTACCAGCGCATGAGTGCGCCGGCCGTGACCCGGGCACGCGAACTGCGTAGCGAGATCAATGCGCAGGTGGCCGAATCGATCGGCGGCATGCCGGTGCTGCAGGCCAGCAATGCGGCGCTGCGTTTTGGCGACCGTTTCCGCGCCACCAATCAATTGCAATACCACGCCCGCGTGGCCGAGCTGCGCGCCAATGCGTGGCTGCTGCGTCCGGCGCTGGATTTGCTCAATGTGCTGTTGCTGGTCGGCGTGATTTACAGCTTCGGCCAGCGCCAGTTCAGCGGGCTGGAAGTCGGTGTGCTGTATGCGTTCGTCAGCTACATCGCCCGCGTGGTCGATCCGCTGATCCAGATCACGCTGCAGTTCAGCCAGTTGCAGCAATCGGTGGTGGCGGCAGCGCGGGTCAACACGCTGCTCAATGAACGTCAGGTAGTTCCCAGCCGCAGTAATGAGCGCATCAGCGCGGGGGCGGTCTCGATACGCAATCTGCGATTTGGCTACGCGCCCGGTCAGGACGTGCTGCACGACCTCAGCCTGGAAATTCCGGCCGGTGCGTTCTATGGCATCGTCGGCCACACCGGCAGCGGCAAGTCGACGCTGCTCAGTCTGCTGCTGCGCTTTTATACCGCGCAACACGGCAGCATCGCCATCGACCGGATTCCACTGGGCGCGATCGGCGACGAAGCCTTCCGGGAAGATGTCGGACTGGTGCCGCAAGAGCCATTCCTGCTGGCCGCCAGCGCGCGCGAGAATATCGACATGGGCCGCGGCTACAGCCAGGACCAGATAGAAATCGCCGCCCGCGCTGCCAAGGCCCACGACTTCATCCTGGCACTCGAAGAGGGCTACGACACGTCGCTCGGCGAAGGCGGCGCGCGCCTGTCAACCGGCCAGAAGCAGCTGATCGCCGTGGCCCGTGCACTGGCCGGCCAGCCGCGCATCCTGTTTCTGGACGAAGCCACCTCGCACATCGACAGCGAAACCGAGCAAGTGGTGCAGGCCGCACTCGATGAATTGCGCGGCAGCGTCACGCTGATCGCCATCGCGCACCGGCTGTCGACCATCCGTGATGCCGACCGCATCATCGTGCTGAACCACGGTCGTATCGACGAGCAGGGCACGCACGACGAGCTGATGGCGATCGACAACGGGATTTACCAGAAGCTGTATTTGTTGCAGCAATTGACGGATTAAACTGGCGCAAGAAAAATGCGCAGCGCTCGCTGCGAGTTTGTATTTTTACAACTGAATCGGTTGAATGTTGACCGACTTCAAAAATATCACCTCTTCCAAAACACTCTTTTTGCCGACACGCTGCGCTTCGCTACGATGGCGCGATTGGTTTAAAAAAAGCCAACTCTCTTTGTTGTCGCACCTGTTCAATCACCCCTTTACTTAATCTCAACCCGGCTGGAGCATCCATGTACCGAGGTAGTCAGTTCCAGCGCGGACAAGCGCTGATCTACGGCATATTCGTCCTGATGGGCGGATTGACGGCGCTGTTCTTCCTGTTCAACACCGGCCAGCTCAGCAGTGAAAAAACCAAGCTCGTCAACACCGCCGACGCAGTCGCCTACAGTGCCGGCGTGATGCAGGCCAGGGCGCTTAATTTTGATGCTTACAGTAATCGGGCGCTGGTGGCTAATGAGGTGCTGGTGGCGCAGATGGTGAGTTTGTCTTCCTGGGGGCAGTATGTGTCGAGGCATGCGAATAATCTGATACCTCAGTTTCTTGAATGTCAGAATCCCTTTTCTGCAGTGTCTGCCGCCGTATTCAACTATGACCCGCTTTACGGTATTTTCTGCTACGCCGCATCGTTCTTCGGTACCGACATAATTGATTTGGCAGGTCAAGATGTGACGCGAGTTTCAGCCGCAGCGATTTCCCCTATTGAAGCCAGCAAAAGAGCAATCCTGTCCTCTCAGGCACTGTTGCATGCCCCGGCCTATTTGCAGAATGCCAGCATGCGCGTGATGCAGGAAGTCGCTGATCGTAACTATGCTGGCGATGGTGCCGTGACTGTTGCTGCTTTCGCTGGAGAACCTTCGGCCACCACCGCCGGAGCGACAGATGTACTCAATGGTTTTACGACGCAATATTCCGGTGCTGCACGGGTGCGGTTTGCCGAAGTCGCCAAGCTTGCTGCTTACTCGGATGAGTTTGTTCGTGAGCGTAACTGGACTTCGGAGGCATTGGCGCCACCCCCTAAAGAATGGAAGTGTGTCGGGAAAAATCTTAAAAATTCCGTTAAGAGACGCGGCGGCACTGAATTGATCAACCTGGACGAATGGAAGGCAGAAGATACAGAATCCTTTTGGCGAGTTACCAATGCCGGTGGAATTAATTTAGATTGCAACATAAGAGAGCATGTCATCGGCTACGGTGAACAACAAGCCCATCCCTCCGACAAGGATCAGGATGAATCCGGGGCGCGGCTCGGGGGGTCTCCTGCAACCAACCCGCGAGCCAGTCGTGCTGCTTCCTCGTCGGAGTGGACGGCCTACACCGGCTTGCCTTCGTTTTATGATATTTCCGCCCTCGATCCCGCTGTCGGTGATCCGGTCATGCAATTTCGCGTCCGGCTGACCCGCAACGCGGCCAATACACGAACCTCTGCAGGCACGTCGACCATCGCCAGCACACCGCGCCTGAACAACTTTCAGAATAATTTCGCCGATGGCGTGATGACTGCCGTAGCAGGAGGCGAAGTGTATTTCGAACGCCCACTGACAGTTCCTAATGATCTGACACAAGGCAATTACAACCAGTATGCAGAAAAAATTGGCAGTCACGAAAAGCGTGAAATCGGTAGCCTGTTCAATCCTTACTGGCAGGTTCGGCTTCAGCAAAGTACGCCGTAGCCGCATTCAAATAACCACCTCCATGGGCTTGAGAGCTCGTCAAATAAATTCTTCGGAGTAGTGATGCAGGATGCAATCAACACAATCAAATGGACAGCGTTGGCAACGTTATTGCTGAGCGCCTTATCCATCGATCGGCCGGCGTTCGGGTCTCCAGAGAGCGAACGGATGATTGAGGTTCAGCATGTGAGATTGGTGAGTCATTTTCTTCAGACGATGGCAAATAAAACAATTAAAGCAAATGCCGAAAGTTGCGCATTACATGGCATGCGTCTTCCAGAGGCGCCACCCGCCTCGATCATCAAGGATGTCTATTACACCCCAGGCGCAACAACCATTGCTACAACAAACATCTACTACGAAGCGACTGTGGATTGCAAACTTAAGCAAAGAGAGACGCATGAAATCACCGCCTGGACCTCCCTGGGTGCCTGCACCACCAAACCGGAAAGAAATTTATCCGCAGGTTATTGCGATGTTGACTTCGCATCGCTGGGGCAATTTCCGGATCAAAAATTCAAACGGAATCAGACTGAATTAAAAGGCGCATCGACAATGATCGCCGGACATGCTTGTACCTTTTACGAGAACTCAGCTGTCGCGTCGCGTCGCGTTTGTGTGGCAAGAGACGGGGCCTTTTCAAAAGTGACCAACTTGTCCTTTTCGGATACGCCACTAGGAGTAATTTTAAAAAGGGAGTCCAAGTTAGCGCAGGTCAGTACGGGGAATTCGCTTACTGAGGAAGCGATCGAAATCCATACGAATGTGATGATACCGATCACTACATTGCTGCCGCAGTTGTCCGGAAAATACCGCGTCATTTCTCAAAAGCTTCCACCGACGGATTCACCGCAATGAATCGCCCCACCACATCCGCAACCGCCTCCCAGCGCGGTCAATCCGTCGTCGAATTCCTCGTCCTTTCCGTCGCGTTCATCCCGCTCTTCCTGCTATTCCCGATGATCGGCAAATATCAGGACATCCGTCACGCGACCCAGATGGCGAGTCGCTATGCGGCCTTTGATGCGACCACGCGCAACGATATTCAGAGCGTCGATGGCTGGAAGCCGGAAGCGCAACTGGCTGATGAAGTACGGCGGCGCTTTTTCAGTAACAGCGATGCGCCTATCAAGACCAATGATGTCGCCGGTGACGTCGATGCCAACCGCAACCTGGCCTGGCGTGATCCGTACAACAATCCGCTGATTGCGCGATTCAGCGATGTCGGTCTGTCTTTTGGCAATGGCAGCAGCACGCATGCCGGCGGCTTCAGCGGCGCGTCGGACAGCGCACCATTCAATCGCGTGCCATTGGCAAATTCCGCAAGGGCGGGCTTGCAAACTCCTGGTATCTACACCGCCAATGTCTCGGTGAAATTGGCCAACCTGCCGGCAGGGATCAAGAGCGTCGTTCCTTTCGATACGATTGATTTATCGATGCAGCGGCATACCAGCTTGCTGTTCGAGCCATGGAGTTCGCCATCGCCGCAAGAAACCGAAAACCGCTTTGGCAGGCTGGCACCTGTCCCGACCGCGGTGTCGGCCCTGTCGCCGATCATTGACTTGGGGGTGGGCCTGGTTGACATGTTCAAAGTCCGTCCACCCGAATTCGGCAACCTGCAAAAGTGGCGCGATGCCGTCCCGCAGGACCGTCTGAAACCGGTCGAGTGAATCATGCCCACACCATGCGCTACTGCTTGCTTTCGATCCTGGCCTGGCTCTTTGCCAGCGCCACGGCATTGGCTGCCACACTATGGCCAAGTCCGACGCTGCCCGCCGGGCTTGACACCTTTGCTATCGCTGATCAGATGACGGTCAACGGCTTGCCGATGCGCGTGAAAGGTTTCGTGTCGTCGCGCCGTCCCGCCGATTTGCTTGATGCATTCCGGCGCTCGCTCGGCCAGCCGCTGGTCGAAAGTGCCGCGGCCGGCAAGCAGGTGCTGGGTCGGGCCGAGGGCGGCTTTTACATCACGGTACAAGTTGAAGCCGCCGGTGCCGGCAGCAAAGGCATCGTCGCCGTGACCGACCTGGCGACGATGGTCAGGGACCATGGGCAAGGGCAGGGGGCAGATGCACGCTGGCTTGATCGCCTGCCGGCCGGCTCGGTCATCAGCAGCCAGATGAGCTCGCAGGAAAATGGCCGGCAGGCGCACCACATGGTGATCCTCAACCGTCATGCCGAGTCCGTTAATCGGGATGCCTTGCTGCGCCTGATGACAACCGATGGCTACCAGTTCGAGCGCGAAATCGGTGCCGGTGCCGCAGCGCAGCGCAGCCTGCCGGCGCAACTTGCGGATGCCCGCACGCTGTATTTCAAGTCGCCAGGCAAAGACGCGATGGCCGTCATCAGCCGCAGTGGCGAGCTAACCTCGATCGTGTTGAACACGACAACAACCTTGCAAGGACGCCAATGAAAAAGCTGTCGTATCGTCGGCCGTCAGGCCAGTCGATGGTTGAATATCTGGTTGTGTGCGGTGCTCTGGTGCTGGCACTTGGCATCGGCCTGGGCCCGGATAGCAGCCTGCTTGAACTGATGAACGCTTTCCGGACCGCCTACCAAAATTACAGTTACTCACTATCGCTACCAGAATGAACATCATCGAAATTGCCGGCATCCCCGGTTTGCGCGTCGCCGTAGCCAGCACCTTCTGGCAACGTCTGGTCGGCTTGCTCGGCAAGCGCCGCCTTGCCTACGACAGCGCCTTGTTGCTGGTCCCTTGCAACAACATCCACACGGCTTTCATGTGCTTCGCCATTGATGTCGTCTTCATCGATCTGACCGGGACGGTGGTGGCGATCTATCCGCGCTTGCGACCGTTCGGCATTGCCGTGGCACCGGGCGCGTATGCCTGCCTTGAACTCTGTGGCGGTGCGGCCGAACGGTATGGACTGGCGATCGGACAACGGCTGGCGTCACCCGACACGGCAATACGCTTTGATGCCGTGCATCAGTCGAGCGACGGACAATTCACCTGAACCAGGAATCCATCATGATCAAAAAAACGAGCTCGCTGACGATCCTCACGGTATCGCTGATGAGCGGCGCAGCAATGCAACCGGCCGGAGCACAGGATTACGGCAACATGCTCAAGGGCTTGATGCAGGGGCGATCCGGTGATGTGCTGTTCGACACGATCCGCTCGATTACCGAGGTCTCGTCCGGACAAATTGCCAGCGGTACGCAAGTGCCGCAAGACGCACAAGGAAAAGTCATCCTGTACCGGACCTCGTGGTGCGGCTACTGCAAGAAAGCAGCTTCCTATATGCAGCAAAAAAATATCCCCTTCGTCGAACGCGATATCGAAGCCAACAAGAGCTACCAGGCTGAAATGAAACAACTTGGTGGCAAGGGAGGCGTACCGTTCATTGTTTTTGGCAGTAAGACGCTGAATGGTTTTAGCGAGTCGGCCATCGACCAGAACTACGCGGCGTTCAAGAGTACGCAAGGCGGTAGCGGTAGCGCCAGCCCCGCGCCGGACGCCGGTATGGGGGGCTACCGCAGCGTTCCGGCAGAGTCCCGCTTGCAATCCGGTGATGCCCTCGTCGGTAAGATTGGCGGTATCGACGTCTATCGCCAGTCCAGCAAAGGCAGTCCGAAATTACTGACCCTGGGCAGGGGCGAGGAAGTGATTTACATGGGTGACGAACACGACGGACTGTATCGCGTCACGACTTCCCGCGGGGAAGGATGGGTTGACAAGCTACTGGTGAAAAAATCCGGCTAGTCATGCCGTCGAAGTCGCAGCCGAAGGCGAGCCCACATTGAATGCACGGTTGTGTGTACGCGCCTTTCGATGGTGCAATTGCATGCCATTTTTCGTGCAGGCGGGTCCGCCATAACGACTGTTTTGATTTGTCGAACCAGACAACTTCCGGTTAAGTCCGTAAAAACAAGTGCTTGAAAAAAACAATGTAAAAAAGCAAAAGCTGGCACGTTGCATGCAATAGGGAGAGGGCCCCGCCCACTTCCCGGAGATTTGCATGCACCCCTTGTTCACCTTACCCAAGTTACCGAAGTTATTTCCCCTCCGCTGTCTGATTGCCGTTCCGTTTGCATTGGCACTGCACGCCAGTGCCTTCGCTGAAACCGTCGCCCGCTACGGTATTTCGATGGCCGATATTCCGCTGACGACCGGTCAACCCGATCGCGGCGCCGGTGCCTACCAGTTCACCGGTCACACGATTTATGATCCGCTGGTGGCATGGGAATCGAACATCGCCACCCGCCCGGGCAAGCTGATCGCCGGCCTGGCCAGCAGCTGGAAAGTCGATCCGAAAGACAACAAGAAATGGACCTTCACGCTGCGCAAGGGTGCGCTGTTCCATGACGGTTCCGAGTTCAAGGCCGATGCGGTGATCTGGAATCTGGACAAAGTTCTCAATGACAAGTCGCCGCAATTCGATGCCAAGCAAAGCGCGCAAGTGCGGCCCCGGATTCCATCGATTGCGACGTATGCAAAGGTCAATGAATACACCGTCGAAATCACCACCAAGAGCGTCGATGCACTGTTCCCGTACCAGCTGCCATGGTTCCTGATTTCCAGCCCGGCGCAATGGGAAAAGCTCGGGCGCGACTGGAACAAGTTCGCCTCGCAACCATCCGGCACCGGTCCGTTCAAGCTCGACAAGCTGGTGCCGCGCGAGCGCGCTGACCTGGTCAAGAATGCCGCTTACTGGGACAAGACCCGGATGGCGCAAACCGACCGCATCGTGCTGATCCCGATTCCTGATGCGCTGACACGCTCGAACGCGCTGCTCAGCGGCCAGGTCGACCTGATCGAATCGCCGCCGCCGGACGTCGTGCCGCAACTCAAGAGTGCCGGTTTCAAGCTGGTCACGAATGTCACGCCGCATGTCTGGCCGTATCACTTCAGTACCCAGCCCGGCTCGCCGTGGACTGATATCCGTGTGCGCAAGGCCGCCAATCTGGCGATCGATCGCGAAGGCATCGTCAAGCTGATGAATGGCCTGGCCATCCCGGCCAAAGGTCAGGTCGACAGCACTAGTCCGTGGTTCGGCAAGCCGACTTTCAAGCTGACTTACGACATCGCCGCTGCCCGTGCGTTGATGGCACAAGCCGGCTATAGCCAGGCCAAGCCACTGAAAGCCAAGGTCATCATCGCGCAGGGCGGTACCGGTCAGATGCTGTCCTTGCCGATGAACGAATACATCCAGCAAAGCCTGGCCGAAGTCGGCATCCAGCTTGAGTTTGAAGTGGTCGAACTGGAGACGCTCTACCTGCACTGGCGCAGTGGCGTCAAGGCAGACATGAATGCGGGTAAGGGCATCAGCGCGATCAACCTCGGTTACGTCACGTCGGATCCGTTTTATGGCATCACGCGCTTTGTCGATAGCCGTGCGATCGCACCGAATGGCGTCAACTGGGGTGGCTACAACAACCCGAAAGTCGATGCCCTGATCGACCAGATCAAGACCAGCTTCGATCCGAAAGTGCAGGACGGCTTGCTGGCCCAGGTGCACCAGACCATGGTCGATGAAGCGCTGATGCTGTGGGTTGTGCACGATGTCAATCCGCATGCTCTGTCACCGAAGGTCAAGGGTTTTATCCAGGCGCAGCACTGGTTCCAGGATTTGACGACGTTGAAGATGTAGTCCGCGCAGGGAGTCTGGGCCACGGCCCACGCTCCCTGCGAATGATGCTGTCCTGTTGAAAGACCCCGATGTTTTCCTACATTCTGAAACGCCTGCTCTACACCCTTCCGATCGCACTCAGCGTCACGCTGGTGTCGTTCATGCTGGTCTATCTGGCCCCTGGTGATCCGCTCAATGCCATCGCCCCGGCCGATGCGCCGGCCGAAGTGATCACCGCCCTGAAAGCGGCCTACGGTCTCGATCAGCCTATCCCTATCCAGTACGGAAAATGGCTGCTGCGCGCCGTGCAAGGCGACCTCGGCAAGTCGATCGCCTCCGGCCGCGAAGTTGTCACCGAAGTCCTCGGCGCAGTCAGCAATACATTGCTGCTGGCCGGTGTCGCGGGACTGGCCGGTGTGCTGGCCGGTTGCCTCCTCGGCGCGCTGGCCGGCTACTGGCACGGCGGCTGGATCGACCGCATCGCCACCGTCCTGTCCGTCATCGGCGTGAGCATTCCGCACTACTGGCTGGGCTTGGTGCTGACGATTATTTTCTCGACCAAGCTGGCCTGGTTCCCGGCAATGGGTGCCGGTCCGGGCGGCTCGTCCGAATGGTTGTGGGATCTCGAGCACATGCGCTACCTGGTCCTGCCGGCGCTGACGCTGTCGGTGATCCCGCTCGGCATCATCACCCGCACCGTGCGTGCGCTGGTGGCCGATATGCTGGAACAGGAGTTCGTGATTGCCTTGCGTGCCAGAGGCTTGAGCAATCGCGCGATCTTCCGCCATGTCGCCAAGAACACCGCGCCGACCATTCTTGCGGTCGCCGGTCTGCAGCTCGGCTATTTGATGGGTGGCTCGATCCTGGTCGAAACCGTGTTCGCCTGGCCCGGCACCGGCTTCCTGCTCAACACCGCGATCTTCCAGCGCGACATCCCGCTGCTGCAAGGCACGATACTCGTGCTGTGCCTGTTCTTCGTCGCCCTCAATTTGCTGGTCGATATCCTGCAACCGCTGATCGATCCACGGATGGGACGCGCTTAAATGACACTTGCTCAAACACTTCCCGTCACTCTTTCCAACACCATTCCTGCCGCCCCGAGCCGCAGTTTCTGGATGGTCGTCGGCCGCCAGTTGCGCCGTGATCCGGTCGCGATGATCAGCGCCGTCGTGCTGTTGCTGATCATCGGTGCTGCTGTCTTCGCACCCTGGCTGGCACCGGCCGATCCGTTCAAGGCCAGCATGCTGCGCCGTCTGCTGCCGGTCGGTTCGCCCGGCCACTGGCTCGGCACCGATGAACTCGGCCGCGACCTGCTGACGCGCCTGATGTACGGCGGTCGCTTGTCGCTGCTGATGGGCGTGGTGCCAGTGCTGGCCGCGTTCGTCATCGGTACCTCGATCGGCCTGTTCGCCGGTTATGTCGGCGGTCGCGCCAACATGATCACGATGCGCATGCTCGACGTGTTCTATGCGTTTCCATCGGTGCTGCTGGCCGTCGCGATTGCCGGTGCGCTCGGCCCTGGTATGAGCAACAGCCTGATCGCGCTGACGCTGGTGTTCGTGCCGCAAATGGTGCGCGTGGCCGAAAGCGTGACCACGCAAGTGCGCCGGCTCGATTACATCGAAGCGGCGCGCATGAGCGGCGCATCGGCCTTCTCGATCATCCGCGTGCATGTGCTCGGCAATGTGCTGGGGCCGGTGTTCGTGTACGCGACCGGACTGCTGAGTGTGAGCATGATCCTCGGTTCCGGCTTGTCCTTTCTCGGCCTCGGCGTGAAACCACCGGAGCCGGAATGGGGCCTGATGCTCAACACCTTACGCTCGGCGATTTTTCTCAACCCGCTGGTAGCTGCATTGCCCGGCGCGATGATATTTATTACCTCGATTGCTTTCAACCTGCTCGCCGATGGCGTGCGCTCGGCCATGGATATCCGCAAATGACGACCACCATTCCTGCCAGCCCCGACCGCGGCGGACCCGCGCAACCGCTGCTGATCGTACGTAACCTGAAAAAATATTTCCCGGTCCGCCGTGGCGTGCTGGAGCGCGAACGCAAGTTCGTCCATGCCGTCGATGGCGTCAGTTTTTCGATCGCCAAAGGCACGACGCTGGGTATCGTCGGCGAATCCGGTTGCGGCAAATCGACCACCGCACGGCTGATCGCCAAGCTGATGGATCCCGACAGCGGCACGATGATTTTCGATGGCGAAGGCGTCGGTGAATTTCGCGGACTCGAACTAAAAAGCTTCCGGCAAAGTCTGCAGATGGTGTTCCAGGATTCATTTGCCTCGTTGAACCCGCGCCTGACCATTGTCGAGACAATCGCCTACGGTCCGAAAGCGCACGGCCTGACCACGGCCGACGCTACCGAACGCGCCCGCGCCTTGCTGGCACGGGTCGGGCTGGAGCCGGACCAGTTCGGTTCGCGTTATCCGCACGAGCTGTCCGGCGGCCAGCGCCAGCGCGTCAATATTGCGCGCGCGCTGGCCTTCAATCCGCGCCTGGTGATCCTTGATGAAGCCGTCGCCGCACTCGACAAATCGGTGCAGGCGCAAGTGCTGAACCTGCTGCAGGAACTGAAGGCCGAGCACCAGCTGACCTATCTGTTCATTTCGCACGACCTGCATGTCGTGCATTACCTGTGCGATGAAGTGATGGTGATGTACCTCGGGCAGGTGGTCGAGATCGGCCCGGTCGAACAGATCTATGGCCAGGCCGCGCATCCGTACACGCGCGCCTTGCTGTCGGCAGTGCCATCGATGGACCCGGCCCATCGCACCGAAAAACCGCCACTGGCCGGCGACCCGCCGAACCCGATCAACCCGGCGCCGGGATGCCGTTTCCGCGATCGCTGTCCGCATGCCGAAGCGGTCTGCGCACAATCGCCGTTACTTATGCCGGCGCGCAATCTGCCCGGCCATCAGGTCGCCTGCCACATCAACGATCCGCAGTCCGGCCATAGTGCCATCGCGCTGGAGCAGCCAGCATGAGCGCGCCTCTCGTCAGCGTCAAAGACCTCGGCGTCCAATTCCACGGCAGCCGCATCGCCAGCGCCCTGAATAATGTCAGCTTCGATTTGCAGCCCGGCGAAGTGCTCGGCCTGCTCGGCGAATCCGGCTCCGGCAAGAGCGTCACCTTGCGCACCTTGCTGCGCCTGCACGCAGCGCGCACTACCCGCATCAGCGGCAGCATCCATGTCGATGGCCAGGACGTGCTGGCCTTGCAAGGCAAGGCGCTGGACGCGTATCGCGGCGGGGTTGCCTCGATGGTGTTCCAGGAGCCGGGACTGGCCTTCGATCCGGTCTACACGATAGGCCAGCAAATCACCGAGGCCATCCGCGCGCATGAAAAAATCACCGAGGCCAGCGCCCGCGCACAAGCGTTGCAGATGCTCGAACGGGTGCAGATTCCGCAGGCGCGGCGACGCTTCGATGCGTATCCGCACGAGCTGTCCGGCGGCATGCGCCAGCGCGCGATGATTGCGCTGGCGCTGGCCTGCAAACCGAAATTGCTGCTGGCCGACGAACCCACGACCGCCCTCGACGCGACCGTGCAAATCCAGATCCTGCTGCTGCTGCGCGAGCTGCAGCGCGAGACCGGCATGGCCGTGATCTTCGTCACCCACGACATCGGCGCGGCCGTCGAAGTGGCCGACCGCATCGCCGTCATGTACGCCGGTCGCATCGTCGAGGACAACACCGTGGCCGGCATCGTGCAGGCGCCGCGTCATCCGTACAGCGCCGGCTTGCTGGCCTCGACGGTCTCCGCCGAGGATCGCGGCCAGCCATTGATCGCCATTCCGGGCGCACCGCCCAACCTCGCTGCGCTGCCGCCCGGTTGCAGTTTTGCGCCGCGCTGCACGCAGGCCAGCGACCGCTGCCACCGCGAGATCCCACCGGTACTGGCCGACGGCGCAACGCGACTGGCGTGCTGGCATCCGCTGGTGCCGGCATGAACGTACCCGAACGTCTGCGCGGTGCGCGTGCCGACCAGATCAGCAAGCAGATCGCCGACGACATCGTGCTCGGTCGCTTCGAACCCGGCGCGCGGCTTGATGAAGTAATGCTGGCCGGCTTGTTCGGTGTCTCGCGCACGCCGGTGCGCGAAGCGCTCAAACAATTGGCGATCCAGGGACTGGTCGTGAGCCGGCCCAATCGCGGCTCGGTGGTTGCCGAACTGACGCCGGACCAGCGCGACCGCATGTTCGAAGCGATCGGCGAACTCGAAGCATCGTGCGCGCGGTATGCGGCGATCCGCATGTCGGCCGCCGAGCGCGAACAGCTCAGCGCGCTGCATGCGCAATCGCGCGACGCGATGCGGGCCGGCGATGTCGACCTGTACGACCAGCTCAATCACGCGTGGCATCAGGTCATTATTCGCGGTTGCGGTAACCCGGTGCTGATCGAGATGACGCTCGGCTTGCGGCACCGGATCGCGCCTTTCCGGCGCTCACAGTTTCGCAATGTCGAGCGGATGAGCGCGTCCTATGAAGAACATGCGGTGATCATCGAAGCGCTGCTGGCGCACGACGTCACCACCGCCCAGCGCCAGATGCGCGCGCACCTCGTGTCGGCGCGCAGCGCGACGGCGCGGGTGGTTGGTTCCGATACCGGCAAACCTGCGCCAACGTGATACTTTTCGCTCCGAGATAACACCAACACACAAGAACAGGGACCACCATGTTGAACACCGCCCGCGCTACCCACGCCATCGCCGTCGCCCCGCATCACCTCGCTGCACAATCCGCCCTCGCCGTGATGCGCGACGGCGGTAATGCGATCGAGGCGATGGTCGCCGCCGCCGCCACCATCGCCGTGGTCTATCCGCACATGAATGGCATCGGTGGCGATTCGTTCTGGGTGATCGTGCCGCCGGTGGGCGAGCCGATTGCCATTGATGCCTGCGGCCAGGCCGCGCTGGCTGCGACCATCGAGGCGTATCGCAGTCGCGGTCTGGCGGCCATCCCGATTCGCGGGCCGCTGGCTGCCAACACGGTAGCCGGCACCATCGGCGGCTGGAACGCGGCGCTGGAAGTCGCCGCAGAACTGGGTGGAACCATGCCGTTGGCGCGCTTGCTACGTGACGCAATCGGCTATGCGCAAGACGGCGTGCCGGTCACATTGAGCCAGCAAAACGCAACCGCCTCGAAGCTGCCGGAACTGGCCACGCAACCGGGTTTTGCTGACACCTTCCTGATCGATGGCGTATTGCCGCTGGCCGGCCAGCGCTTCGTCCAAGCACGCATGGCACGCACGCTGGGCATGCTGGTGCGCGACGGGCTCGATAGTTTTTATCGCGGCGCACTCGCCACCGAAATCGCCGCTGATCTGGAGACCGTCGGCACGCTGCTCGGTGCCGCCGATCTGGCCGCTTGCCGTGCGCAACGCAAGACGCCATTGCGCCTCGCGCATTCGGCCGGCACCGTCTACAACATGACGCCGCCGACGCAAGGCGCGGTGTCGCTGGCGATCCTTGGCCTGCTTGATCGCGCCGGTCTGGCGCAGGTCGACGCCGACAGCGCCGACCATGTCCATCTCGTGGTCGAGGCGACCAAGCGGGCCTTTGGCTTGCGTGACCAGTTCATCACCGATCCGGCTGACATGACGGTCGATCCGCAATCACTGCTGGCACCGGAACGACTCGATGCGCTGGCCGCGACAATCAGCCTCGACAAGGCCGCGCCATGGGGCAACGGCAAAGGGCCGGGCGACACGATCTGGATGGGTACCATCGATGAATCGGGTCTGGCGGTGTCGTTCATCCAGAGCATTTATCACGAGTTCGGCAGCGGCGTGGTGCTGCCTAACACCGGCATCAACTGGCAGAACCGCGGCGCGTCGTTCAGTCTTGATGGCGACAAACTGCTGGCACTCAAGCCAGGCAAGAAACCGTTCCATACGCTCAATCCCGCAGCAGCCCGCCTCAACGACGGCCGTACGATGGTCTACGGCACGATGGGCGGCGATGGTCAGCCGCAAACCCAGGCAGCGGTGTTTACGCGCCATGTCGTGTTCGGCCAGCCGCTGCAAACCGCAGTGACTGCACCGCGCTGGCTGCTCGGTCGCACCTGGGGTCAGAGCACCGACACACTCAAGCTCGAACAGCGTTTTCCGCAAGCAGTGATCGATGCGCTCGCCGCACGCGGCCATGACGTCGAAGTGCTGCTGCCGTTCGATGAAACCATGGGCCATGCCGGCGCGCTGGTACGTCATCCTGACGGCATGCTGGAAGGGGCCAGCGATCCGCGCTCCGACGGTGGCGTGGCGGGGTACTGAGGATGAAGCTGAGCATGATGAAGCGCCCGCGTTTTTTACCCGATAACTTCATGCTGATGATGCTGGCGACACTGGTGGTGGCCACCGTGTTGCCGGGTTCCGGCACCACGGCCGGCATCTTCAACGGCGTCACGAATGCGGCGATCTGTCTGCTGTTTTTTTTGCACGGCGCGAAGCTGCCACGTCAGGCGGTCGTCGCCGGAGCTACCCACTGGCGCTTGCATCTGGTGATACTGGCCTGCACTTTCGTGTTGTTGCCGTTGCTCGGGCTGGCACTCAAACCGCTGGTGTCACCGCTGGTGACGCCGGACCTGTATCTGGGCATCCTGTTCGTCTGCGT
Source organism: Actimicrobium sp. CCC2.4 (assembly GCF_034347385.1). Lineage (NCBI taxonomy): Bacteria > Pseudomonadati > Pseudomonadota > Betaproteobacteria > Burkholderiales > Oxalobacteraceae > Actimicrobium > Actimicrobium sp. CCC2.4. The sequence goes on along the minus strand of NZ_CP133777.1, from coordinate 2,651,124 downwards.
GTTGCCGTCGACGGTGCAATCGTCGATCGCCTTCACGTCGGTGGCGCGCGGCAATTTACCGGCGGCGGTGGTGGCGGCATCGGCCTCCAACCTGCTGGGAATTTTTCTCACGCCGGTGCTGGTCGGGCTGGTCGTGGTGGCGCACAGCGGCGGGCTGGCTTCGTTCGATGCGATCCGCAATATCGCGCTGCAATTGCTGTTGCCGTTTATCGCCGGCCAGGTCTGCCGGCGCTGGATAGGCGGCTGGGTCGACAGTCACAAACCGATGCTGAAATTTGTCGATCAAGGCTCGATTCTGCTGGTGGTGTACACCGCCTTCAGCGAAGCGGTCAACCAGGGTTTGTGGCAGCAATTGCCTAGCCACTCGCTGCTCGGTTTGCTGCTTATCGATGCGCTGTTACTGGGCCTGATCATGCTGATCGCGACCTACGGCAGCCGCTGGCTCGGCTTCAGCAAGGAAGACGAAATCACCATCGTTTTTTGTGGCTCGAAAAAGAGTCTGGCCAGCGGCATTCCGATGGCCAAGATTCTGTTTGCCGGTCATGCGTTGGGGGCGGTGGTGCTGCCGCTGATGCTGTTTCATCAGCTACAGCTGATGGTGTGTGCGGTTTTGGCGCAACGGTATGCCCGTCGCGCACAAATATAACGTATTGCACAAACGTTTTTGTAGCCAAAACTCAGATCGCGACGCCCCACAGGCACAGTTACAAAAAAGTCTGTCTCCGCCAAAACCACTTTTTCTAAAACGGCGGCAGGCCATGCTATTTTTTTTCCGGGACAAATTTACTTTGTCTTTTTTTTGTACTGGAGAAAATTTATGCCTACAAGAAATTTCCGGGCCGCCATTGCTTTCTCGGCCCTTCTGCTTGGTGCATGCGGTGACGGACTGACCCCCGGGGCTGTCGGTAGTGCCGGTTCCGGCGACCCACCCGGGACTGCCCCGGCACCCGTGCCGATCACCGTGGCGGCGCTGCCGACCGATGCTCAGGCCGCACGTTTTCTCGGCCAGGCATCGTTCGGCGCCAACAGCACCACCATCAGCAAAGTCATGACCAGCGGCACCAGCGCCTGGATCAACGAACAGTTTTCCCTCCCCCAGACTTCCCATCGGGACACACTCAACGGCATCAAGGCCGGACTGGGAGCGGGCGGTGCGCTCAACGAAAACAATTTCTACGAGTCCTTCTGGAAGCAGGCCATCGAGGGCGAAGACCAGTTACGACAGAGAAGCTCTTACGCGCTCTCGCAGATCTTCGTGATCTCGCTGCAGGAAAGCGATATCGGCGATCATCCCATTCTCGCTGCCAGTTATCTCGACATGCTGGGCGCTAACGTGTTCGGCAATTTCCGTAATTTGCTCGAAGCCGTTTCGCTGCACCCGGCGATGGGCACCTACCTGAGTTCGCTGCGTAACCAGAAAGAATCGGAGACCCGCGAACCCGACCAGAACTATGCCCGTGAAATCATGCAGCTGATGTCGATTGGTCTGGTCGAACTTAATCCCGATGGCACGCAGAAAAAAGTCAACGGCGCACCCGTTGACACCTACACCAGTACCGATATCGGCGGCATGGCCAAGGTGTTTACCGGCTGAAGCTGGTATGGCCCCGACAAGTCCCGCAATCGCTTTTTCGGGGGCCTTGCCGACCCGGACCGTGAATGGCGGCCGATGCAAAGTTACCCGCAATTTCATTCGACTTCCGTCAAGAATTTCCTGGGTAGCAGCGTACCGGCACAGGGAAGCGCCGACCCCGAAGCCAGCCTGAAGGTCGCCCTCGACCGCTTGTTCATGCATCCGAATGTCGGCCCATTCATTGGCCGGCAATTGATCCAGCGACTCGTCACCAGCAATCCCAGTCCCGCCTATGTAGGCAGGGTGTCTGCTGCATTTGCCGACAACGGGCAGGGCGTGCGGGGTGACATGAAAGCCATGATCCGCGCCATCCTGCTCGACCCGGAAGCCATCAGCGACAGCAAGGTCGCCGCCGTCGATACCGGCAAGTTGCGTGAACCGGTATTGCGGATGGCAGGCTGGATGCGTGCCTTCGGCGCGCGCTCGGCGTCGGGACGGTTTTTGATCGGCAACACGGACGATCCGCTGAATTCGATCGGCCAGACACCACTGCGGGCACCCTCGGTCTTTAATTTCTACCGGCCCGGTTATGTACCGCCGAACACCGCGATCGCCAACGCCAACCTGGTGGCGCCCGAGATGCAGATCACCGGTGACACCACGGTAGTCGGTTACCTCAATACGATGCACGATGCGGTCTCGCAAGGGATCGGCAATGCCAACGACATCAAGAGTGATTACGCCACTGAAATCAACCTGGCAGAGTCGCCCGACAAGCTCGTTGACCGCGTCAATCTGCTGTTGCTGGCCAATCAGATGAGTCCCGCCTTGCGCACCCAGATCCTGGCTGCCGTCAATTCGGTAACCGTCCCGGCCACCAATGTCACCGCTGCCGCCACTGCCAGAAAAAATCGCGTCTGGCTGGCGGTTTTCCTGGCGCTTGCGTCTCCCGAATACCTTGTCCAGAAATAACCCGGAGTTACTGATGACGAATAAAACTCAGATGAATCACCTCTGTGCATCACGTCGTGCCTTCCTGCGCACGGCGTCACTGCTTTCGCTGGCTGGCACTGCCGCCACGCCGTTCGCGTTGAACCTGGCGACCATCGGTGCGGCTGCCGCGCAAACCGCGCCGTCCGATTACAAGGCACTGGTGTGCTTGTTCATGAGCGGCGGCAATGACAGCTTCAATACCGTGCTGGCGACCGATCCGACGTCCTGGGCCGAGTACCTGCGCCTGCGCGGCTCGACCGATAACGGCGCGATTGCGTTGCCGGCCGTTGGCAGCGCCGGCGGTGTCTTGCCGATCGTGCCAAAGACGGCACAGGCCGGACGCAGCTTTGCGCTACATCCGAACCTGCCGGAGCTCAAGGGTCTGTTTGATGCCGGCCGCGTCGCTGTGGTGTCCAATGTCGGACCACTGGTGGTGCCGACCACGCGCGAGCAATATCTGGCGCGCAGCGTGCCATTGCCACCAAAGCTGTTCTCGCATAACGATCAGCAATCGCTCTGGCAATCGTCGATGCCCGAAGGGGCCCGGTCCGGCTGGGGCGGACGCATGGGAGACCTGGTGGTCGCGAGCAATTCGACGCCGATCTTTACGGCTATCTCGGTGTCGGGTAACGCGGTTTTCCTGTCGGGCCAGACCATCAACCAGTACCAGATCACCGGTGCCGGCGCGGTATCGATCGACGGCCTCAGTGGTTCGCTGTTCGGGTCGAGTTCTGCGGCTAATCCGTTGCAAGCCATCATCAGCAGCGATCGCAGCAACCTGTTCGAAAAAGAACACGCGGCCGTGGTGCGACGTTCAATTGCTGCGCAGAGCTTACTGGCGACCGGGCTCGTGCCGGCTGGTGCGACGGGCATTCTCAATCCGACCCAGTACAACAGTCCGCAGCGGGGCGCACTGGCGAACAATTCGCTGGCCGTGCAATTGCAGACGGTGGCGCGCGTGATCGCCAGTCGCGGCGCGCTCGGGACCAAACGGCAAGTGTTTTTTGTCAATATCGGGGGCTTCGACACACATGATGATCAGCTGGCACGGCATGCCGATCTGATGGCGCGCGTGAGTCATGCGATGGCGTATTTCGATGGCGTGCTCGGCAATCTGCAGGGAGCCAATCTGCGCAACCAGGTCACCTTGTTCACGGCGTCCGACTTCGGGCGCACTTTCACCAGCAATGGCGATGGCACTGACCATGGCTGGGGTGGACACCACTTCGTCATGGGCGGTGCAGTGCGCGGGCAGGATATCGTCGGTGCGATACCGGTGACCGGTCTTGGTCACGCCCAGGAGGTAGGCGGCGGCAGCCTGCTGCCGCAATTCTCGGTCGATCAGTACGGTGCGACGCTGGCCAGCTGGTTTGGCCTCAGCCCCACGCAGATCGCCGGGGTATTCCCTGGTATCGCCAACTTCACCAACAAGAACCTCGGCTTCATGACCTGAGCTGCCGCCACCGCAAGACCGTCAGGAGATCGACGCCAGCGGCAAATTGAGCAGCAGGTTTTGCGGCTTGATGCGCAGCACATCCTTGCCATCCATCGCACAGGCGAGGTACACCGGCCGGCCGGCAACGTCCGGCCGGACCAGCGAGCGATCGGCAAACGTCATCCTGAACAGCGACAGGATGCGCCGGTTACGCGTTGCATCGAGTGCCTTGCCCTGATACAGGTCGTTCAGGATGGCCGTGGCCTGCGCATCGAGTCCGATGTGCCAGGCCCATTTTTTGTCTTCGATCCGGGGCACCGGTTCGACTGTCACACTCGCCCCGAAAAAATGCTGCACCCAACGTTCGATCAGCTGACAAAACGCCGTCAGCGCCGGACGATCCTGGCCGAATGCCAGCACCGTATCGTGGGCTTCATTGCGCTGCCAGTAGCGTGCCGCGTTGCCTTGTTCCAGCACATCCAGATCGACCCGGCGCGGCTTGGTTTTGGATTCGACCAGCAAGCGACCGAGGTCGCCGTAGTTGCTGCCGGACTCATGCAGTTCGACGGTGGCGGCATCGGCCAGCATGATTGCGCCGTCTTCCAGCGCCACTTTCTGCGGCCTGAAAAATAGTTCGGCGGTGCGCGCCAGTACCGCATCGTCGGTGCCGGCCAGTATGCCGCGCAGGATCAGTTGCGCCAGCTGGTCGATGAACAACGGTGGCACCGTCACATCACCCGAACGGAAGATGTCGAAGTAAGCCGCTTCCAGTGTCGGTGCCGCCAGCAGGCGATCGCGAAACGCCAGCATCACGCCATAGTTTTCGCGCGCATCGGGGTCGAGCAATGCCGCCAGTTCGGCTGCCGGTACGGGCCGTCGCGGCGCTGCCAGCAGTGCCTGATGCAGCACCAGTTCGGCCGGACAGGATTCCGGTACCGGCGCGACTTCCGGCCGCAGCCACCAGGCGTGCAGCAGCGCGTCACTGGCGAGGAGTTTGCCGTCGCCGTCGCGTTCGGTCAGGTTGAAGCCGGAGTGGGGCCAGAAATCATGCATGGGTCGGGGCGCAATGCGCGTGTCGAAAGCCGCGAGTATCCCACACCGGGCCGCGCCGCCGCGGGCATCGATGAAGAACTTTCAAGCAGAGCACGCTTCATCGCGCGTACATTAACGCCTTGTCCAACCTTTCCGGCCTCATTCCATGATTACGAACATTGAAGACCTGCGTGTCCTTGCCGAACGTCGCGTACCACGCATGTTTTATGACTACGCCGATTCCGGCTCCTGGAGCGAAACGACGTACCGCGCCAATGTCAGCGATTTCAATGACCTGAAATTCCGCCAGCGGGTCGCCATCAACATGGAAAACCGCTCGCTGAAAACCACGATGGCAGGGCAGGATGCGGCGATGCCGGTGGCCATTGCACCGTGCGGCATGACCGGCATGCAGCGTGCCGATGGCGAGATCCTCGCCGCGCGTGCCGCCGAGCAGTTCGGTGTGCCGTTCACGCTGTCGACGATGAGCATCGCCTCGATCGAGGATGTCGCGGCCAACACCAGCAAGCCGTTCTGGTTCCAGCTCTACGTGATGAAAGACCGCGGCTTTGTCAATGACCTGATCGACCGCGCCAAGGCCGCCAAGTGTTCGGCGCTGGTGCTGACGCTGGACCTGCAAATCCTCGGACAGCGCCACAAGGATCTGAAGAACGGCCTGTCGGCACCACCGAAACTGACTCTGCCGAACATCGTCAACATGATGACCAAGCCGGGTTGGTGCATGGGCATGCTGGGCACCAGGCGGCGCACCTTCGGCAACATCGTCGGCCACGTCAAAGGCGTCGAAAACATGTCGTCGCTGTCGGCCTGGACCGCGCAGCAATTCGATCCGGCGCTGTCGTGGGATGACGTCCAGTGGATCAAGGACAAATGGGGCGGCAAGCTGATCCTCAAAGGCATCATGGATCCCGAAGATGCCCAGCTGGCCATGCGCAGTGGCGCCGATGCGTTGATCGTCTCTAACCACGGTGGTCGCCAGCTCGACGGTGCGGCCTCGTCGATCGCCGCTTTGCCGGGTGTGATCGAAGCCGTTGGTGATGGCATCGAAGTGCACATGGATGGTGGCGTGCGTTCGGGGCAGGATGTGCTGCGGGCGGTGGCGCTGGGTGCGCGCGGTGTGTACATCGGCCGGCCTGTGCTGTACGGCTTGGGTGCCATGGGGGGCGAGGGCGTCAGCAAATGCCTGGAGTTGATTCACAAGGAGCTCGACATCACGATGGCCCTGTGCGGCCAGACCGATATCCGCAAAGTCGGACGGCAGATTTTGTTGCCGCGTAGCTGAGTTCTCCCTGTTTTCTGTGGGTTTGAAAAACCGCGTTGTGGCTGACGCGGTTTTTTTTTGTCCGGATTTTAATTGGGGACCTGGAAAAAATGGAGCGAGGGTCCGCGCGCGTGACAACCAGGAGTCGCAGGAAGTAAAGTAAAAAATTAATTATTAAAAAGAAAATACTGCATACAAAATGCTTCTTACAGGGCTAATATCGCTGCCGCTACATTGAGTTACAAATGCCAGATAACCTTTCGCAGAGAAATTTTTTTCAGGGGTAATGTGATGAAATTGACAAAAATGGCCGTAGCTTGTTCGTTGGCGATGACCTTGGTCGCTTGTGGTGGTGGCGGTAGCAGTAGCAGCTCGCCCAATAATGGCGGCACGACAGTCGCGGCAACGCGAACACTGGAAGGCGTGGCCGCAAAAGGCTTGATCAAGAACGGGGTCGTGAAGGTCTATGTCTACGGAGCAGATGGTGTCAAATCGGCCACTCCTCTGGTCGAAAGTCGCACCTCATCGGTCGATGGCAGTTACTCGGTCAGCCTGGGCAGCAATGTGGGTCTGTTCACCGTCGAAGTCAGTGCCGACGCCGCCACCACGATGGCTGATGAATTCCTGGGCGATATCGCGATGCCGGCTGGCATGACCTTGCGCAGTCTGGTGCAACTCGATAGTGCCGCCAGCACAACCATCAAGGGCTATGTCACGCCGTTTTCCGAAATGCTGGTCAGCGCAGCGGCCAAGGCTACTGGCGGTCTGACGACGGCCAATGTGTCGCTGGCGCAGGCCGGCGTGGTCAAGTTACTGGGTTTCGACCCGCTGACCACCAAGCCATTCAATGCCAACAGTGACGCCGCCAGCAATTCCACCGATGCATCCGAGAAGCTGCAAAGCGTCTTGCTGGCCGCGATTTCCAAGATTGCCAACGACACCAGCAACGACCTCGGTTGTTCGGGTAGCGTCAGCGAAAAAATCAAGTGCGTGGTGGACGCCACGACCGGCACCGTCGTGCTGACCGGCGGCAACCTGAGTATTTCGCTCAAGGCGCAAGTTGCGGTTCGTGCGGCCTCCGAGTCAGTCGCTGCGAACACAACGATCAACAGGACGAAACTGATCTCGCTCGATGGCGTCAATGGATTTTCGCAGGCATCGGTGACGACCGGGTCAGCCGACGATAACCCGGTGGCGGCGGCCAAGTCGTTCTTTGCCAGCATACGCAGCAATTTCCTGGCCCTGTTGAATGCCGAAAAAACAGGTTCGCTCAACCTGCAAGTCACCACGTTGCAAGCCGATTTTGAGGCGGCAACCGCGCCGGTCGACAAGGACCTGGCGAACTGGGTGCTGCTGATGGATAGTGGCATTGCACATTTCAAATACGCAAAAGAAAATCCGACGCTAGTCTTTTCCACCAATGGCTATGACGCCGGAGTGGGCAAGTGCTTCCTGTACTCGGATGCAGACACCACCAACCCGGTTACTACCGGCGCGCAGGCGATCAATGTCGGGTGCCGCCTGAACAGGAAAGGCATTGTTGGCGACGCCACCAAGGCCTATACGAAAGGCATCACGCTGACCCCGGTGGGCAGTTCGCTCACTAGTTATACGTACAAAGCCCGCGCGCGAGTGGACAATGTCAGTGTCAATCCGCCGGTGGTGTTGGCGACGATAGGCGACATTGTGACCGGCACCGTGTCCTACACGGAATCTGCCGGTGTACTGACCAGCATCGTGATTGCCGGTGACATGCCTGCCCGCAATACGTCTACCGGTGTGAAGATTACTGATCACGAAACCTGGAACGTCAACGCCACCAGAGCGCTTGAAGCCGACAACGTGACGACCAAAGTCGCTTTTACCGGGGATATTACGGCGTACAAGGCGGGTACCGGCGTCGGTGCGCTGACGTTGAAGGCGGGTTCGTTTGTGCGGGCCGTGATGGATGGGCAGACTGTTTCCGCGCAAGGGCTCAAGGAAGTCAATCTGGTTCTCGCCGCCACCGGCATCAGCAGCAGCGTTACCGGTACCCTCGTGATGAAGGATTTTTCACTGGACGGTTCCGGTCTGGCGTATTCACCGACTGACGTGAAGTTCTCCGGTAATTTTACGAATGCCAGTGCGGAATTCTTCAACGGTACGCTGACCGCCAAAGCCACAAACTACGCGACCTACCAGAGTAGCGTCGCCGACTCGTCGAGCAACTTCCTGAAAGGCTCGGCATCGTTCGTCGGGATCGTCAAGATCGCGTCGCGTCCTGACGTATCGGTCAGCCTGGCCAGTAGCGTGTCGGCCTACAACGCTGATTCTTTGACAGGCCAGTTCGATGACGGCACCAACCTGATCCTGATCAGTAGCACAAAGGCGCAGCCGGGCGTGCTTCGCTTGTCCAGTGCAAAGGGCTTGTCGATGGTCCTCAGCGATGGAGTCAATGTTACTGACGTGTTCAAAAACAGCAGCAAGATTGCCACCTACACGCGCAATAGCGGTGTCATCAACTACAACGATGGCTCGCTTGAAACCGTGAAGTAAGCACCGCTCATCACGGGTGTTTCCGGACCTGACGGCATGCCGTCAGGTTTTTTATTTTCCGAACCGGACAGGTGCTTACTCATGCAACGTTTTTTATTTTTCACTGTGCTGGCATCGTCGATCGCCAGTCCTGAGGTGATGGCCCTGCAATTGTCACCATGGCAGGCACCGGCAACCGGCTGGCAAGCCTATGCCGACATCAGTGCGTGGGCCGCTTACGATGCAATTCCGGTCGACGAATTCGGCGGCAAGTGGGGCGAGGGCTACGCGCCGCGCAATGGCCGCAATGTATTCTTGCAGCGTAATCGCGCCAGCATCGGCGTCGAGAAGGAGGGTTGGCGGGTAGGCGTCGAAGTCCGCCAGGAAGGCGCGCTTGATGCCAGTCGCGATACGGTGGATTTTTATCATCTGTATCAGCAGCGCCAGCGTCCGGATGCGGCGCGCAGGTTCGATCTCGATGCGCGTTTCCAATCGTGGTCGGCCTCCGGCCTGCGTGTGGCCCGGACGGTTGTCCTTGCGTATGGCGTGCAGGTGAGCTTGTCCGGTGCGCTGTACGGAACACTGCGTCACCGCGATACTGCCGTCGTTGGCAATGCCAGTTATCAGGGGGCGGGTGCTTACGGTTTCAATGCGCAGTCACTGGAATCGGATAGCCGGTATCGCTACCCGTTCATGCCGGCGGCGTCCCAGGCATCGTCCGGTGCAAGCCTGTCGGTGGCACTGCAATTGCCGCTGGATGCACGCTGGACCGCGAACCTTGCGGTCGATGATCTGTGGAGCCGCCTGCGCTGGTCGAACTTGCCGACGGTGCAGAAAAGCATTCACTCGGACGTCACCAGCACGGACCAGAACGGTTACGTGAATTACCAGCCGTTGCTGACCGGGCAAAATAGCCTGATCAGCAAATCCGGCACGATAGGTGCCACGCGATCGGCCAGTCTGTCGTACCGGCAGGATCAGTGGCTGGTGAAGCTGGGTGCTGACCACCTCGCAGCAACCACGATCCCTGCAGTCGCGGTGACGTATCACAGCACGCTGGGCGCATTCACGGGTAGCTATGAAAGTCGTTTCAAGACGGTTGGGCTGGGCTATGGTGCCGGACCGTTTTATGTGCAGCTTCGCGGGAATGCATGGTCGGTGTCGCGGGCGACTTCGCTGGGATTGAATGCGGGGGTGCGTTACGGGTTTTGAGGTGCACGCTGGCGGACTTGACCAGCTTTTGCGGGGGGCGCGCGTGGGCACGAAAGGCTGTGCCCACCCTACGAATATTTCGCGCGAACCCGGCACTCGCGGAGTGCTTATTGTTTTTAATGCTTAACCTTGCTGTCGCTCGCCAGCACCTCGGTGGCGACGAACAATTGCGCGCAATCGACTTTGTCGAACGCGTAATGCTGTCCGCAAAAATCGCAATCGACCGACATCTTGCCCATTTCGGCGAGTGCCGAATTGACTTCTTCTTCGCCCAGCATCTTGAGCATGTTGCCGACCCGGTCGCGGCTGCAGGTGCAGCGGAAGCTCGGATGCTGCGGGTCGAAGACGCGGATGGTTTCTTCCCAGAACAGACGGCGCATCAGCGTCTCGATATCCGTCTCCAGCAGTTCGGCATTGCGCAGTGTCGAGCCCAGCATCACGCTGCGATCCCAGGTGGCAAGGTCATCATCGACAGGTGCATCGATACCGCCCGTGCTCGGCAGTTTTTGTAGCAGCAGACCGCGCGAGACATTGGCATCGGCGGCCAGCCACAAGCGCGTATCGAGCTGTTCCGAACGCAGCATGTAGTGTTCGATGACGGTGGCAATCGAGTCGCCGTCGAGTGGCACGACGCCCTGGTAGGCTTGCTGGCCGGGCAGCTTGTCTTTCGGGTCCAGCGTGATGACAAAACGGCCCTTGCCGTTCAGGTTCACCAGGTCGGGCAGCATCGATGCTTCGCTGATGATGGCGTCGGCATCGAACTTGGCGGTGGCGCGCATGTGCAGGTCGCCATCGCATTCGACCACCAGCAGGCGTACCGGACCATCGCCGTAAATCTGCATGACGATCGCGCCATTGAACTTCAGGTTGGCTGATAGCAGGGCTGCTGCTGCCATCATCTCGCCGAGCAGTGTCTTGACGGCGGGCGGATAGTCACGCCGTTGCTGCACCTGTCGCCAGGTGGCCGATAACTCGACCAGTTCGCCGCGTACCGGAGCACCTTCGAACATGAATTTTTGCAGCGTATCGGGGCTCTTGGTATCGCTCATGCCAGCACCTTTGTCAGCGTGGTCTTGAACGATTGCGCGCGCGCCACGTAGCTGGCAGCGCTGCCGCTGAGCTTGGTGATTTCGTCGGCGGTCAGCGTGCGTACGGCTTTTGCGGGCGAGCCGATGATCAGTGAATGGTCCGGAAATTCCTTGCCCTCGGTGACCAGTGCACCGGCACCGACCAGGCAGTGACGGCCGATTTTTGCGCCGTTGAGGATAATGGCCTGGATGCCGATCAGCGATCCTTCGCCGATGGTGCAACCATGCAGCATCGCTTGATGACCGACGGTGACGTTGTCGCCGATGGTCAGCGGATAGCCGATGTCGGTATGGCAGACCGCGCCTTCCTGGACGTTGCTGTTTTCGCCGACGCTGATGAGCTCGTTGTCGCCGCGCAGCGTGACATGGAACCACACGCTGCTGTTAGCGGCGAGGCGCACCTTGCCGATCAGTGTGGCTTCGTCGGTGACGTAGGCCGACGGATCAATTTGCGGCGTGTGCTCGCCGTACTGGTAGATGGCCATGAAAAATATCCTGTCAATGAATGCGGTAAAGGCGGCATTTTACTGCCGCCGCAGAATCAGGATGGCGTGCCGGCGCGGTCGCGCTCCAGTTCGCGCAGCACGCGCCGCTGCACCTTGCCGGTGGTGGTCATCGGCAGCGCATCGATGAACTCGATCTCTTTCGGATATTCGTACGGTGCCAGCTGTGATTTCACGTGCGCTTGCAACTCAGTCTTCAGTGCTGCATCGGCCAGCGGATTGCGCGCGACACTATCGACCAGCACCACGAAGGCCTTAACCAGATTGCCACGCTCGGCGTCCGGCTTGGGCACCACGGCGGCATTGGCGACGGCCGCATGCTTGACCAGGCAGTTCTCGATTTCGGACGGCCCGATGCGATAGCCCGCCGCTTTGAACATGTCATCGGCACGGCCCTGGTACCACAGGTAGCCATCCTCATCCATCAGTGCCAGGTCGCCGGTGCAGCACCAGTCGCCGCGAAACTTGTCGGCGGTGGCTTGCGGATTGTTCCAGTAGCCGAGGAAGAAAATCGGGTCCGGCATGCCATGCCGGTCGGTACGGTTGAGCGCGACATCGCCGATGCTGCCGGCCGGCAGTACCTTGCCGTCAGCGTCGACGACGGCAACCCGGTGACCGGGATACGGACGACCCATGCTGCCCGGACGCGCCGGCCATTTGGCGGCGCTATTGCCGACGATGTAGTTCATTTCGGTCTGGCCGAACATTTCATTGATGGTCACGCCAAGCGCTTTTTGGCCCCAGTGGAACACCGCATCGCCGACCGCTTCGCCGGCGCTCATGATGGCGCGCAGTTTCAGCTTGTAAGTTTTGCGCGGCAAGGGCACCGCTTTCATCATCATCTTCAGGGCGGTCGGGAACAGGAAGGTATTGGTGACTGCGTGTTTTTCCATCAGCCGGAAGGCGACCTCGGCACTGAAGCGGCCCTGATAGCCGACGATGGCCTGACCGAAGTACAGCGTCGGCAGCAGCGCATCCATCAGGCCGCCGGTCCAGGCCCAATCGGCCGGCGACCAGAACACATCGCCTTTTTTAGGAAACCAGTTTTGCGATGCGACGAAGCCTGTCAGGTTGCCGATCACGGCGGCGTGCGGCAGCAATGCGCCTTTCGGTGCGCCTGTCGTGCCGCTGGTGTAAATCAGGATGGCGGGATCGGTCGCCAGCGTATCGACGGGTGTAAAGACCGTCGATGCCTCGGCCAGCAATTCGTGCCAGTCAAGGCAATCGACATGCTCGCCGTCGACGTAAATGAGGTGCTTGAGGGCAGGGCAGTGCGCCCGACTGGCCAGCAGGTTGTCAAGTCCGGCCTGGTCGACGATGGCGACGCTGGCGGCGCTGTCCTGCAAGCGGTACTCGAGTGCGTCAGGGCCGAACAGGATGGACATCGGCATGGCCACTGCGCCGAGCTGATAGCAGGCCATGTGCGCGATCGCGGTCTCGGCGCGCTGCGGCAGGATGATGGCCACGCAGTGCTGCTGGCCGATGCCGAGGTAGCGCAGCGCGTTGGACAGGCGATTGGCTTCGTCATGCAATTCCTGATAGGTCAGCGCGCTGTGCTCGCCGGACTCGTCATCGCACAGCAGCGCGATGCGTTCGGGGTCCTTGGCCCAGCGCCGGCTGCATACCTCAGCGATGTTGAAGCGGGTCGGGACATGCCAGACGAAGTCGTCATACAGGCTTTGGTACTGGTCTTGGACGGGGGTCTTGCTGACTGCAGGCATGTGTACTCCGGTATAATTTTGCACGGTCGTTCTATTCGGTCGCATCGCTTGCACTTTGCTCTACATCTCGCATACAGGAAAACATGAAAGCTTCCCGCTCGGAATTTATCACGGTACGCGGTCTGCGTTACCACATTCGCCATTGGGGTAATCCGGACGCGCCGCTGTTATTCATGGTGCATGGCTGGATGGATGTCTCGGCGTCGTTCCAGTTTGTCGTCGATCATCTGGCGCGCGACTGGCATGTGATTGCGCCGGACTGGCGCGGCTTCGGCCTGACCGAAAATTCCGGTGCGGACAGCTACTGGTTTGCCGATTACCTTGGTGACCTCGATGCCATCCTGAACCATTACGCACCGGCGCAGGCAGTCAATCTGCTGGGTCATAGCATGGGTGCCAATGTCGCGACGCTGTATGCGGGTATCCGTCCTGAACGCGTCGCAAAACTGATCAACCTCGAAGGCTTCGGCATGCCGGTGACCCGTCCGGAACAGGCACCGCGCCGCTATGAAAAATGGCTGGAAGAGCTGGCGGTATCAAGTCCGTTGCGACCCTACGCATCGCAAGCCGAAGTCGCGGCCCGGCTGCAAAAAACCAATCCGCGCCTGTCGAATGCCCGCGCTGCGTTCCTGTCCGGCCATTGGGCGGCGCAGCAGGATGATGGCAGCTGGCGCATCCTCGGCGACGCCGCCCACAAGCAATCGAGTCCGCTGCTCTACCAGGTCGACGAAGCGATGGCCTGCTGGCAGCGCATCACTGCGCCGGTGCTGTGGGTCGAAGCGGCGCAGACCGATGTCTGGCGCTGGATGGGGCCGAAGGAACAGGCACGTGTCGAGATCGACAGGCGCATCGCCTTCCTGCCCTCGGTGCAGACCGCGATGATCGATCAGGCCGGGCACATGCTGCATCACGACCAGCCCGAACAACTGGCGCAATTGGTGGAGGATTTCCTGCTGTAACGGGCCGCCGGGCCACGCGGCGATGCGAAGGCCTGCATCACGCTACAATTGGTCTCCCCAATTGTTTGAACTGCGTCGTCCCCGTGCTGAATATCGATCTGCATTGCCATTCCACTTTTTCTGACGGTTTGCTGGCGCCGGCGCAAGTCGCTGCGCGTGCCAAGGCCAACGGCGTCGATGTCTGGGCCTTGACCGACCATGACGAAGTCAGTGGCATTGCCGAGGCGCGCCATGCCGCACACGCGCTCGATCTGCAATTCATTGCCGGCGTCGAAATCTCGATTACCTGGGCTGGCGAAACCGTCCACATCGTCGGTCTGCAAATCGACGAAACCAATCCGCAACTGGTGCTGGGCCTGGACTCTACGCGCTCGGGGCGCGAACAACGCGCGCACGACATGGCGGATCAACTGGCGATGGTAGGCATACCCGATGCGTTCGAGGGTGCCCTCAATTTTGTCGGTAATCCGGACTTGATTTCACGTACCCATTTCGCGCGCTACCTGATTGAAATCGGCGAATGTCGCGACGTGCCGGATGTCTTCAGCAAGTACCTGATCGAAGGCCGTCCCGGCTACGTGCCACATCGCTGGGCCACACTGAAGCAGGCGGTTCAGTGGATACGCGGGGCCGGCGGCACGGCGGTCGTCGCCCATCCCGGACGGTATGATTTCAGTGATCTGCAGCTGGGTGCCTTCCTGGATGAATTCATCAGCTACGGCGGCAGCGCCATCGAAGTCATGACCGGCAGCCACACGGTCGATCAGTACGATACCTTCGCCCGGATGGCCACGCGTTACGGCTTGCGGGCCTCACGGGGTTCCGATTTTCATGGTCCCGGCGAGTCGCGTGTCGATCTCGGAGCCTTGCCGCCGTTGCCACCATCGGTCACGCCGGTCTGGGCTGATTGGGACCTGCAGCGCAGGTCTTGAAATCCGGGGCCGACGGCCGCATCTGCGCTCCACGTGCCAACCCCACTCCGGAGTGTCTTGTATGAAACGAATTTTCCTGTTCCTGGCCACCAATATTGCGGTGATGCTCGTCCTGTCCGTCGTGCTGTCGGTGCTGGGCGTCGACCGCTTCATTACGCAGGCCGGACTGAACTTACCGATGTTGATGGTGTTCTCGCTGATCGTCGGCTTTGCCGGTTCGATTTTCTCGCTGCTTATCAGCAAGTGGATGGCCAAGCGTTCCACCGGTGCCCGGGTCATTGAATCACCAAGTAATTCAACTGAACTCTGGCTGATCAGCACCGTCGAGAAGCTCGCGATGCGGGCCGGAATCACGATGCCGGAAGTGGCCATCTACGACGGCGAGGCCAATGCGTTCGCGACCGGTGCCTTCAAAAATTCGGCGCTGGTGGCGGTCTCGACCGGCTTGCTCGAATCGATGAACAAGGAAGAAATCGAAGCCGTTCTGGCCCACGAAATCGCCCACGTTGCCAATGGCGACATGGTGACCATGATGCTGATCCAGGGTGTCGTGAATACCTTTGTGGTGTTCCTGTCGCGCGTGATCGGCTATGCAGTCGATCGCGCTCTGTCCCGCGGCGACAGCAATAGCGGCCCCGGCATCGGCTATATGGTGACGGTGATCGTGGCGCAAATTGTTCTTGGTATCGGTGCCTCCATCATCGTCGCCTGGTTCTCCCGTCACCGCGAATTCCGCGCCGACGCCGGCTCGGCCAAACTGCTGGGCTCGTCCGAACCGATGGTGCGCGCACTGCAACGCCTCAGTGGCATGACCCCGAACGCGCTACCGCAGTCGATGGCCTCGATGGGTATCAGCGACAAGCCCGGATTCATGGAACTGTTTTCGACGCATCCGCCGATGGAGCAACGCATTGCCGCGCTGCGCGGCCAGCGCTAACCGTTATTTTATTTGGGGACGGCGGCCGTAGTGGCCGCCGTTTTGTTTGATGAGCCAATTTTTTCAGATTCATGCCGACAATCCGCAGCAACGCCTGATCAATCAGGCGGCAGAAATTATCCATCGCGGCGGCATCGTTGCGATGCCAACGGACTCCAGCTATGCGCTGGTCTGCCATCTCGATGACAAGGATGCCGTGACGCGCTTGCGCCGCTTGCGCGGCGTCGATGACAAGCATCTGCTGACCTTGCTATGCCGTGACCTCGCCGAGATCGCGCTGTATGCGAAGGTCGACAACAAGCAATACCGCTTGCTGAAAGCAGCCACGCCCGGGTCCTACACAATGATCCTGGAAGCGACCAAGGAAGTGCCGCGCCGGGTCAGTCATCCGTCACGCAAGACCATCGGTCTGCGCGTGCCGGAGAACAAGATTGCGCTGGCCTTGCTCGAACAACTCGGCCAGCCACTGCTGGGCACCACATTGATTCTGCCCGGCGATGAGCATCCGCTCACCGACGCTGACAGTGTGCGTGATCGCATTGAAAAGCAAGTCGACCTGATTATCGATGGTGGCGCTTGTAGCCTCGAACCCACCACCGTGGTCGACCTCAGCGGCGACGAGCCGGTGCTGATCCGGGCCGGACGCGGACCGCTGGCGCTGTTCGGTTTCTGATTTGGTAACGCTGCCTGTTCCCCGCCGGTTCTGCTGCATTTCGCAGGACGCCCTGTTCCCTCTGCTAAACTCCGCCCATGAATGATTTGATCCAGACCGTTGCGGTCTATGCCTTACCCGTGCTGTTCGCCATCACCCTGCATGAGGCGGCACATGCTTATGCGGCGCGCTATTTCGGCGACAACACCGCTTATGCCCAGGGCCGGATGACGCTCAATCCGATCGTCCACATCGACCCGGTCGGCACCATTCTGGTACCTATCCTGCTGTACTTTTCGACGGGTGGCGCGTTCCTGTTCGGCTATGCCAAGCCGGTGCCGGTAGACTTCGGGCGCTTGCGCAATCCGAAGCGCAACATGCGTTGGGTGGCCTTTGCCGGACCGGCGTCCAATTTGTTCATGGGATTTGTCTGGGCCATGCTCGGGATTATCATGGCCGCCGTCGGCGTGCAAGAGCCCTTTTTCTACGATATGGTGCAGGCCGGCGTGATGGTCAACCTGGTCGTGTTTGCGTTCAACCTGTTTCCGATTCCGCCGCTCGATGGCGGACGTGTCATGTACAGTCTGCTACCGGACAAGATCGCCAACCAGTACGCCAAGCTCGAACCGTATGGTTTCTTCATCGTGCTGGGCCTGGCGCTGACCAAAATCCTGTACCCGATCTGGGTGCTGCCGGTGATGGCCTTGGGTCGCGGTTTCCTGACGCTGCTGCTCACTCCTTTCCACTTCCTTTTGAACTGATCGACTATGTATCCTGATCGTGTAGTCTCCGGCATGCGGCCTACTGGTGCGATGCACCTCGGCCATTACCACGGCGCCCTGAAAAACTGGATCCGGCTGCAATCCGAATTGCCCTGCCTGTTTTTTGTCGCCGACTGGCATGCGCTGACCACGCATTATGACGATCCGAGCATCATTGAAACCAGTACCTGGGACATGTTGATCGACTGGCTTGCCGCCGGTGTCGATCCATCGCAATCGACGCTGTTCATCCAGTCGCAAGTGCCGGAGCACGCCGAGCTGCATTTGTTGCTGTCGATGGCTACGCCGTTGGGCTGGCTCGAACGGGTGCCGACTTACAAGGATCAGCAGGAAAAACTCGCTGATCGCGATCTCGCAACCTATGGCTTCCTTGGTTACCCGCTGTTGCAGGCCGCCGATGTGCTGATCTATCGCGCCAGCCAGGTGCCGGTCGGTGCCGATCAGGTGCCGCACATCGAGATGATGCGCGAAATTGCGCGGCGGTTTAATCATCTGTACGGGAAGGAAAAAGGCTTCGAAGAAAAAGCCCGTGATGCGGTCAAAAAGCTCGGTGGCAAACGCGCCAAGATTTATGCCGAACTGCGCAAGGCGTATCAGGAGCAAGGCAAAGACGAGGCGCTACAGCAAGCCAAGGCGATGCTCGACGATACCCAAAACCTCAGCATGATTGACCGCGAGCGCCTGTTCGGCTATCTCGAAGGCAGCGGCAAACTGATTCTGGTCGAGCCGCAATGCCGGCTCACCGAATCGTCCCGTCTGCCCGGTCTCGATGGCCAGAAAATGTCCAAGAGCTATGGCAATTCCATTGCGCTGCGCGAAGACAAGGACAGCCTGACCAAAAAGATCCGCACGATGCCGACCGATCCGGCACGCGTGCGCCGCACCGATCCGGGTGATCCCGAGAAGTGCCCGGTCTGGCAGTTACATCAGGTGTACACCAATACCAGCACGCATGAGTGGGTCATGAAGGGTTGCAAGTCGGCAGGCATCGGTTGCCTCGAATGCAAGCAACCAGTGATCGACGCGATCCTGAAAGAGCAGGAGCCGATGCGCGAGCGCGCGCAAGTCTATCTGGATGATCCGTCGCTGGTGCGGGCGATCGTCGCCGATGGCCGCGATACGGCACGCAAGCTGGCACAGGAAACCATGCGTGACGTGCGCGACGCGATGGGCTTGTCGTACAGCTGATGCTTCATCAGACCGATGCGCCATCGGCGTGGGTACAGCGCTTCGCCACCCGCATTCCGTCGGGCCTGGTGCTCGATCTTGCCTGCGGCAGCGGCCGTCATGCGCGCTTGCTGGCGGATGCCGGCCATCCGGTGCTGGCAGTGGACCGCATGGCCGAAGCGCTCGCCGCCACGGCAGGCCCGCATATCGACACGGCTTGCATCGATCTGGAAAACGGTGATGGTGCGGCGCAACTGCTGCAAGCTGGTCGTTTCGCCGGCATCATCGTGACCAATTATTTGCATCGGCCATTGTTACCGCTGCTGTTCGCCAGCCTGGTCGATGGCGGCGTATTGATCTACGAAACTTTTGCGCAGGGCAATGGCGCGTTCGGCAAGCCATCCAGTCCGGCTTTCCTGCTGCAACCCGGCGAACTGCTGGCGGCGGCACTGGCTGCCCAAGTTCATGTACTGGCTTTTGAAGACGGCTATCACGCCTTTCCCACGCCTGCCATGCGACAAAAATTGTGTGCAATTAAATTGTGTAGCGAAATGCCGGCCGAGCTATTGCGGCTGTCAGAGGACAGGTAATTGTTTGTAGAGACGCGTACCGACACCTTCCCGTAGCCTCCGGCTATCCGCTACAATTACCCACCTCATTATCTGGCGATTCAATAATCATGATTCAGGGAAGCTTAGTCGCAATCGTTACACCGATGCACACCGATGGCAGTCTCGATTTACCGGGATTGCGCAAGTTGATCGACTGGCATATCGCAGAAGGAACTGACGGTATCGTGATCGTCGGGACCACCGGCGAATCGCCGACCGTCACCGTCGATGAACATTGTGAATTGATCAAGATTGCGGTCGAACACACCGATCGGCGCATTCCAATTATCGCCGGCACCGGTGGCAACTCCACCGCCGAAGCGATCGAACTGACCCGTTATGCCAAGAGCGCCGGTGCCGATGCCTCGCTACTGGTGGTGCCGTATTACAACCGGCCTACGCAAGAAGGCATCTACCAGCATTTCAAAAAGATCGCCGAATCGGTCGACTTGCCGGCGATCCTGTACAACGTGCCCGGTCGTACCGTGGCAGACATGAGCAACGACACCATCGTGCGCCTGGCTGGCGTACCAGGCATCGTCGGGGTCAAGGATGCGACCGGTAATATCGGTCGTGGCATTGACCTGCTGAGATTGCTGCCACCCACGTTTGCGGTGTATTCCGGCGACGATGCAACGGCAATGGCATTGATGTTGTGCGGCGGTAAAGGCAATATTTCTGTCACGGCTAATATTGCGCCGCGTGCCATGCACGAACTGTGCGCCGCCGCGATCGCCGGCAACCTGGCCGAGGCTATCCGGATTAACAATCGCATGATGCCGCTCAATAACAAGCTGTTTATCGAACCGAACCCGGTACCGCTGAAATGGGCGATGCAGGAAATCGGCCTGATCGAAGCGGGCATGCGTTTGCCGCTTGTCCCCCTTGCCGCTGAATTCCACGCGGTGGTTCGCGCGGCGATGCGCGAATCGGGCGTACTACAATAAGCCGCTTCGACAAGCGTCCCTGCTCGAAATTTTTTCGACTTCCATCCGACTCTTATATCGCATCGACATGACCCTACGCTCCAACCCTGAAACAGCCCGCAGCCTCCTTCTGGCGGTTGCCCTTACCGGACTGGCTGGCTGCAGTTCGCTCAATTCGATCATGGAGCCGGATCGGCTGGATTACAAAAGCGCCAGCAAGGCTTCCACGACCAATCTGGAAGTGCCACCCGACCTGACTCAATTGCAAAAAGACAGCCGCTATGCAATCCCCGAAAGTAACCGAGGAACCGCTACGGCATCGAGCTATACCGCGCAGACCGGTACGCTGCCGGTAGCGACCAGCGCCGCGCCGGCGGTGGTAGCGCCGGCAGTCACGCCGGAAGCGCGCGTTGTGCGCGACGGTAACGAGCGCTGGCTGGTGGTCAAGCAAAGCCCGGAGGTACTGTGGCCGCAGATCAAGGACTTCTGGCAGGAGTCGGGTTTTCTGATCAATATCGAAAGGCCGGAAGCCGGCGTGATGGAAACCGACTGGGCAGAAAATCGCGCAAAAATTCCTCAGGACTTCTTGCGCAAGACCTTGGGCAAGGTGGTCGATTCGCTGTACTCGACGGGCGAGCGTGACAAGTTCCGCACCCGTCTCGAGCGCGGGGCCGATGGGTCGACCGAGGTGTATATCAGCCACCGTGGTGCCGAGGAAGTGCTGACCGGTGCGCAAAAAGATGGCACGGTCTGGACACCCCGTCCGGCCGATCCGGGCCTCGAAGCCGAATTCCTGTCGCGTCTGATGGCGCGTCTGGGTGTCGAGGAAGTCAAGGCTAAGAGCATTGTCGCGCAGGCCGTGCAACAGCCAAACCGTGCCAAGCTCGGCAAGGATGCGGGCGGTCCCTATGTTGAAGTGGATGAAGGGTTTGACCGCGCCTGGCGCCGGGTTGGCCTGTCGCTGGACCGCGTAGGGTTTACTGTCGAAGATCGTGATCGGGTCCAGGGCATGTATTTCGTGCGCTATATCGACCTCGGGCAGGATGCGAAGAGCAAGCCGAATGGCGAAAAAGGCTTCTTCTCACGGCTGTTCAGCAGCTCTGACGACAAGGCCAAGACAGCCCAGAAATACCGCGTCTCAGTGAAACAACTCGGTACCATCAGCCGGATCACGGTACTCAATGCCGACGGCAAGCCGGAGATGTCGAGTACGGCCGATCGTATTCTGACTTTGCTCAACGAGCAGCTCAAGTAATCGCCGGATTTGCTTAACTTGCTCCATTGAAGTTTGCCAGTCTGGGCAGCGGCAGCGAAGGAAACGCGCTGCTGATCACCGCAGCTTCCGGCATGACGCGCACCACCGTCATGCTGGACTGCGGTTTTTCCGTCAAGGAGACCGAGCGTCGCATGGCACGCATCGGCATGGCGGCGGCCGAATTGAGCGCCATCGTCATCACCCACGAACATTCTGACCACGTCAGCGGCGCGCTCAAATTTGCGCGCCGTTACCACGTTCCGGTCTGGCTCAGCTACGGTACTTTCCAGGCAGTGCGGGACGATTGCAAAGGCGTTGATATCCGGTTTTGCCGCGATGGCGTGGCGGTCCCGATTGGTGATCTGGAACTCATGCCCTACACCGTGCCGCACGATGCGCGGGAACCTGTGCAGTATGTGGCCAGCGATGGGCGCGTGCGACTTGGTGTGCTGACCGATGCCGGTCATTCCACCCCGCATCTGGTGGGCGCACTGGGCGGTTGCGATGCGCTCGTGCTCGAGTGCAATCACGACAAGCATATGCTGGCGAACTCGGTCTATCCGCCCTCGCTGAAACGCCGCATCGGCGGCATTTATGGCCATCTGTCCAACGATAGCAGCACGCAAATTCTGGCGGCGCTCGACCGCTCCCGCTTGCGCATGGTGATCGGTGCCCACCTGAGTCAGCAAAACAATACGGCAGCGCTGGCGGCAGCAGCATTGACACTTGGTTTAGATGGCGATGCCGTGCAAGTCATGATTGCCAGTCAAGCGGATGGCTTTGACTGGATTGACCTGGATTGAGCATTCTGCAGACGAAAAAAAACCGACCTGAAGGTCGGTTTTTTGCATCAGCCTAAAATTACTTAGGTGCTGGTGCCATTTCGGATGGCTTGGCATCTGCGGCAGGAGCGGCAGGAGCATCTGCAGCTGGAGCAGCGGCTGGAGCGGCTGCGTCAGGAGCTGGTGTAGCAGCAGGAGCAGGAGCTGGTGCCTCGACGACTGGAGGAACGACAACGACTTCTTCTTTTTTGCCGCAAGCAGCGAGTGTCAGGGCGAACAGGGAGGCGATCAGCAGTGCTTTTTTCATGGTGTTTCCTTTAATTCAAATGGTTCAAAGTTATGCGATGAATAATTACCGGTAATTATCGCTCTATAGAAATAGCCAACAAAGAATCCGAGCCAACCGCGCAGTGGACGCCAGAAAGGTTTTTTCTAAGCGGCCGATTATAGCGGCTTTTTGTGCGTCACGGCACGTATCCTTTGCTTAATGGTAAGTAACTCTTTGCAACAGCAGGTGTTACTAAAAAACTAATAAATAGACTGCCCGGAAGTATCTATTTGATCACGTTCAACCAGCCTTGCCGGTACCAGTCGTGCAGCGCTTCGGCGACGTCCTGTGACGCAGTCGCGGTCAGTACAGCGGACAGCACGCGACTGTCGGCCAGCACGCTGAGCAAGGCCTTATCGGCAGCGTCGACTTCAAACGATTCGCCGTTAATAAAGATCAATTCGCCGCGATACAGCATTTGCGTCTTGCGGGACAGTGCGACCCCGCGCTTGCCGGCCAGAGCCATGAACTTGTCCAGTGTCAGCGGACGTTTGGGGCCTTCAAAAAACACGCTGGCCTTTGGCTCGGACAGATATTCACCAAGGAAGATCGCGATGTCGTCCTTGGTGAACTGGACCTTGTTGAGTTCGGCCGATACTTGCGCCAGCATCGCGCTGCTGATTTCGGCAGGACGCGTCGTCGCTGTCAGGGCCGGATCGGCATATCGGCCTGGCAGGTCGATCGAATCCGTCATGAAGGTCAGGAAGGCTTCACCAAGTTCCTGGAAAGACGGTGCGCGAAAGCCGATCGAGTAGGTCATGCATTCACCGATAGCGACACCCTCGTGGGCGTAGTGCGGTGGCAGATACAGCATGTCGCCGGGTTCCAGGTCGAACTCTTCGGTTGGTGCGAAATGCTTGAGGATCTTGAGTGGCACGCCTTGCTGCAGGGTCAGATCGGTCTGGGCACCGATGCGCCAGCGCCGCGTGCCTTGTGCCTGCAGCAGGAAAACATCATACGAATCGAAATGCGGACCGACTCCGCCGTTATCGCTGGCATAGCTGATCATCAGATCATCAAGGCGGGCATCCGGCAGGAAATTGAATTGGCGCAGCAGCGCGTCGGCGGCATCGTCGTGCAAATTGACGCCTTGTACCAGCAGCGTCCAGTTCTTCTTGGTCAGGGCGGGCAGGGCGGTTTGCGGGCCGGACTGCATCTCCCACTTTTGCTTGAACTGGGTCACGAGGCGCGATTCGACGTCCTCGCGTGCGGCCATCTCGAAGAGGGCGTCGCGCTCCAGTAAGGGGCCGAAGCCGGGAAGCGCCTGACGGATCACGCACGGTTTTTTGTGCCAGTAATCCTTGAGGAATTGTGCGGGTGTCAGATCACCCAGGAGTGTGCGTTTTTTCATGCCCGCATTATAGCTGGCGGGGCAAACCGGGTTGTCTCGAATGCAGCTGATTTTGTCGCCAGGGCTGACCCGGCGTGATTCGGGCAGGTATAATCCGGCAAACTCCCAAACGAAAGGATGCATGATGATCATTGCCAAAAATACCGTAGTGACGGTCCATTACACGTTGTCGGACGCCCAGGGCAACCTGATCGAAGAAAGCCGGGATCCGATGGTGTATCTGCACGGGGGTTACGAAAACACGCTGCCAAAAATCGAAGAAGCGCTCGATGGCAAGGACACCGGTTTCGAGACTAACCTGCAAGTCGAACCGGACGATGCCTTTGGTGAGTACGATCCCGCCCTGGTCAAGGTCGAGCCGCGTGACCGTCTGCCGACACCACTCGAAGTCGGCATGCAATTTGAAGGCTTGCCCGACGGCGGCGAAGATGATGATTCGGTGATCTTTACTGTTACCGATATCGCTGATGACAAGGTCGTCCTCGACGGCAATCACCCGCTCGCCGGCATGGCACTGCGATTCGCGCTGAAGGTCAGTGAAGTGCGCGCTGCCACCGATGAAGAAATCGTTCATGGTCATGTGCATGGTGACCACGGCCATCATCACGACGAACCGGATGATGAATCAGGCGACCAGTTCCGCAGCCATCCTATCCACTGATCCTACCGGGACCAGTCAAAGCCGTCGTCACTTGATCGTGACGGCGGCTTTTTTATTGCCGCTGCGATCTGCGCCATCGCTGACAACAAACAGGGCCGGCCCGTCCGGCGCGATGGTCAGGCGGACCCCGGCGGCTCCGACGGCCAGCGTGCCGACCTTGTCACGCCAGCGAATATCGCCGGTAGCGCCGGCACCGTCATGGACCAGCAAGACCTTGCCCGGGTAGCCTGCGGCGAGCTGTGTCAGCTGGCCGCGCAATTGGGCAAACCCGTCCCTTGGTGGCGGATTCTTTTTCGGCAGCATCAGGTTGCCGTCACAAAACAAAACCAGCGCGGCGAGCTTGCGATGCGTGGCATTGGCGATGAGTCGCTGCAGCCACGCGTGATTGGCAATCTGCCGGTCTTCAAACTCGCTGTTGCGTCCGGCCGCTGCCAGAAAATGATTATTGTCAGCCGGCAGATTGATGGTCGCGAACTGGATGGTGCCGACTTCCCAATGGGCGTTCTCGGCATAGCTGCGAAACTTGGGGGTGCCGGACTGGCGCAGCAGCGGAATCCTGCTGGCACCGAATGAAAATTCACCCGTAAAAAACAGATCGCGCAAGCGCGTCAGGCGCTCCATCGCGATCGACTGTCCGGCCGTGTTGCGGCACGCCGTCCAGTCCGATCCGGCCATCGACAGGATCACGCCGTTCTTGGCTGAGTCCAGCAGGATCTTGCGCTCCAGGTAAACCGCATCGCTGCACGCCGCATCGGCTGCCTTGATGCCATTGACGACAACGAAGGCGAGGTTGTCGTCATCGGTGTCGGCGATGGCCCGTTCTAGCGCGTTGTCACCGATCGTTGCGAGGACGGCGATACGGAAGCTGTCGCCGGCGGCTTGCACCGGCGCGATCAGCGCGAAGCCTAGCAGCAGGCCAGTGAGTTGGCATCTCACGGCAGCGCGTTGCCGGCCAGGCGCTTGAGTTCGTACAGCTGTGCCAGCGCATCGCGCGGTGTCAGGCTGTCCGGATCGATCTGCTCTAGCGCATCGCGCAGCAAGTCCGGCTCCGCCGTGGCTGGCAGATCGACAGGTGGAGCCGCAGCAAACAGATCGAACTGCGGTGTCGATTGCACTGATTGCGCTTCCAGCAGCGCCAGATGCTTGCGCGCAGCCCGGATCACCGGTTGCGGCACGCCGGCCAGTTGTGCCACCTGCAAACCGTAACTTTGCGAGGCCGGTCCTTCCTGAACCGCATGCAGGAACACGATGCGGTCCTTGTGCTCGATGGCCGACAAATGGACATTGGTCGCGCTGGCGTGCACATCCGGCAGTTGCGTCAGTTCGAAGTAGTGGGTCGCAAACAGCGTGAAGCTGCGGGTCGTATCGATCAGATGGCGCGCGATGGCCCAGGCCAGCGCGAGTCCGTCGAAGGTCGAGGTGCCGCGTCCGACTTCATCCATCAGCACCAGCGACTGCGCGGTGGCGCCATTGAGGATGGCGGCCGACTCGGTCATCTCGACCATGAAGGTCGAACGACCACCGGCCAGATCATCGGCCGCACCGATGCGCGTGAAGATGCGGTCGATCGGCCCGATCGTCGCGCTGGCGGCCGGCACATAGCTGCCGACGTAAGCGAGCAGCGTGATCAGGGCGACCTGGCGCATGTAGGTGGATTTGCCGCCCATGTTGGGACCGGTGATCAGCAGCAGGCGATGTTCGTCGTCGAGCAGGCAATCGTTGGCGATGAAGCGCTCGATCATGTTTTCGACCACCGGATGGCGACCTTGCAGGATGCTGATCGCCGGTTCGGCCACCAGCTGCGGTGCGCACCAGTCATGGCGCTTGGCATGGTCGGCCAGTGCCGCCAACGTATCGAGCTGTGCCAGCGCGCGGGCGATTTCCTGCAGCGTGCCGATGTGCGGTGCGAGGTCCAGCAGCAGCTGTTCGTACAGGATTTTTTCGCGCGACAGGGCGCGGTCCTGTGCCGACAGCGCCTTGTCCTCGAAGGCTTTCAGTTCCGGCGTGATGTAGCGCTCGGCGTTTTTGAGGGTCTGGCGACGGCGGTAATCATCGGGCACCTTGTCGGTCTGACCGTGCGTCACTTCGATGTAAAAGCCATGCACCTTGTTGTACTCGACGCGCAGATTGGCGATGCCGGTGCGGGCCCGTTCGCGGGTCTCGAGATCGACCAGATACTGGCCGGCGTTTTCCGACAGGCTACGCAATTCATCGAGCGCCGCATCAAAGCCGCGCGCAATCACGCCACCATCGCGCACCATCGCCGCCGGTTCGGGCGCGATGGCGCGCTCGATCAGATCCAGGCAAGCGCTTGGCGTAGCCATCGCATCGTGTATCGATTGCAGCAGCGCCACCGGCTCCGTGCGCTGGCAAGCGAGGAGGCTCTCGCGCAGTGCCGGCAATTGCTGCAAGCCGCCACGCACGCCGGCCAGGTCGCGCGGACGGGCCGACAGCAGCGCAATACGGGTCGTGATGCGTTCGATATCCGGCACCGCACCCAGCGTGCGATGCAGGTCGGCGGCCTGGTCCGAACGGATCAGGGCATCGATCGCCGCGTGACGGTTGCGCGCCACCTGCTGGTCGCGCCGGGCGTGATGCAGCCAGTGGCGCAGCAACCGCGAGCCCATCGTCGTGCGGCAATGGTCCA
Source organism: Actimicrobium sp. CCC2.4 (assembly GCF_034347385.1). NCBI lineage: Bacteria > Pseudomonadati > Pseudomonadota > Betaproteobacteria > Burkholderiales > Oxalobacteraceae > Actimicrobium > Actimicrobium sp. CCC2.4. The sequence continues at coordinate 2,623,781 of NZ_CP133777.1, read as the reverse complement.
GCAGCGAAAACAGCGTCGGTGCCGCTGCGCTGGCATCCTGTCCGCGGATGGTTTCGGTCAGCTCGAGGTTGCGCCGGGTCGAGGCATCGAGTCCGATGAATTCGTTTTCGTTCTCGACAGTCAGCGTGCGCACATGCTGCAAGCCCTTGCCTTGGGTCGATTGCGCGTACCACAGCAAGGCACCTGCCGCGCCACTGACGGCGCTATGGTCGTCTATCCCATGACCTTGCAACGTTGCCAGGCCGAGCTGTTCGAGCAGCGCCTTGTGGCCGTTGGCCGCATCAAAATGCCAGTGCGGTACCGGCGTGCGTGCGGTCAGCGCGGCGTCATTGAGCCAGTCATCAGTACCATCGGAGATCAGGATTTCGGCCGGCGCGATGCGCTCGATTTCCTGCCTGAGCCGGGTGTCAAGGTTCTTGGCATCGCTGACGAACTCCATCATGCGCAGCGCGCCGCTGGCCATCGACAGCCACGCCAGTCCGACCGTGATGCTCTTGCGCTGGTTGACGATGGACAGCGCCAGCAGACAGCGCTCGGATTTTTCCGGCAGCAGGTCGGCGTCGCTCAGCGTGCCCGGCGTAATCACCCGCACCACCTTGCGTTCGACCGGTCCCTTGCTGGTGGCCGGGTCGCCGATCTGTTCACACAGTGCGACCGATTCACCGAGCCGGACCAGCTTGGCCAGATACTGGTCAGCGGCATGGAAGGGCACGCCGCACATCTTGATCGGCACGCCGTTCGAATTGCCGCGCTGGGTCAGCGTGATACCGAGCAGACGCGCCGCCTTGACCGCATCGTCAAAAAACAATTCGTAAAAATCGCCCATCCGGTAAAACAGCAGGATGGCAGGATGATCGGCCTTCAGGCGCAGGTATTGGACCATCATCGGCGTGTGGTTGTCCTTGGGGGCGTCCAGGATTTTTTTGGGATCAACAGCGTTTGATTCGACAGCCATGGGGGATAGGTTCAGTTCAGGAAGATCGTCGGGACGGGCAAGCCGCCGGGCGAAAAGGATACCAGATGCCGGCATCGGCCAATACATTAGCCACACCGGTAGTGCGGTGCGACAGCTGGTCAGGTGATGTCAAAAAAATAATGCCGTGCAGACTTATCGCCCTATAATCGAGCGGCTTTACATTCACTACTGCGGGTTTCTGCATCGTGCCGTCTCACCGTACTGCCGCCTGAAAGATATCCATGACCACCATGATTTTTTACGAGCGCGCCGTCGCACTCAATCGCGAACGCCACCAGAACCTCAAGATCCAGCTAAAGCCGGATCACTTTTCTTTTGCCACCAATACCAATTCAGTGCTGCTGGCTGGCAGCGAGTTTGTCGAAGCGGCGCGGGATTACCCGATCGTATTTGTCGGCAAGGAAGGGGGACCCTTCACACTGGCAGCCCTGGTGGGCCTCGGCGACAAGCAAAATTTGATGGTGTCCGACGCCGGCAACTGGGAAACCAGCACCTATATCCCTGCCTTCATCCGCCGTTATCCGTTCGTGCTGGCCGGTACCGATGACGCCGAAACGCTGACCGTGTGCGTCGATGAAGCCTACAGTGGCCTCAATGACGAAGACGGCCAGGCGCTGTTTGCCGCCGAGGGCGGTCAAACCGATTACCTCGCCAACGTCATCGAATTCCTGCGCCTGTTCCATAGCGAAATGAAGCGCACCAGTCTTTTTGCGGCGCGGCTGGCCGAACTTGGTGTGCTGACTTCGAAGGTCATCACGATAGAACGTGACGGCAAGAAGCAGACCCTCGAAGGCTTGTGGGTTGTCGATGAAGCCAAGCTCAATGCGCTTGATGATGCCAGCACGCTGGAGCTGGTGCGGTGCGGTTACATGGGCTGGATTTATGCCCATCTGCTGTCGCTGAGCAATGTGGCCCGCCTGGCCAGACGTCTGGATGCACGTCGCACTGATGCACCAGCCATCATGCCGGCGGTGACCAGCGACGTCGTGCATTAAACCGTCCGGCTCAGGCCGCCATCAGCGACGCCGGATGGGCGTGGTAAATCGTCACGAACGCACGTCCGTGGCGATCCGTGCCGCCGGCAACATGGCCGACCACCGCGTCGGCCGTGCGCGCGATCAGCGCTGCCATCTCTTTTTCCGGAATCGAAAAATATCGCTGCATCGCCAGCAGTACCGGCTGCACGTCGCGCACCCGCAGCCCGGCCGGATACAGGTTGATATCAAACGACACGCGCTGCGTATCAAGGTCCGTCACATCCACATACCGTAGCGCCGACCGCGGCACCCGGCGCGTCGCCAGCGCGATGATGTCCTCCAGCCCCGTGCGTGCGACATCGTCGGCCAGTGCCAGCGTGTCCGGCAAAGGCGCAGACACGTAGTGCGAGATGGCCCGTTGCTGCGCATCCGCCGGATCCCATTTGTAGCCGACGTAAAGTGGCTGGCGATCCCTGTTCCCGTCCGCAAATTCCAGATATAGCTTGCAGGTGGCGTGCCCGTCATCCGGCTCGAAACCGACATGCAGGTACTGCGCTTGCGCCAGCGCCGCACCGATTGCCGCCCGATACGGCGCTGGCGCCTCCAGCCGCGACGCGAGGAAATCGACATCCGCAGCCGCCATCGCAGCGACCGGCAAGCCCACCAGAAAACGTCTGCTGATGAGTTGGCCGGCACGCATCTTGAACGAGCGCTCGAAGCCGCTCAACGGCAGATTGCGCACCAGTTGATAACAACGGCGACTCGCGCCATCGCCAGCCAGCAACTCCGCGCCATCCAGGAAAAAGTCGGACCGTTGTCCATGTGACCGGTGCTGTTCGCACCAGAGCGTGCCGTGGGTGTGTTCATAGGCGAGCACGGCATGGTCCAGCCGGCGGGCGAGTTGCCTGACGGCCGCGTATTGCAGTGCAATAGCGACTCCGTTATTGCCGCGCGCAAAACGCAAAAGTACGCGGCGATGCGACCAGTGCACGCCCCAACGATCCATATTCATGACGATTTCCTGCAAACGGGAGGCAATTATTGGTGGGTATTAAGTTTTCTTTATTTCAATTAAATTTTAGGCAACATTTCTGTTGTGTATTAGTTCACAGCGTTTCATACTCGCCGCACTTTCTTACCGCACAGTCAGTCGCTCATGCTTAGCGCTCGATGGTGCAGCTGTTGTACTTGGCAATGCCCTCCGAAAAGACCGCTCACTCACTCCGTCACGCGAGAAAAGTACCATGACCCCTAGCACCTTGCCCCAATTGAAGCCGCTCCTCGTTCTTGCCTTGCTGGGTTGCGTCTCCGCCGGACCGGCGTTGGCCGAAAACCTGACCGACATCTATGCGCTCTCGCGCAACAATGACCCCAAGTTCCTGGCGATGCGATCCGAATTCGAAGCGACCGGCTTTGCGGTCAAGGAAGCGCGGGCGGCGCTGCTGCCCAATATCGGTTTCCAGTACGGGCGCACGAACACCTCGCAAAACATCCTCAGTAGCGACAACGCCGTGTTCGCCACCGGCAGCGCGTCGTATCCGACCAATGATAAGACGCTGTCGATCACGCAGCCGATTTTCCGGCTGGCCTCGTGGCGCAACTGGAAGCAATCCGAATCCACCGAAAAACAGGCCGCCGCCGCCTACGCCGCTGCCGAGCAAGACCTGATCCTGCGCACCGCCACCGCCTACATGGCCGTGCTGGCGGCCGGCGATGCGCTGGCATTTGCGCGCAGCGAAAATGAATCGATCAAGCGCCAGCTCGACCTGGCAAGCACCAAATACTCCAGCGGCCAGGCCATCAAGGCCAACCTGTATGACGCCCAGGCCCGCAACGCACTTAAGGAATCCGATGTCATCGCGGCCGGCAACGACCTGGCCGACAAGGTCCAGGCCCTGCGCGAAATGACCGGCACCGTCACAGCCGACCTGATGCCCTTGCCGGTAGCAATTCGCATGACTTCGCCGGACCCGCTCGATGCCGATGCCTGGGTGATGTCCGCGCTCGAAAAAACCTGCTGCTGGAAGCGCGCCTGCAAGCCGTCGAGGTAGCGCGTCAGGAAATCGCCAAGCGCAAGGCCGGCTATTACCCGACCGTCGACCTGGCGATCTCGCGCAACCAGCGCACCACCGGCGGCAGCCTGTTTGGCGGCGGCAGCAGCGTCAATACCAACGATGTCGCCGTGCGCCTGAACATCCCGATTTACGAAGGCGGTGCCACCTCGGCCCAGACCGGGCAGGCCGTCAAGCATCTCGATACCGCCTTGCAGGATCTGGAGCGCGATCGACGCCAGGTCGAGCGCCAGACCCGTGCCGCCTATCGCGGCGTGGTCAGCGGCATGGTGCGGGTACGGGCACTCGACAAGTCAGTGATTGCCTTCGAGAGCGCGCAGCACCTGAAAGAAGAAGGCTACAAGGCAGGCGTCTCGACGCTGCTGGGCGTGCTCGATGCCGAGCGCGATCTGTACGCCGCACGGCGGGATGCAGCGCAGTCGCGCTACGACTTCCAGCTCAATGCGCTGCGCCTCAAGCAAGCGGCCGGCACGCTCAGCGAAGTCGATCTGGAGCAAGTCGGCAGGGCAGCCGGTAATTAAGGCTACTGCAAGGTAACTGACTGCGCGCAGCCGCTCGACCACGGGCTGCAATGCAGACGAAAAACGGAATCACGGGAGTTGGCATGGCAACGAAAAATCTGGCAGCACTGACCGGTCGCGTCGCACGTTCACTTCGGCGTTCAGGGGCTCCCCGCCCGTCGATGCCGCGCAAAACGCTGTTCGAAGCACTCGAACAGCGTTTTTTGCTGTCAGCGGACCTGGTGGTGCCGCCGCCGCCGGTGCAGCAAGCCGTGCTGGATGCGCCATTGCTGATCAACCAGCCCGGACCGGTGGTGTTGTCGATGGCGGTGCAAACCCCGCCGGCCGCGCACGCGGTGCAGGCCACGCTGACCGATGCCAGTGCCGCGCTGCCGGGTGTCACGATTGCGGTCTCCGACTTTGCCGCTTACCTGCAATCGCGTCCGGCCGGCAGCCAGCTGGTCATCGTCGATGCAGCGATTCCGCATGTGGCCACGCTGATCAACGGCGTGCTCGATGCGCTCGCGCCGGGCGCTGCCAATGCCAAGGAACCGGCATCGGCATCGGCATCGGCAACGCCAGCCACCACAGGTCCGTCTCTGCAAGTGGTGCATCGCGGCGATGTCGATCTGGTCATGCTCGATGCGCGCTTTGATGGCGTCGAACAGATCACCGCCATTCTGGGCGCCTACAAGGATCAGGGTCTCGATGCCGTACAAATCCTGTCGCATGGCGGTAGCGGCAGCTTGCGACTTGGCAGCACCCAGCTCGATGGCAGCAACCTCGACCAGTACCAGCAATCCATCGCCAGCTGGGGCCGGGCGCTGCACGCCGGCAGCGATATCCTGCTGTACGGGTGCGATGTCGGCCAGGGCAGCTACGGCATCAACTTCGTGCAAAGTCTGGCGCGCCTGACCGGTGCCGACGTGGCCGCCTCGACCGACCTGACCGGTAGTGCCGCGCTCGGTGGCGACTGGACGCTCGAATACGCCACGGGCACCATCGATACCAGCACCATCCGGCTTGATGCGTATGCGTACGTGCTCGATGCATTGACCGGGACCTCGGGCGACGATGTCCTCATCGGCACGCTCGCCAACGACGTGATCACCGGCGGTGGCGGCAACGACAGCTATAAGTTCGCCGATGATTTTGCGCACGACACCGTCACCGGTTCGTCCGGCACCGACACGCTCGACTTTTCGCTGGTCACACAGGATTTGCATTTCACGATCAACGGCGGCGGTAGCGTTACCGTCAGCTACGGCTCCGGCACGGCCAATACGGTGTCAGCCACCGGCATCGAAAATCTCATCGGCGGTATCGGCGTCAATACCTTTACGTTTGCCGGCGCGCTGACCGGTACCCTCACCGGTACGGTTGGCGGCAGCAACGTGCTCGATTACGCCGGTTATGCCGGCAACGTGCTCGTCAATCTGAACACCGGTTTCGCCACGGCGACGGGTGGGGTCGTCAATCTCACCAAGGTGATCGGCACAACTGTGACGGGCAAGACCAGTACGCTGGTCGGTGCCGATGAAGATAATCTGTGGAGTATCACGGCAGCAGGTAAGGGCAACATCGGTGGCTACTTCGCCTTCGAAAATTTCCAGATCCTCACCGGTGGCACGCAAGCCGATACGGTCGATTATTCGGCGTACGCAAGCGCTATCGCGGTTGACCTGTCTCTCGGTACGGGCAGCGGTTTTACCAGCATCAGTAACTTCGACCACGTCATCGGGTCGGCTTTCAACGACCGCATCACCGGCAATGCAGGTAATAACCTGCTTACAGGCGGCGCGGGTGCCGACATCATCACTGGCGGCGGTGGCATCGATACGCTGGTCGAATCACGCGATGTCAGTTTCACGCTCACCAATACGACGCTGTTCGATGGGGCCGATACCGACACGCTGACCGGCATCAGCAAGGCCATCCTGACCGGTGGTGCGAGTGCCAATACGCTGGATGCGTCAGCGACGACCAGCATCACCGTCACGCTCGATGGTGGTGCGGGTAACGACATCCTGATTGGCGGCACGCTTGGCGGCACCCTCATCGGCGGTCTTGGCAACGACACCCTGACGGGTGGTGCCGGTAACGACATCCTCACTGGCGGTGGTGGTATCGACAGCATCAACGGCGGCGGCGGCACGCTCAACACGCTGGTCGAACAATCCGACAGTCGTTTGGTGCTGACCGCAACCCGACTCGACATGGGGCAGGGTGTCAGTTCGGTCCAGACCATCAGTTTGACCGGGACTGTCTCCGACGGCACGTTCACCCTGACCCTGAACGGCGAACGCACGAAGGCGATCCGTTTTGATGCCAGTGCATTGGAAGTACGCACCGCACTAACCGGGCTGGCCGCTATCGGCGACAGCGATGTCGTGGTCAAGAAGCCTGCTGATACTGGTCCGTGGATCGTCACGTTCACCGGAAACCTTGGCGGCATCGATGTCGGTGCGCTATCGGCGACTCCGGCGCTGGTGGGCGGTAGCGTCGCCGTCACGCAAACCGTCACCGGCGCAGTGGCGTACTCAATGCTCACCAGCATCCAGTCTGCCAGGCTGACAGGCGGCAGAAGCAACAACCTGATCGACGCTTCCGGCTTCGGGCACGCAGTTATCCTCAACGGCGGTGCTGGTGACGACGTCCTTATAGGCGGCACCGGTAACGACACCCTCGACGGCGGCGAGGGAAGCGACATCCTCACCGGCGGTGCCGGCGACGACATCCTCCATGGTGGCGACGGCGGTTTCATTGATACCGTCTCCGAAACAAGAAATGCCACCAGCATCGTCCTGACCCGGGCCACCCTGACCATGGATATCGAGGTCGATACCATCGACGGCTTCGAGCGGGCGATCCTGACGGGCGGCAGTGACAATAACGTGATCGACGCAAGCGGCTTTTCAGGCGCATCCGACGATGTCAATGTGACCGGCCTCAATGCTGTCACGCTAGACGGCGGCGCTGCTAATGACAGGTTGACCGGCACGACCGGTGCAGATACCTTCACCGGCGGAAGTGGTGACGACTTCATCATCGGTGACAGCACCGACACGCTGCTGGAGACGCGCGACGCTGACATGGTTTTGACCAACAGCAAGTTGACCATCTCGACACAAAACGACGTCGAAGTCGATACCCTGACCGGCATCACGATTGCCGTCCTGCATGGTGGTATTAGCGCCAACACGCTGGACGCTTCGGCGTTCACCGGTCGCGCCACGCTGTTCAGCGAAGGCGGCCTGGACGTGCTCAAGGGTGGGTCCGGTAATGACGTGTTTTACGTCGATGTCAGCAATCTCGCGCTGACCGATCGCGTCACGGTCAGTGACGGTGGCGGGTTGTTCAACAAGCTTTACCAGCTCGGGACCGGCTCTGTTACCGCTGCAGATCTTGCGCGGGTCACCATTACCCAGCCATCGAATATTAACGAAACCACGTTCAAGGGCGGGAACGGCGACACCCTCAATTTCGACCGTAACTTCGTTGCAAACGGAACCAACGTGTCATTCGAATACGACACGATCAATCTCAATGGCTACACGATCGATACCAGCGGCCTTGCCGGGCCTCACGAAGCTGCAGGCAACATCACACTGCGCGGCGAGCACATCAATCTCACTAATGCCAAGCTGCTTGCCCTCGGCTATGTTGAATATGACGCTGAAGGAAAAGTTAAGTCCGCTGCCGAAAATGGTGACATCAGCATCACAGCGGCAGACCTTACCAACGCTCTGTCTGCCGGACTCGGTTTTGCGGATATTGACTTCAATGCAGCCGATATCACCATAGTCAATTCGACGATTGCGGGGAGGAACGTCGCCATGTTGGCGACGGCCTCGGCGATACGCTTTGACGTCGATTCGCCTAACTCGGGCAGCAAGGAATTCGATAAGCTGCTGGTGGATACGGCCAATGGCTTACTGGGCGCACTGTCCAACGCTTCGCTGATGGCCGGTGTTTCGATGTCGACAGCCAGGGCCAGCATCACGATTGATGCAACGAGCATCATCACCGCCCATAATTTCACGGCCGAAGCGACCGCCAAAAACATTGCCAGCCCTAGCCCGACGGCGCTCTTGGTTGGTGTCGGGGTGGGGATTATTGATACTACGGCCATCGTCAGCGTTGCCGGAACAATCCGCGCGACCGGCTCGATCAGTCTGCACTCGACGGCTGACAACACATTGAATGTGCTGGTAAAACCGGACACCTTCACCGGCCGCGCAGTATCTATTGCGGTGAGCATCGAGAACTCGCAGTCGATTGCAAGCGCCACCAGTACCTCAACCCTGACGAGCGGAGGCTACCTGTCGATTGTCGCGGACACCATTGATCGCAACCGGACGCTGGCGCAGGCATTTGCCGGCCCGGACGGCAAGTTGGCAGTGGCGTTCGCAGTGAATGTTTCTAATACCAAAACCAATGCCTCGCTAGATAGCAAGGTGGCGAATGCAGACGGCACCATCACAGTAAAAGCAACACACAAGCAAGAGGTCATCACCAGCACCCTCGTTCCCGGATTGCGGATCAACAGATATCTCAGCGGCACCGGTGCCAGCAGCACCGTTGGCGATCCGGCCAATGGCAACCTGATCGATGACGCGAAGGGCAGTGCAGTGAGTGCCGTCTCAGCTAAATTGTCATTCATAGCAGGTGCCAAGGGTGGTTTCATCAACTTTCTCAAACGTTTCGATGGCCTGAAAAAACTGATCGATTCGCCGGACACGAACACGTCCGATATCGGCGGCGCAATCGCATTCGTGCTCAACACCAACAGCGTAACGGCACGCATCGGCGACGGCGCGGATAGTCCTGACAACGCCGTCGTCAGTGCCGGCGGCGACATCAATGTCACTGCCAATATCGAGATGCGGCCGGATATCTCTGCCAGCTCATCGACCAAAAATGAAACCACCAAGGCGGCGCAAAAAGTGGCCGACCTGGGCTTATCGCTGGCGTTTTCCATCGGGATCTACAACAACGTTACCGATGCGCGTATCGCCGGCGATGCCACTGTCGATGCCATCGGCAAACTGAGCGTCAATGCACTGACGCACAGCCAGATCCTTCCAGAATCGGCGTGGGGCATCGAACTGGTCAAGCAGTTCAGCGCCGACCAGGCACCGGCCACGTTCCAGAGCAACGCGACCGCGCCGGTTCGCGTTGGCACTGGTGAAACCGTCGACATCGTCACCGGCCATACCGCCGGTGGCGATGTTGGCAGTCGCTACAAATTCAAGGATGTGGAGCCACTGAGCGGAGCCAACCTCAGCACGACCGACTTCTCTGATTCAAGCGTATGGGAAGACCTCGGCAAACCTGCAACGGCTGCGGCCAAGAACCTGATATCGGGTATTGGTGGCTACCTCAACAATAACCTGGGGCTGAATGATCACCTGATCGACACCTGGACCAATACCACTGCCTCCGGCCAGGTCAAGGCGGGCGCGATCTCGTTCACGACGCTGGTGATGAACCATACGGCGAATGCGGTCATTGCCAGTGGCGCAAAGGTGAACCAGGATTCGGATCCACTGAAGCGTACCGGTAACCAAAAGGTCCTGGTACATGCCGAAAGCATCGCGCAAACAGTTAACCTGGTTGGCAATATCAAAGTTCCCGGTGTGCCCGGTCTGAATTTTAACAAGGAAAAAACCTTCAACTTGCAAGTGAGCCCCAACGGTCCCGGCGGCGGAGTCGAGGCGGCCAGCGGCGGTACCTCGGTCGGCGCGTCGGCGGGTTTCTATGTTTATCAGAATGCGGTCAACGCCAAGATCGAAGACAGTGTCAAGCTGTACGCAGACAAGCTCGATGTGACCGCCAGCACTAGCGTGATGGCGATCGTGCTGGGCGCGTCCGGCAGCAGCGGTGGTGCCACCGCCGGCAACGGCGTACTGGTTGTGAACCTGGTGGACAACACCACCGTCGCACAGATTGATAATGGCGCGATCATCGACGTCGTTGGCAGTGTCACTGTCGACGCACTCGACAAAACCTATGCGTTTGCCGTCGCCGGCGCGGTCGCTAGCGGAGAGAATACCGGGGTCGGGATTTCGCTGGCCACCAATGTCGTGACCCGTCATACCGAAGCCCTTGTCGGCAACGACATGGATGCCATCGTGGTCGGTACGCCCGGCAGTTTTAACGCCGGCGGATCGGTCGACATCACTGCTAAAAATATCGGCTTTGTCGGCAGCCTTGCTGCCGCCGGTGCCAGTGCATCGAGCAAACCGGCGGTTGAGAAAAAGCCGCCTGCCGGCGGCACCGGCGGCACCGGGGGCTCCGATGGCACACCGCAAGGGGATGCAAACCTGATCGTATTTCAGGGGCAATGGGGTGCCGCAATGAAGGAACTCAGCGGCAATCTGGACAAGGCCGTGTCCGCCGGCGCTGACATGCCGGATAAACCGGCCGAGGCCAAAGGCAGCACCGCGGTATCCGGCGCGGTCACGCTCAATCTGTTGACCGGCAATGCAAGCGCCTATATGCATCAACTCGGCACGCTGACGGTACAGGACCTGAAGCTCACTGCGCTCGACACGACCCTGATCGCGTCGCTGGCCGGCTCGGCCTCGTTTGCCAAAACCTCGACGCCGGACAAGGATGCTACCGCTGTCGCCGGCGCGTTCGGTTTCAATTTTTCAAAGGGCACGACCGAAGCTTTCATTGATGGTGTCACCAGCCTGTCGGCGAACACGGTCACGCTCGAGGCAAAACGCAGCGGTTCGATCGTCTCGCTGGCTGCCGGTATCGGCGGGGCGGTTGGCGCGACGGGCAGCGCCGTGGCCGGATCGCTCGCCGTGACTGCCACCACCAACACCACGCGCACCTGGGTGCATAAAATGGACGGCAGCGTTGCCGGCTTAATAAAACTCGACGCCCGGGATGATGCGGACCTCGTTAGCGTGGCCGGCGCGGTCGCTTATGGCGGCAAGGGTGGTTACGGCATCGGACTCGGCTTTACGCTGATCGACAACGACATCACCTCGACCATTGATGACGCGCATCTTGTCAAGGTGGGCGGCCTGTCGGTACATGCCGGTTCGGATGCCACGATCGTTTCGGTCGCGGCTTCGCTCGGGATTGCCGCCGGCGGTGCGGGTGGCAAAGGCGTGGCCCTCGGCGGTACCTTGGCCGTCAACATCGTCAGCAACGAGATCACGGCCGGCATCCTCAACAGCAGCACCGGTACGTCGTCGAGCGGTGTCATCGACGTTGCCGCCACCGACGGCACCGATATCTTTGCTTTCACCGGTGGTTTTGCGCTCGGTCGCGGCAGCGCTTTCGGAATAGCCGCCAGCGTCAATGTGGTCGGCAATCACACCACAGCGTCGATCGAAAATTCGGCCCTGGTGACCAGCGGCACGGTGGCCGTCACTGCCCATGAAAACGCCAGCATCATCGGCATCGCCGCCTCCTTGGCCGGTGCCACCAACACGGCGGCTTCCGCATCCTTTGGCGCGAACATCATCACCAATGCGACGGATGCCCACATCAGCAGCGGATCCAATATTCACGCCAACGGCCTCATCGCCCTCGATGCGCTCGACAAGTCGACGATCGTTTCAGTGGTGGGTGGTGTGGGCGTCTCGCTGCAAGGCGGCGCGCTCGGCCTGTCGCTCGGCTGGAACCGTGTCAGCAACGGGATTACGGCTTATATCAACAACGCCATTGTCGACAGTGACGCATCGGTGACCCTGCTGGCCCGTTCGACGGCACTGCTGATCGGCGTCGGTATCGCTGGCAGTGGTGCCAGCGGCACGGCCGGCGCCGGCGGCTTTTCGATCAATTCGATTGCCGACGCCGTCGATGCCCATATCAGCAATCAAGCCATCGTCACGGCCAACGGCGACGTCACCGTGACGGCCAGCGAGGCCGCCACCTTGTACTCGGCAGCCCTGTCGATAGCGGCATCGGGACAAGGATCGGCCATCGGCGCGATGGTCGCTTATAACTACGTCGGTGCGGTGAGTAACGCCGCCGATCCGAACCGGATCAGCCTGGCCGATGCGCCTGCAACCGCAGCCGCAGGCAGCAAGTCGGTCTCGATAGCGGGCTTGACGCTGGTCATCCCGGCCAGCGTCGTGGCCTACATTGACGCGTCGACCGTGAAAGCCGACGGCAGCGTGCTGGTGCTGGCGGGTTTCGATGATCCATCGGCCACGCTGGAATCGAATCCGCTGGTGGACGGCATCAAGACCATCGCGCCAGCCACGGACGTGAACACCACCGCCAGCACCATCAAGTTTGGTAGTGCGCATGGCTACAATACCGGCGACGAGGTCACTTACAGCGCCGGTACCGGCACACGGCTTGGCGGACTTGGCAGCAACGCGCTGACGAAGTTTTATGTCATCCGCATCGATGCCACCACCCTCAAGCTCGCCGCCACGCACGCCGATGCACTGGGCGGGAACGCCATCGCGCTGAGCGCGAAGGACAGCGGCGCAGATCATTCCCTCACCGCCACCGTCGCTGGCAAGGCCGCCGCGGTCGATAACGTGGACATCGCCACCAGCAGCATTCACTTCAAGAACGAACACGGCTACAACACCGGGGACCTGGTCACCTACGACGTCACGGAAGGGGAACGTCCCGGAGGACTCGGTAGCGATCCGCTCGCACAGTTTTATGTCATTCGTGTCGATGCCAGCACCATCATGCTCGCTGCCACCTTCGCTGATGCCAAGGCGTGGACACCCACGGCGGGGACAGCCATTACGCTGACCAGCGACGGCACCGCCAATAGTAAGTTCAACCAGACAGTCACCGTCGCTGGTCCGGCCGCTGCGGTCGATAACGTGGACACCGCCACCAGCAGCATTCACTTCAAGAACGCACACGGCTATAACACCGGGGACCTGATCACTTACAGCGTCACGGCAGGGCAACGTCCCGGAGGACTCGGTAGCGATCCGCGCGCGCAGTTTTATGTCATTCGCGTCGATGCCAGCACCATCAAGCTCGCTGCCACCGCGGCGGATGCCACGGCGGGGACAGCCATTACGCTGACCAGCAACGGCATCGTCGGCGTCGACTTCAAGCAAACAGCCAACCTTGGCGCACAGGCAAAAATCTTTAACGCATCTGCCGTGAAACTGGCCGAGGCACTGGGCGACACGGTCCTGCTGACTGCGCATGGCCTGCACAGCGGCGACGCACTGGTCTATCGCACGGGCGCGACCGGCAATGCCGCCATTGGCGGGCTGATCGATGGCGCGACTTATTTCGTCATCAATGTCGATGCCAACCATGTACGTCTGGCGTCAAGCTATGCCGATGCAATGGCCACCACGGCCAAGGCCATTTTCCTGACCTCGGCAGGCAGCGGATTTGACCATCGCCTGGTCATCAAGAAAAGCGCCATCAATGCGGGCGGCGTGAACCTGGCGCTGCCGTCGTCGGTCGGTACGCAAATTACCAGCGTCACGCTGGCAGGCGCTGGCGGTGCGAAGGCCTCCGGCGCGGGTGCCGTGACGCTCAATTACGTGCGCATGAACATCAGCGCTTACATCAGCAATACCGGTGCCTTGCATGAAGTCGTCGCGACGACCGGCGACGTGCGCGTGATGGCGCACGATGTCTCGCAAGTCAACTCGGGCACAGGCGCATTGGGCATTTCGTTCAGCGGCGCGGCGGTAGGTGCTTCGCTTGGCGTCAACGACATCGCCAACCTCATCTCCGCCAACATCACGGCGGCCAAGGTCAGCGCGCTCTCCGGCGATGTCATTGTCAGCGCCGAAGAAGCGGCCCGCATCATCAACGTCGTTATTGGTGGCGCAATCTCGGGCGACAGTGCTGCGCTCAGCGGCTCGTTTGCAGTCAACCTGATCGGCAACCGTATCGATGCCGGCATCGTCTCCGGCTCGACCGTCGTCGCCGGCAGCGATGTCGCTGTCCTGGCCAAAGACACCGCCTCGATTGCCACGCTGGCCGGCAATATCAGCGCCAGCTTCGGCGGCAGTTTTGCGGTTGGTTTTGCGTTTGCCGTCAATAGCGTGCAGGACACCATCAGCGCCCTGATCGACAGTTCTGTCGTGCGCACCACGACCGGCGACATCACGGTCGACGCCACTTTTGCCAAGCCGACCAGCCTGCCTGCCGGACTGGACGTGCAGATTGCCGCGATGGCGGTCAGCGGTGCCGGTGCCGGCGCGGTGGCCGGTGCCGGTTCGGTCGCCTTGAACTTCATCCGCAACAGCGTCACTGCAAAAGTATCCAACATCGGCGCACTCAATGGCATCAATGCGGCCGGCAAACTCGGCGTAACCGCATCAGACCATTCGACCATCAGTTCGCTGGCCGGTGCGATTGCGATTTCGGGCATCGGTGCGTCCGCTGCATCCGGCGCGATCGGTGCGTCGGTGTCGTACAACTATCTGGGCGGTGACCCCAACGATCCGACTTCCCGCACCAACAACGTGGTGCGCGCCTCGATCGAGAACGTCACCGGCAGCATCAGCGCCGGCACCGTCGACGTCGGCGCGACTTACAACGCCCAGATCAATAACATCACCGTCGCCGGTGCCGGTTCGGGCAACTTCGCGCTCGGTGGCGCCATCTCGATCAATCGCATCCGCAATACCACCGACGCCCGTATCCTCAATGCCAGTGCGATCAGCACGACCGGCACCGCCGCCGACAGTGTTTATCTGCATGCCAGCGATGACGCCACGATCCGCGTGCTGGCCGGTGGTATCGGCATCGCGCTGGCCAAGAGCGGACCGGCGCTGGCCGCCGGTGTCTCAGTCGCGTCTAACGAGATTGAAAATACCACCACTACCAGCATCGACAACGCCAAGGTCACCTCGGCCGGCGGTGTGAAATTGAGCGCCAATGAACAGGCCGTCATCGAAGCGCTGACCATCGGCGTGGCGCTCAGCGTCGGCTCGGGCGGCTCGGGTCTGAGCGGCTCGTTTGCGGGTTCCGGCTCCGGCAATACCGTCAAGAACAATGTCTCGGCCAGCATCCGCAACAGCCTTGCCGCCAACGGCAGGGGTATCGAGGCCTCGGGTGCGATCGAGCTGGTGGCTACCGATAACGCGAAAATCCTGGCCGGTGCCGGGGCGCTGGCATTGGCCGTGGTGGCCGGTGATGGCGTGGCCGCCTCGATCGGCGTTTCGGTCGCGATCAATGACATTGCCGACACCGTGCTGGCAAGCATCGACAGCGCCAGCGTGACGGCCACCAGAGGCGCCATCACTGTCAGTGCCGATGAAACTGCTGTCATCAAGGCGCTGTCGATAGGCGGCGCGTTGGCGGGTGCGGCGGGTGGCGGTGGCGGTGTGAGTATCGGCGCCGCCGGTGCTTACTCCGGCAACACGATCGGCAACAGCGTCAGCGCCGTGATCGGCAATGGCAGCATTGTCAGCACCATGGTCAGTGGCGGCGTCGTGCTGTCTGCAACCGACAGCGCTGCCATCAAGGCTGATGCCGGCGGTGTCAGTCTGGCGCTCGGTGCCGGCATGGTCGGTGGTGCCGTATCGCTGGGTGTGGCGATTGCCGAAAATACGATCCACGATCTCGTTGAGGCGAAGATCGATGCGGCGACCGTCATCTCGAGTGGCGCAGTCAGTCTGACAGCCACCGAAAACGCGACCATCCAGAGCTTCAGCCTTGGCGGTGCATTGGCCGTCGGAGCTGGCGTGGTCGCCGGTGCCGTCGCAGCAGCAGGCGCGACTTCCGGGAACACGATCGGCAACCAGGTCCTGGCAACGATCAGTAACAGCAGCGCTGGCGGCAAAGGCGTGCGCGCCAATGGCGGCACCCTGACCCTGACCGCCACCGATACCTCGACTATCCTGTCCAATGCGGGTGGCGTCGCCATCAGTATCGCCGGTGGCGGGGTCGCCGCAGCCGGCGCGATCGGTTTCGCGACGGCCACCAACACCATCGGCAACACGGTCCGTGCCAGCATCACCGCATCGACCGCGACTGCGCAAAACCACGATATCGTTCTCGCTGCCAGCGAAACAGCCAGCATCGATACGCTGTCGTTCGGTGGTGCGATCGCTATTGCAGCCGGTGGCAGTGGCACGGCGGCGGCGGGTGCCGGCGGCTCGGCCACCGGCACACTGACCAATACGGTCGAAGCCTTCGTCAGTGGCGGCTCGGTCATCACCACCAGTGGCAGCGGCAAGATCAGTCTGGGTGCCACCGATGCCGGCAGCATCCATGCCAAGACCATCGCCGCGGCGGTCTCGATTGCCAGTGGTGCCGACGCCAAGGCCATGTCTATCGGCGTGGCCATCGCCAAGAACGATATCGGCAACACCGTGCGCGCGTACAGTGACAATGCGGTGCTGAGTTCGGCCGGCGAGATTGGGCTGTCGACCAGTGCCTCGGCCGAGATCGTGGCCCTCTCCGTGGCCGCTGCAGTGTCCATCGCAGCCGGTGCCGACGGTGCTTCGTTCGCCGGTGCCGGTGCCAATTCGTTCAATACCGTCCACAGCACCATCGCCAGTTTCATACGGGGCGGCAGCGCCACGGCAGATGGCCGGATTGCGTTGAGCGCCAATGAAGCCGCCAGCATCACGGCGCGTGTGGGTGCCGGTGCGCTCGCCGGCTCGGTTGGCGGTGCCTCGATCGGCGTCTCGCTGTCCAGCAACACGGTCTCCAGCAGCGTGAGTGCGACGATCGACAGTGCCACAGTGAGCTCGACCAATGGCGCCATCGACCTTGCCAGTACTGCCAGCGATACCGTTTTCACCGAGGCCATCGCCACGGCAGTGGCCGTCGCCATCGGCGGTGCCGGTGCGGGCGCGAGCGCCACCTCGACCGTCAGGCCGACGCTGGAAGTGCGCGTCGGCAGCGCCGCCATCCTATCGGCCAAGGGCAAGATCACGTTGTCAGCCACGGCGACCGGTTCCGCTGAAAGCAAGACGGTCGGCGTGGCCGGCGGCCTGGTGTCGATCGGCGTGAGCACTGCCAACGCCAGCGCCGCCAGCGCAGTCAGCGCGCATGTCGACGGCAATATCACTGGTGCGCAGGACCTGATCGTCACGGCGCATGCCAGTGACAAGGCCACTGCCAGTGCCTACTCTGCGGCCGGGGGCTTACTGGCTGCCGGCGGCGCAGTTGCCAACGCCACGGTCGGCTCGGTCGTCGATGCCGCCGCCGGGTCCGCGCTGCACAGCATCGTCACCAGCAACGCGGTCACGGTCACGGCCAGTGCCACGCCCAAGGCGATCGCCAATGCCTTCGGGATTGCCGTCGGCGGTATCGCCGTCGGTATCTCGTCGGCCGATGCCAGCGTCGCCCCAACCGTCACGGCCCATGCCGGCGGCAGCATCACGACCGGCACGCTGACGGTCAGCGCCGCGCAATTGTTAGCCGGCAGCGATGATTCTGCCAAGGCCTATGCCAGAGCATCAAGCGGTGCGCTGATCGGCGTTGCGTCGACCTATTCCCATGCCGGCAATGGCAACAGCCTACGTCCATCGAGCGTCAGCAGTTACGTCGCCGACAACGCCACGCTGGTCATCCGTGGTGCCACCAGCGTCACGGCCAACAGCCGGTCGCAGCAAAACGCCGAGGCGCTCAGCGCCGTCGGTGGCCTGATTGCTGCCGGCAGTGCCGGCAGCAAAGCCGAATCAAATACCGTCACGACCGCGTACCTGGGCAGCGGCGTCAGCCTTGCCGGTGCCAGCTTGCGGATCACCGCGCTGGGTAATGACAACAACGTCGCCAATACGGTGGCCGGTAGTGGCGGCGTGCTGGCCGGTGCCGGTGCGCGTGCCGACACCGACAACATCAGCACGACCAGCGCGACCATCCATGACGGCGCGAATAGTCGCCGCATCGTGCTGGGTGCCGACAACCAGTTACCGATTCTGGTGTCGAGCTCGCACGCCACTTTCGGCACCGGCGACGGCTTGCAGGAAGTCCGTCGCGATCAGACCGTCGATGTCGATCCGGCCCACACGGGCGGTGGCGATATCGGCACCCGCTATCAGTATCTCGGTACCGATGCCGCTGCCACCTACACCACCAACAGCGGCATCCAGACGCCGCAAACCGGTACCACTGTCGACGTCTTCATCGGCTTTGCCGGTGCCGGTGCCGGCGAGATCGGTGCGCGCTATCGCTATGTCGGTCCGGTCGGGGCCGGTTACGCGTCAACGCAGATAGTCGACACGCTCAATGCCGGTGACACGGTCTCGGTCAAAACAGGTATCACGCCGAAGTCCTACAAATACATCGGCGCGTCCGTCAGAGGGGTCGATCTGAGTGCCGCCGTCTACAGCGACACCAGCCTGTGGCAAACCGCCGGCGTCAGCCTGGCGACCCAGGATTACACCGACACCACGCGCTGGGTGCGGGTCGGTCCGGGCCGGTCAGCCACCGCCGCGATCAATCTGGCTACCGAAGATTTCAGCAATACCAGGTACTGGAGCGCCATCGGCATCCTCGACGGCACCGGCAAACTGACCATGTCGGCCGATCACATGGCCGCGTTCAACAGCAACCAGAAAGCCATCGCCGGCGGCGTCATTGCCGGTGCCGGTGCGGTGGCCAATCATGTCGTTACTGCCAGCACCACGGCCGGTGTCGGCGCCAATGTCATCGTGCATGCCAAAGAGATCGCCATCGATGCGACCAGCCATGTCCTCAAGGCCTATCAGCAAAGCGCCAATATCATCGGCGTCACCGGTGGTCTGGCGTCAGCGGCAGGGGCTACCAGCAGCGTGCTGATGACGCTCAATACCGTCGTCAATGTCGGTGCCAATGCGCTGCTCAACGTGCGCGGACTGGCTGCGACCGCCGGCGATTTGCATCTTGCCGCGCTCAATGATCTGGTCGTCTACGACAAGGTCTCGCTGACCACCGGCGGCGCGCTGGCCGGTGCCGGCGCGTTCTCGACCATCAGGACGCTCAGCGATGTCGCGCGGGTCCATATCGGCCAGGGCGCAGCGCTGACCGGCGTGGGCACGGTCAATCTGTCGGCACGCGGGCAGGGCACCGGCTCGGCCACTGTCTCGGCCGAAACCTACGGTGTCGCCACCGTCGCAGTCGCCAAGACCGTGGTCGATATCCGGCCCGTCAACGAGATCCTGATCGATGCCAATGCCGTCGTGCATGCCGATGGCAACCTCAATATTTCGGCCGGCACCAGCATCACGTTTGACCGCGACCAGTACACGCTCAACGCCCGCACCGATACCTTTGCCGGTAGCGCCATTCCGATCAACTTTG
Organism: Actimicrobium sp. CCC2.4; assembly: GCF_034347385.1. Lineage (NCBI taxonomy): Bacteria > Pseudomonadati > Pseudomonadota > Betaproteobacteria > Burkholderiales > Oxalobacteraceae > Actimicrobium > Actimicrobium sp. CCC2.4. The sequence goes on along the minus strand of NZ_CP133777.1, from coordinate 2,604,046 downwards.
TGGATTCGACCGCCACGCTGGCCCAGGTCAATAACATCACGGTCGCCGCCGGCGCGATTCTCGAAACCGCGCGCGACGCCAAGCTGCATGCCGAGCGCCTCGGCTATGCCAACATGACCAGTCGCGCCAAGGCCACCAACTGGGCCAGTGCGATTGCCGACGCGATCAACGGTTCGGAATCGTTCAGCGGATCGCTGTCGAGCGACGCGATCGGCACCGTCACGATGGATGGCACGATACGCACCGGTATCGCCCGCAACCAGACACTGATACTGAACGACAAGACCAGCAGCGCCGGCGCAAGCCCGGCCGATGCGTTGCAGGCCGCCACCCGAACCGGTGGCATCAGCTACAGCGTGGTGCAGGAAGACTTGCAAAGCGACCTGTCCAAGCAACTGGTCAATGCGCAAGCGCAGCTCAATAATTACGCCTCGTCGGGCAATAACACGCTGATCACGTTTTATACCAATGAAATCACGCGCATCCGCGCGGCACTGGCCGCTGATGGCTTGCTCGGTGCAACGCGCACCACCGCCGATGGCACCATCGTTGCCGGTGCCGAGATCCGCAAAACCGTGCTGACGGTCTACGTCAATCCGATCTGGGCGCAGGCCGGCCTGATCGATATCCGCGCTGATGTCCTCAAGGGCAGCGGTATCTTCGATACGCCGGGCGATGCCACGGTGACCATCATCAACAATTCAAAAGCCTTCCTGAAGCTCGAAGGCATCACGATTCCTGATACCAACGGCGGCTTGTACATGAACGGCGTGCTGGTCAATAACAATGCCGACCTGACCGGATTCAATCAGGACGGCACGGTAGCGTATTTCGCCGGCATCACCCAGCCTGGCACCAGCGCCGCACCGGCCATTATCGTGCGCAATACCTTCAGTGCCACGGTCAACGATCCGACCCCGGACATCACCGTCATCGGTGCCATCAGCAACCTGTCCGGCAGCCTGCGGCTGGAAATCACCGGCGGCAAGGGCGATATCCGGATCACCGCGCAAGTGCGCGCAAAGAACATGGCGATCATCGCCGGCGGCAATTTCTACATCGATGGCGTGACGTCTTACTCGCTCGGCGGCGAAGCCTACGGCACCTGGAAAACTGTCAGCAACCTGGCGATGGGCAATAGCCCTGGCTCCACGGGGCCCGGTGCCGGTGTCACTGGTATCGTCGCAGAAAAGGCCAAGATCGCTGCGCAGGAACTCGCCAATGCCAACGCCATCACCCTGATCGCTGACCGCATCCACGTCAATGCGCAGTACATCAACCTCAACGGTGTGATGCAGAGCGGTCGTGCCGATTACACGCTGACCATCGGTACGACGGCCGCCCTTGAGATCGACTTCGCCAAGCGGATCGGCGGGCTGGTCAAGCTGGCGTCGGTGTCGACTGCCGACTTCACGGTCTATTACAACAATGCCACCGGCCACATCCAGGTCGAGGAAGTGCGTATCAGCGGCGGCTTTATCGAACTCGATGGCCACATCACCAATACCGGTACCGGCAAGATCAATGTGCTGGGCGGTTACGCCAACGTCACCATCGATAACCAGACCGGCTATGACATGGAGATCAAACGGATCGATGCCTCGCAACGCGGCATCGGCACCTTGTTGATCGTTGATCGTTCGAAGACCTCCGCCGGTAGCGCCTTCACCGCCACGCTGTACCAGAAGGCCGGCGATGTCGTCACCAAAACCGTCGATACCGGCGGCGGGACGGCACCGGTATTTTCGACCGTCGGTGATTTGTCCAACTACGATCCGTTGACCGGACAGCGCTATGGCTGGGCAGTAGCACAGCGGGCCGCAGAGCGCAAAACCGCGACATTTGGTAGTAGCTCATGGCTGGGCATCGATGCCTTCGCCAAGGATCCGAGCACCATCGAATGGCAAAATACCGAAGCGCTGGGCACGCCGACGCTGGTCGGCGATGCAGCCTACTACTACGTCGAGCCCGACGCGAGCATAGCCGGTGTCGACTACCTGTATTCGTACAACCGCCTCAATGATCCGACCTCGGAGAACTACCAGACCGACCAGCACACCACCAGTACCTGGTATGGCAAGGAAACCCAGTGGACTACGTTCGTCAACGAGCAGAAATTCACCGATACCCATACCAACTCGATCAATGCGTCGCATGTCATCGGCATTGAATTCATTGGCAGTTCGAGCAGCAATGTGACAGTGAAGTCGCTGGGCGCGATCCTGCTGAAGGGGCCTATCCTCAACAGCACCGGCACCACCACGCTGATCGCCGGAAAAGGCATCGAGCAACTGACCGACAACGCCTACATCAGCGGCGTCAACATCGTGCTCACTGCCAACGGCAGCATCGGCCTGCTACAGACCAGCAATGCGCTGATACCGACCATCGGCCTCAACGTCGACCTGGTCGACACGCCAGTGCATGACTTCACCACCGGCGGCGGACTGACCGCACTGGTCACCGGCACGCAAGTCAAGATCGGTGCCGGCTATCTGGGTGGCGGCGTCGCCGGCAAGGTGTATGTCTACACCGGCAGCGCGGCCTCGGTCGAACTGGGTGTGCAGAATTTTGCCAATGCCGCGAAATGGGTGCTGGCCGGAGCCGGCACATCGGCCAGTCCGAACAGCTTCAATTACATCGCCACCAACAGCAGTCCGGTGATCCACGGTCAGCGTGTGCTGATCGGTAACGACTACACGCCCGGCTACGGCAAGGCGGGTGCGGTCTACAGCTACACCGGTACGCCCGCCAAGATGGACTTGTCGGCACAGAATTACAACGACACCAGCAAGTGGGCGCTGGTCGCCTCGACCCCGGGCCTGACGGCCACTTCGGTCAACGGCAAGATCCAGATCAACGAGATCATCGGCGACCTGACGATTGCCACCATCGTCGCCGCCGCCGGGCAGGATGTGACGCTCACCGCACAGGGTTCGATCGTCGCCAAAAATGCCTCCAGCGCGATCGGCAAGGCCAGCCAGGCCGGCGGCTCGATCAGCCTTAATGCAGCCAGCGGCAGCATCGGCAAGGCCGGCCAGGCCATCACGCTGTATGCCGGCACGGCGCTCAACAACAGCGTCAGCGCCCTGGCGGCGGATGACATTTATCTGGTCGCGCCCACTGGCAACCTGCGTGTCAACAGCATCGTCTCGACCTCGGAAACCGGCACGATTTCAATCCGCGTCAATGACGGCGCACTGATCGATGCCAACAACATCCAGCAGCGCGACGAGCGCACGGTCAAGGAATTACTCGAAGGCGTCTGGAAAGATTTGCGCCTGACCGGCACCGATGCCGCCGACAAGGTCACCGAAACCGTCAAAGCGTTCGAGGCCGCCAAAGTGCAGGAATATCGCACTTACTGGGACTACCGCAACCAGCTCATCGGCAGCAAGACCGTGCCGACGATGACGGCCGAACAGGAAGTTTATTACCGCACTACGCTGAACTACGATACGGCCGGCATCACCACGCTCAACAACCAGATCGCGGCGGATTATGCGCGCCTTGACGGGTTGTATCGGAGCACGAAGGAGATCGCCTTCAACGCAAAACACAACTTCGACACCGCGGCTAACAGGCTGGAGATCGATGCGCTCAAAGGCAGCATCAAGATCTGGACACAGGAGGAATTGCTCAACACCATGAGCGCCGGCCTGCTCAAGCCGGTGGCCGATACGCAGATCAATATCGAAGCGCCTAACATCGCCGGTCACAACGTGACGCTGTGGGCCAGCAAGTCCGTCGGCAGCACCGGCCAGCCGGTTCTGATCGTATTGCCGACCGACGGCACCAAGCGGGTCCTGAGCGATGAAGAGCAACTGGCATTCGCGGCAGCCGACCGCATCGACGTGACCTATCTGGCCGGTGCAGTGATCACGGCCGATGCGGATTTTCATGACAACGGCGCGGCCGGCGATACCATCAGCTTTAGCAGTGCGACGCCTACCGGCCTGCAGGTCGGCATGCATATCCAGATCGCCGGTGCCAGCAACAACGTCACCGCCAAGGGCGTGGCCTATCAGGTCAGCGGCTACACCGAAACCTTCGATGGCAGTCGTTACACCAGCACCATCACGCTGGCCGCGAACGTCGCGCTGTTCACCGAATTCGGCCGGACCGTCAAGATCACGCCGATCGTGCTCGACCCTGGCCGTTCATCCGGACCGGCCATCACCGCAGTGATGATCGACCAGCGCGACGACATCAATGTCGACGCCAGCGGCAAGATCAATGTCACCTCCGACACCAGCAGCGTGTATCTGGGTTCCGGCAGCTCGGCCCTGACGCTCAATATCGAGCACATCGTCGCCGCCACCGATGCCCGCATCAAAGGCAAGAACGGCATCGTCAATGCCGCCACCAGCGGCGTCAATGTCGTCAGCGGCAACCTGATTCTGGAAGCCGGACGCGGTGCGATCGGCAGCGTGGCGACACCGTTCACGCTGGACCTGAGAACCAACGCGACGCTGACCGCGCGCGCCCTATACGACTTGACCATCAGCGAAACCAGCGGCGACATGCTGGTCGAAGGTGTCTCGTCGGTGCAGGGCATCGTGCACCTGACATCGGCCGGCTCCCTCCTCGACGGCATCGCCAACAGCGACACGCCGAAGATCGCCGGCAAGCGCATCGAACTGCAAGCCGGCGGCACCATCGGCAGCGCCGGCAACGTGCTCGAAACCGACCTCAGCAGCACCGGCACCATCACCGCGCATGCCGTCAGCAGCATCTGGCTGCACGAGACATTGGGCGACATGAACCTCAATGGCATCACGTCCGACACAGGCGACGTCAGCCTGCGCGCGCATGTGTCGATTGTCGACGCCGGCAACGACGGCAGTAATTTGCCATCGCGTCCGGGTGTCGATATCCGCGCCCGCAACATCACGCTGGCGACCGACTTCGGTGCCATCGGTGCATCCGGCAATGACGTCGATATCGACACCAGTTACGCCGGCAGCAGCGGCACGCTGACCTCGGACAGCGCGCTCGGCACTCACCTGATCGAACTGACCGGCGACCTGCTGATCAACCAGGTCGGCACCGGCAACAGCTACACGGCCTTCATTGCCGCGCCCGACGGCAGCATCCTCAATGGTCGTAGCAGCGCTCTGGCGGGTGGCAATGTCACCGGCGGCAAAACCTACCTGTTCGCCAAAAACGATATCGGTGCCGCCAACAACATCCTGCAAACTGCCGTCGGCACGCTGCAGGGTCAGTCGACACGGGGCAGCACCTGGCTGACCAACACCGGCGCGATGATCGCCAGCACGATTGATGGCGGCAGCGGTGCGGCATTGGTCGCCGGCGGATCAATCCGGATTGCTACGATGAGTCCGCTGACGGTCAGCCGCGACATGATTGCCGGCGGCGAGATCGTGCTGGTCGCGCATGACAAGAACGATGCTAAAGCCGACAACCTGATCGTCACTTCCGGCGTGACCATTCGCAGCACCGGTTCGACGGTGCGCCTGCTGGCCGGCGACGACTTGCTGATCGAAGCCGGTGCGCTGGTGCAGGCGCAAGGCGACATCACGCTGGCCGGCGACTACCAGGGCGACGGCGATGGCAATGCCACCGGCCAGCCCAACATCGACGCTGCCGGCAGCACCATCACCGTCAGCGGCAACGTGATCTCGGCGCAGAGCATCACCATCCTCGGCGAATCGCAGGCCGACATCATCACCCTGCAAGGCACGCTGAGCGCGCCGCTGATCAGCGTCTCCGGCGCAGCCGGCAACGACACGATCAAGGTCTGGGGCACGGTCAGCGCCACCACCTTCACGATCGCCGGCAATGACGGCGACGACGTGATTGCGCTCAATCCGGACAGCAGCACACCGGGCTTCAATGCCACCTATCACCTGGCACTGACAGCCAATACCTTCATCAACGGCGGTGCCGGCGAAGACCGCATCACGGTCAGTCATCTGGGCTCGCTCAGCTCGGTGCATGGCGGTGTGCGCGACCAGGTCTGGCTCGATGGCAACGGTGGCACCGACCTGTTCACGGTCGATGTCAATGGCAATGCCGACCTCATCATCAACGTCAATGACAGCGGCGCGCCCGACGATGGTGCCGATCAGCTGACCATCAACGGCACCGCGCAAGCCGACCTGTTCCTGCTGCGCGCCAATTTTGTCGCACTGCTGCATACCGGCAGCCCGCTGGTCGAACGGATCAACTACAACGACACCATCAATGGCCGACTGCTGGTCAATGGGCTCGACGGCAACGACGCGTTCTACGTCGATGACAATGCCACGCTGACCACGCTCGATGGCGGCAGTGGTGCCGACACCTTCCAGTTCGGCCAGGTATTCGGCAAGGACCGCGTCGCGCCGCAAGTCGCCGCCGGCGATGAAGTCGGCACCATCGAAACCACGCTCGGTTTCCTGACGCGCGGCATCAGTTTTGCCACCACTGTGTTCGGCGGCGATGGCGATGACAGCTTCTCGGTCTACAGCAACAAGGCACCACTGAAACTGTTTGGCGAAGACGGCAACGACCAGTTCATCGTGCGCGCCTTTGCGATCAAGGACGGTGCCGGCAGCCTGTCGGTAGCCAACACCCTGGTCAGCGGCGGCAGCGGCGACGACCATATCGAATACAACATCAACGCCCCGGTCAGCATCGACGGCGGCAGCGGCGTCGATTCGGTGGTCGTGCTCGGTACCGAACTGGCGGATAACTTCGTCATCACCGAACGCGGCGTGCAGGGTGCAGGCCTCAATGTCGACTTCAGCAATACCGAAAAACTCGAAGTCGACGGACTCGAAGGCGATGACCATTTCTTTGTGCTGGGCACCTCCGCCGGCGTGGTCACAACCCTCATCGGCGGGCTGGGCAATGACACCATCGACATCGGCGGCGACGTCACTGCCACCATCGTGGCCAGCGAAGTCGAAGGCGGCAGCGGCTTTGTCAACCACGCGCTGAGCAGCAGCGATCCGGCCTATAACGGTATCTATGCCGACGGCATCAAGCTCAATGTGGCAGGACAAAGTGCCGGCACCATCGGCATCAGCCAGCAAAACAAGGGCGACCTGCAACTGGTCGAAAACGGCCTGAACGGCAGCGACACCGAGTGGTATTCCATCGGCATGAACGTGCCGCCACCGGTCACCGGCACGCTGGCTTACCTGACCGTCTCGGCCACGCAGGCCAGCAGCAAGGACCGCGCAATCGGCGGTGCCAGCATCGAAGTCTCTGTCGATGGCATCACCTACACGCAAGCACTGGTGCTGACCTTTGATTCCAGCGCCGGCAGCGGCGCGAACGCCTGGGGCCGCCAGCAAAAGATTTATGTGCGCGCCGTCGGCGATAGCGCTGCCGAAGGCGAACGGATCGCCCTGGTCAGCCACTCGGTCCTGAGTAGCAATGCCGCCTTCAATCACCTCGCCATCGCCAGCGTGCAAGTGCATGTGGTCGACGACGACATGGCCGGCCTGATCGTGCGCCAGACCGACGGAGCCACGCAGGTCGTCGAAGGCGGCAGCAGCGATACCTATGCGCTGTCGCTGACCAAAGCGCCACTGGCCGGCGAAATTGTCACGGTCGCGCTGCAGTTCGATGCTGCGCAATTGCTGATCGCCGCCGACAATCCGGCGCAAGCCGGCCGCATCAATGTCGCCCTCGGCACCATCACTTTCGATGCCGGTAACTGGAATCAGGACTTCATCGTCAAGCTCACCGCCGTCGATGACAGCGTCCCTGAAAACCGCACCTCGCGCGTCATCACCCACACCATCAGCAGCATCGATGGCGGCAACGGCCAGGCCTATGCCAGCGTGTCGGCACAAGACCTGACAGTCGATATTCGCGACAACGACATCGGCAGTCTGCTCGTCACGCAGAGCGATGGCAGCACGCTGGTCTCGGCCACTGCCGACGACAGCTACACCATCAGCCTGTCGAAACAACCTGCTGCGCCGGTCACGGTGCAGCTGCTGTCGGACGGCAAGACCACGCTGTCGGACTTCGTCAACAACCGCGCCCTCGATGACCGCTTTGCGCTGGTCAATGGCGTGCCGTCCGTAACCTTCACGGCGGCTAACTGGAACATCCCGTTCACGGTCAGGGTCGCGGCTAATCCGGCTGCGGCCAGCGCGGTCGGCAATGTCACGGTGCAGACCTTCCCGGTCCAGCAGCATCTGGTCAGCCGTATCCAGGGACCGCTGTTCATCGAAGGCAGCGTCATCGAAGGACGCGATCGCTCGCTGCAGGCCGTGATCATGCTGCCGACCGAAACCGATGGCAACCGGCCGGTCCTGAGCCTGCCATCGGCCGAGAGCAGCAACACCGATACGCTCAATGTCTTCAATGACGGCAGCCTGTCGAACGACACCGGCGTGCTCGGCCATGCCGGCAACGCCTCGGGCATCGCTTCGCTGTATGGCCTGGCCGGCGCGTCCGATGTCAGCCTCGCCAGCTTCGGCAATCTGAGCGGCCTCGGCATGGGCAACGCCCTGACGCTCAATCTCGGCACGCCGGCCAATCCCGACCTGCGCCGGTTCGATGCCGGCATCACCTTCCACGGGGTCGAAGTGGTCGACGTGATGCTGGGCCTGGGTGATGACCATTTCACGGTCAATGCCACCGTCAATGACGTGCTGACCCTGGTGCAGGGCGGTGCCGGCAACGACACCCTCATCGTCAATGGCGGCGGTGGTGCGGCCGCGCCGCTGGTGGTATTTGGCGATACCAGTCAGGATGGCAGCTTCTACAATTCAACCGCCAGCGCCATCACCGGCCGCGCCTTCGCGTTCAGTGCAGGCGGCAATGACATCCTCGATGCACGCAATGCCACGGCCGGCGTCACGCTGTACGGCGGGCAGGGCGATGACACGATTTACGGTGGCAGCGGCAATGACCAGCTGGCCGGCGGCTCCGGCAATGACACGATCTTCGGCGGTGACGGCGACGACCATATTTATGGCGATGCCGGCTTCAACCTCGACGTGTCAAAGCGCCTGACCCGGGCTACGGTCGACCTGCTTTCGGTGGTCAACCTTGCTGCCGGCAGCGACACACCGGCCACCCGCGACAATCTCGCCACCGGCAATGACATCCTCGACGGTGGACTGGGCAACGACATCCTGCTCGGCGACCACGGCGTCATCACGCAAATCACCGGCACCATCCGCCTGCGCGATAGCGGCAGCGTGGTGCAGGTCACCAGCTTTGCCGATACCGCAGGCGGTAATGACGTCATCACCGACCTGTCCGGCCGCAACATTGTCATCGCCGGCAATGGCGCGGACACCGTCGAAGTCAGCGGCAACAACATCGTCCTCGGCGACAACGGCACGGTGCAGTTCGACGCTGCCGCGCAGTTGATGGTGAACGTCTCGACACGCGACTTCACGGTTGGCGGTAACGACAGCATCACCGCGCATGACGGCAGCAACCTGCTGTTCGGCGGGGTCGGTGCCGACACGATCTACAGCGATCGCGGTGACGACATCGTCTTCGGCGACAACGGCAGCGTCGGCTTCGGCATTACCGGCAAAGCCATCCTGCTTGCCACCACCGATACCAGTAACGGCACCGGCGGCAACGACACCATCGTCACTCAGAGCGGCACCAAGCGCGTCTTCGGCGGCGTCGGCAGCGATGCCATCACGCTGGGGTCCGGCAATGCGATCGTGCTGGGAGATAACGGCAGCATCACGCTCGATGCGGTTGGCGTGCAACCCTTGCTGGTGATGACCAGCGGCTTCCTGGAAGGCCTGGGCGGCGACGACACCATCGTCACCGGCGATGGCGATCACATCATCTTCGGCGGCTTCGGCAGCGACAGCATCACTACCGCCAATGGCACCGACGTGTTGTTCGGCGACGATGGCCGGGTGGTGCTCAATGCGGCTGGTGTGCCGGTGCTGATCGCTACTTTTTCCGGTACCAACAGCAGTGGCGGTGCCGATGTCATCATCGCCGCCGACGGCAGCAAGTCCGTCCTCGGCGGCACCGGCAACGACCGCATCACGCTGGGCAATGGCAAGGCGACGGTGCTGGGCGATAACGGCAGCATCACGCTCGATGCGGCTGGCGTGACGACTTTGCTGATCCAGTCAGCGGATTATTTTGAGGGCATAGGCGGCAATGACACCATCCGTGCCGGCAATGGCGACCACGTCATTTTCGGTGGTCTGGGCAACGACAGCATCATGGCCGGCAACGGCCGCGACGTGCTGTTCGGTGATAACGGTCGCATCGTCTTCAATGCGGCCGGGATCGCCACGCTGATTGTGTCGGCGACCGATACCGCCGGCAGCGGTGGCGACGATGTCATTGTCGCCGGCGATGGCGACAAGGTCGCGCTCGGCGGCATCGGCAATGACCGCATCACGCTGGGCAATGGTCGCGATATCGCGTTCGGCGACAACGGCAGAATCGTCAGCAACGATGCCGGCGTGGTCACGCTGATTGTCAGTACCGATACCGGCACAGGCGGCAATGACGCGCTGCGGGCCGGCGCAGGCCGCAACGTACTGGTTGGCGGTGCCGGCGACGACACGCTGGTGGCGGGCGATGGCGGCAACGTGATTTTTGGTGACAACGGCCAGGTCACGCTGGCCGCCAACGGCGACCTGATCGAACTCATCACGATCAGCCCGACTATAGGCGGTAACGACATCGGTCGCAGCGGCATCGGCGACGATGTTCTGCTGGGCGGCAATGGCAACGATGAACTGTTCGGCAGTGACGGCACCAACATCGTCATCGGCGACAACGCGCAGGTGACGTATGTCGCCGGCGTGCTGCGCCTGGCCCAGACCATCGACCTGTACGAAGGCGGCGATGACATCCTGCATGGCGGCAGCGGCCTGAGCGTGCTGTTCGGCGGCGTCGGCAACGACTTGCTGTACGGCCTGTTCACGCAGGACGTGATGGTCGGCGATTACGGTGCGATCACCTTCATCGATGGCAGGGCCGTGTCGCTGGTGCGCTTCGGTTCGGCCACCAATTCGCCTGACTTGATCGCCAGTGCCCAAGACGTGGTGTTTGCCGCTGCACCGCCGGCGAGCGATACCCGCGACACCAGCCGGCCCGGCATGCTGGCGGCAGCGCGACGTATGGAGCAGCTGCTGGCCAGCATCGCCGCACCGGGATATAAAGCCGCCGTGGTCGATGCCAGCACGCAGCCGGTAACCGTGGTCACGCATAGCCGTGGCGGCGAGATGCAGGCCGTGGCCGCGGTCGCACCGGCACAGCCGGGCGATTTTGATACCGGTCCGGCAACCGGTGCCGGTCCGGCCCGGCCGCAAGCCGATCCGGACTGTGTTCCCGCGAATCCTGTTGCTGCTGATGGCGAGCTGGTGGTGCCTTGTGCGGCACCTGTCACACCGGAGGCACCGGTGGTACCAGTGGCACCAGCGGCACCGGTCACCGCGCAGGAAAGCAGTGGCGAACTCAACATCGCCCTTGCCGGACTGGTCGGCGCGCAAGCTCTGCAGGCGCGCTCCGGTGTCGCGCGCCAGTTCGATGCGCGCAGCGGCAAGTGGCTCGCCACCGCCGTTGCCGGTCGCACCGGCGTGCGTCTGGACTTGCAGCAAGCCGGGCCGCAGGTCGCGAGCGCGACGGCACCGCTTGCCGCCGCCAGCCACGACCTCGCCGGTGTGGCGATTGTCGAGTTGCAGGCCGCCGCACCGGCCCGTCGTGCGGTGGCGATCGACTGGGGTGACAGCCTGACCGATCGGGAACCGGAGACCACGGCATGAGCCGGGACCTGCCGATGAGCATCGCGCTGGTGCCGCAGTGGGACGAGCGCGAGCTGCCGGCGGCGATGGCGCCCTCCTGCGCAGTGCGCGGCACGGAGGACGCGATCACGCTGCAGTTCGACGGCGATGGTGCGCCCGCCGTGGTGCTCACGCCCTATACTGCAAAGCGGCTGGCGCAACTGCTCGAACGCGGTCTGCAGGAGCACGCCGCGCTACGGTCCGGCTTGCCCGGTTTTAATTGACTACTGAAAGATTGCTTTTGTCCGAATCCGCAGACCTCGCCGGCACGCCGCAATCGCTCTGGCAATCGTTCGCTGCGCCTATCGATACACGCCAGTTCGGCAGTGCCTGGCTGGCATTGCAATGCGCGATGATCGAGGGCGCCACCGGTGCCGTGATGGTGCTCGGTCCGCCTGACACCGGCCCGTTTTTGCCGGTGGCTTTCTGGCCGCCGCAGCAAGCGCCCGGCAGTTTGCTGACCGAGGTCGCCGGGCTGGCGCTGGAGTCGCGCCAGCCGACCTTGCTGGCCGATGCCACGCAGGCGGCGCTGGCTTATCCGGTGATCCTCGAAGGTCATCTGCACGGGTTGGTCGCAGTGCAAACCCAGCTGCGCAGCGACGCCGGCATGCAGGATCTGACGCGCCAGTTGCAATGGGGTTTGCAAGGCATCGAGGCGGCCTTGCTGCGTCAGCAATCCGGTCACGAGCAAACCACCCGCGAGCGCCTGATGACGACGCTGGACCTGGTTGCCTCTGCCATGACCGAGCAAAAATTCACGCCGGCTGCGCACGCGCTGGTGACCGATCTGGCGATCCGTTTCGATTGCGACCGCGTCAGTGTCGGGTTTCGCCGTACCGATCACACCGGCGTCGATGCGGTTTCGCACAGCGCTCAGATCGGCAAGCGCATGAACCTGATCCGCGCCATCGGCAGCGCCATCGACGAAGCCATCGACCAGCAATCGCTGCTGCAATTGCCGGCCCCGGCGGCGCAGTTGCTGGTCACGCGCGATCACGCCGCGCTGGCGCGCCAGCATGGTAGCGACAATGTGCTGACGATCCCGTTCGTGGTCGGCGCGACCGGCAACCTGGTCGTTGGCGGCTTCACGTTCGAGCGTTCCGGTGCGCGCCCGTTCACGCCCACCGAGATCGAACTGTGCCAGGCAGTGGTGGCGCTGTGCAGCCGCATCCTCGAAGAAAAACGCCTCAATGACCGGCTGCTGGTGGCCCGCATCAAGGACCTCGGCCGCGATCAGCTGATCAAATTTACCGGCCCGCGCTTTTATGGCCGCAAGCTCGCCGCCGGCTTGCTGATGCTGGCGGTGCTGTTCTTCAGCATCGCCAGCAGCACTTACACGGTGGGTGCCAATGCCGCACTCGAAGGCGCAATCCGGCGCGTGCTGGTGGCACCCTTCGATGGCTATGTCGCCACCGCCAGCCAGCGCGCCGGCGATGTCATCAAGGCCGGCACCGTGCTGGCCACGCTCGACCAGCGCGACCTGCAACTGGAGTATTTGCGCTGGGCCAGCCAGGCCGAGCAATACAGCAAGCAGTATCAGGAAGCGATGGCCAAGGCCGACCGCGTGCAGCTCAATATCTCGCTGGCGCAAGTGCAGCAGGCGCGCGCGCAAATGGATTTGCTGGCCGAGCAGCTCGCGCGTGCCAGCATCACGGCGCCGCTCGATGGCATTGTTGTTAGCGGCGACCTGTCGCAAGCGCTGGGCAGTGCGGTCAAGCGCGGCCAGACCTTGTTCGAGGTTGCGCCGCTCAACGCGTATCGGGTCATCCTCGAGGTCGATGAAAGCGACATCACCGGCATCCGCGAAGGACTGCGTGGCGAACTGATGCTGACGGCATTGCCGGGTCAGGTGTTTCCGCTGGTGATTTCGCATCTGACGCCGGTGACCAGTTCGCGCGAAGGACGCAGTTTTTTCCGCGTCGAGGCCAATGTCGAACAGGTCAGCGACAAGCTGCGCCCCGGCATGGAAGGCATCGGCAAGATCGCCATCGGCCAGCGCAAGCTGATCTGGCAATGGACGCACAAGCTGGTCGATTGGTTGCGGCTGAGCGTGTGGTCATGGATCTGACAACGTCCCGATGAGCGAATCCCTGTTCAGCGAATCGTGGTATCGCGTCGCCAGCGTCAAGCCGCGCCTGCGCAACCATGCGCAAATCCACCGCCACGTGTATCGCGGCGGGCTCTGGTATGTGCTGCAGGATCACGCGAGCGGACGTTTTCATCGCTTCACGCCGGTGGCCAATCTGGTGATCGGTCTGATGGATGGCGAACGCAGCATGCAGCAAATCTGGGATATCGCTTGCGAGCGCCTTGGTGACGAGGTGCCGTCGCAATCCGAAATGATCAAGCTGATGTCGGACCTGCACCGCGCCGACGTACTGCAAAGCGACGCGCCGCCCGACATCCGCGAGCAGCACGAGCGGCGCGGCAAGCACCTGCGCATGAAGGTCAAACAATACGTCGGCAATCCGATGTCGCTGCGCTTTCCGCTGTTCGATCCCGACCGGATGCTGCAACGGGCGATGCCGCTGGTGCGCCCGCTGTTCGGCAAGTTCGGTGCCGCACTGTGGTGCCTGACGGTCCTGTCGGCGATCCTGCTGGCCGGTGTGCACTGGCGCGAATTTTCGGATGGGATGCTGGACCGGGTGTTCTCGGTCGATAACCTGCTGCTGATCTGGATCCTGTTCCCGCTGGTGAAAATCCTGCACGAGCTGGGCCACGGTTTTGCGGTCAAGGCGCGCGGCGGCGAAGTCCACGAGATGGGCGTGATGCTGCTGCTGATGATGCCGATTCCGTATGTCGATGCCTCGTCGGCGTCAGCCTTCGAAGACAAGCGCTGGCGCATGCTGGTCGGTGCCGCCGGCATGCTGACCGAGCTCTTCATCGCCGCCATCGCGATGATCCTGTGGGTCTGGCTGGACCCCGGCACCGACCGCGCGATTGCGTACAACATCATCCTCATTACCGGTGTCTCGACGCTGCTGTTCAATGGCAATCCGTTCCTGCGCTACGACGGTTATTACATCCTGTCGGACTACCTCGAAATCCCGAATCTCGGGCAGCGTGCCAACGAGCATCTGGGCTATCTGGTGAACCGCCATGTGTTCGGGCTGGCCGACGCGCGCTCGCCGGTGGTAGCGCACGGGGAAGGGCGCTGGTTCGTTTTTTATAGCATCACGTCCTTCGTCTACCGGATGCTGATGATGATCACCATCGTGCTGCTGGTGGCGAGCAAATTTTTTATTTTCGGCATCCTGATGGCGCTCTGGTCCTTCTTCAACATGCTGGTGCAACCGGTGTTGAAGAAGATCAGCTACGTCTTCACCAGCCCCGCGCTGCGGCGCAATCGCATCCGTGCGGTGGGCCTGAGCAGTGCGCTGGTGGCATTGCTGCTGCTGGTGCTGTTCTGGCTGCCGGCGCCGTCGTTCACGCGCAGCGAAGGCGTGGTGTGGGCGCCGGACGAAGCGCAGGTGCGCGCCAGCGTTGATGGTTTTGTCACGCGGGTGATGGCGCAGCCGGGGCAGCTGGTGCGCAAGGGGGATCTGCTGATCCGCTGCGAAGATCCGGAACTGGTGGCGCGGGTGGCCGTGCAGGCGGCCGAACTGGCGGGGCTGGAAGCGCGCTACAACGCCGCGGTCACCAGCAGCCGCGTGCAAGCCGACATCCTGCAGCAGCAAACCGCACATGCCCGCGTTGCGCTGGCACTGGCGCAGCAGCGGCTGGCCTCGATCGACGTGCGCAGTCCCGGCACCGGCACCTTCGTCATTGCCGACGTACAGAACCTGGCGGGACGCTTTGTCCAGCGCGGCGAATTGCTCGGCTACGTGACCAGTGACGCGCTGGGCAGCGTGCGCGTGGTGATCCCGCAATCGGATGCCGACAAGGTGCGCCAGGGCATGCGCGCGATCGAAGTCCGTACCGTCGACCAGCCCGCCGTGGTGATGGCAGCGCAGGTGCTGCGCGAAGTGCCGGGCGCGACCGACCAGCTGCCCGGCATGGCGCTGAGCTTTCAGGGCGGCGGCAGGATCGGGCTTGATCCGAACAAGTCAGGCGATGCACGCACGCTGGAAAAGCTGTTCGTGCTCGACCTGCAACTGCCGCCCGGCACCCGGCTCGACAAACTCGGCAGCCGTGTTTATGTGCGGTTCGAGCATCCGTCCGAGCCCTTGGGCCGGCAGTGGTTCCATGCGGTACGCCGCGTTTTCCTGAAAAAATTCAATGTCTAATGTCATGCGCCACAAGCCAGGCCGCTTCGACCAGCTCTATCCCGAGCGCGAGGAAGTGCACGACGAAAGCCTGCTCGAGCGCGCCGGCAGCGCCATCACCGGCTGGCTGGACCGGACCTGGCGCTCGCGCAGGTCGCGGGTGCGGGCGATCGTGCAGCAGGTCGCGCCGTTCGAGGCACCGCTGCGCGCACTCGATGCCGATGGCTTGCACGCACTGGCGCGCGTGCTGGCGCAGCAGTTGCGCCGCGAAGGCTTGCGCGATGCGCTGGTGGCACAGTCCTTTGCGCTGGTGCGCGAGGCGGCCGACCGCGTGCTGGGGATGCGTCATTTTGATGTCCAGCTGATAGGCGGCCGGCTGCTGCTCGATGGCATGGTCGCCGAGATGGAAACCGGCGAAGGCAAGACCCTGACCGCGACGCTGCCGGCCTGCACGGCGGCACTGGCCGGCCGGCTGGTACATGTCATCACGGTCAACGATTACCTGGTCGCGCGCGACCATGCGCAGATGCAGCCGGTGTACGCGGCGCTGGGCATCACGTCGGCGGCGGTGACCTCGGAGATGACGCATGAACAGCGCCAGCTGGCCTATGCCTGCGACGTCGTCTATTGCACCAACAAGACCGTGGTCTTCGATTATCTGCGCGACCGCATCGTGCTCGGCAGCCAGGCCGACACGCTGCATCTGCGGCTGGAAAAACTCTCCGGCGGCGACACCCGCAGCAGCCGTTTGCTGTTACGCGGCCTCGGTTTTGCCATCGTCGATGAAGCCGACAGCGTGCTGGCCGATGAAGCCGGCACGCCGCTGATCATCTCGGCCGAAGTGTTCTCGCCCGGCGAAGCGGAGCTGGCGCTGCAAGCCATCACGCTGGCGCGCCAGCTGGTCGAGGGCACGCATTACCGCCAGCTGGCCGGCGAGCGCCGCATCGAGATGACCGAGCCGGGGCACGCACGGGTGCTGGACCTGTGCAGCTCGCTGGGCGGGGTCTGGACGATGACCTTGCGGCGCGAAGAAGTGGTGCTGCAGGCGCTGACCGCGCTGCAGCTGTTCCGGCGCGACGAACACTATCTGGTGCGCGACGGCACCATCCAGGTCATCGATGAATTCACCGGTCGCGTGATGGCCGACCGCTCGTGGGGACAGGGTCTGCACCAGCTGATCGAACTGAAGGAAAACTGCGCCATCACGCCGCGCAAGGAACCGCTCGCACGCATCAGTTACCAGCGTTTTTTCCGGCGCTACCAGCACTTGTCGGGCATGAGCGGGACCGCTTCGGAAGTGGCCGGCGAACTCGGCAGCATTTATGGATTGGCAGTGGTGAAGGTGCCGACCAACCGCGACAGCCGGCGTGTGCAGCAGGCCGACCGCGTGTTCGCCAGCGACGGCGAAAAATGGCAGGAAATCGTCGCCGTCATCTTGCGTCACCACGCACGCGGTGCGCCGGTGCTGGTCGGTACGCGCTCGGTGGCGGCGTCGGAATGGCTCAGCGATTTGCTGCAGGCGCGCGGCGTCGCGCACAGCGTGTTGAATGCCAAGCAGGACGATGCCGAAGCCGCCATCGTCGCCGGTGCCGGCCAGCCCGGCTGCATCACCATCGCCACCAACATGGCCGGTCGCGGCACCGATATCAAGCTGGCAGCCGACGCCATCGCATCGGGCGGTTTGCACGTGATCCTGTCGGAGCGCCACGAAGCCGGCCGCATCGACCGCCAGATCGCCGGTCGCTGTGCGCGCCAGGGCGATCCCGGCCATGTCGAGGCGATCCTGTCGCTGCAGGATGCGCTGCTCGCGCCGTACACCGGCGGACTGTCGGGATGGCTGGCAGCGCGCCTGCTGCGCTCGGAGCGCAGCCGCAGTTGCTGGATCCGCCACGCGCAACGCCGCACCGAGCGCAACCAGTCCGTGCTGCGCCGCAGTTTGCTGAAGGCCGACCGGCAGATGGGCAGCATCCTGTCGTTTTCAGGGCGGGCCGAATAGTGTTTGCCGTACCGGTCATTGAATTGAAGTCAACCAAAGGAATTTTATGAACACCTTCCGTTTCGCTGCGCTGATGCTGATGAGCGTGTCCGCCAGCGCCGCCGACAAACCCGCCTTCGTGCCGCCGCAACCGGCACCGGTACCGAACCTGGCACCGGCCGGCGCGCCACGCGCGGCCGTCAAACCGGCCACTGCCCAGAGCGGCAATCGCAGCCGCAAGATGGGCGACGATATGGAATGCCTGCTCGAACCCTCGCTGGTGGCCAATGTCGGCAGTCCGGTCGAAGGGACGCTGGCGCAGGTGCTGGTGGACCGCGGCGCCGATGTGCGCAGGGGGCAGGTTGTGGCGCGCCTGAATTCGTCGGTGGAAGCGGCTACGGTGGTCTTGCGCCAGGCGCAGGAAGCCTACGGCCAGCGCAAGGTCATGCGCAATGAAGAGCTGTTCAAGAAGGATTTGATTTCGGCCAGCGACAAGGACGAGCTCGAAACCCAAACCCGGCTGGCCGGACTGGAGCGCAAGCAGCAGCAGGAAGTGCTGGCCCTGCGCACCATCACCAGCCCGATCAATGGCGTGGTGGTCGAGCGCTACCTGGC
This sequence comes from Actimicrobium sp. CCC2.4, assembly GCF_034347385.1. Taxonomy (NCBI): domain Bacteria; kingdom Pseudomonadati; phylum Pseudomonadota; class Betaproteobacteria; order Burkholderiales; family Oxalobacteraceae; genus Actimicrobium; species Actimicrobium sp. CCC2.4. Next base: position 2,585,504 of record NZ_CP133777.1, on the reverse strand, counting down.
ACCGGGCGACCATGTCGCGCAAGAAAAAATCCTCAAGCTGGTCCAGATCGATCCGCTGTACGTCGAAGTGATCGCACCGGTCGAACTGTTCGGCACGATCCGGACCGGCATGACCGGCCAGGTCCGGCTCGACCCGATGATGAGCGGCAGTTACAGCGCCAAAGTCACGGTGGTCGATCGCGTGATCGATGCGGCCAGCGGCACCTTCGGCGTGCGGCTGGAATTGCGCAACCCCGGCAACAAGATTCCGGCCGGCATGCGCTGCAACGTCAAGTTCGTCAGCTAATGCCGGCGTCGCGCGTCATTGCGATTGCCGCCCCGATTGGCGGCGGCAAATCGGCGCTGGCCGAGGCGCTGGCGCGCACGCTGGGCAGCACGACGCTGTGCTTTGATGATTACGAAACCGCGACCCGGCAACCGGTGTCGCACCTGTCAGTGTGGCTGGCCGCGGGTGCCGACTTCGATCAGCTGGAAGCGCCGGGACTGGCCGCCGAACTGACGCGCCTGCGCACGCTGGCCGCCACACCCGAGCTGGTGTTCGAGATGCCGCTCGGGCGCGCCTGGCCGGCCACTGCCGGCGCGATTGATGTGCTGGTCTGGATCGATGTGCCGCTCGACCTGGCGCTGGCGCGGCGGCTGCGCGAGATCACGGCCACGGTGCAGAATCCGGCGCAGACGCTGGACTGGCTCACTGCGTATCTGGCGCATTACACTGGCACCATCCACGGCGTGCTGGCCGAACAGTTGCGGGTGGTGCGACCGCGTGCCGATCTGATCCTCGATGGTCGCGCCGAGCCGGCCGTGCTGGTGCGACAAGTGCTGGATTTTCTCGGGAAGACGCCATGACTGCGCGCGACTATTTGCGGGTCGATGCCTTCCTGGTCGACATGGTCGGTGCACGCGCGCTGGCCAGCGCCTTTGAAATCGGCTTGATCGACCGGATGCTGGCGGCACCCTGCGACCTGGCGGCATTGCAGGCCGATGTGCGGATCGACGCGTCCGGCCTACATCTGTTGCTCGGCATGTTGCGGGCGCATCGCGTGCTGGAGCCGGAAGGCTTGCGCCTGAGTGCCGCTTTCGTCGCTGCGCTGGCGTACCGCGACCTGCTCGAAGCCAAGCTGCAATTTGCCAATCTGGTTGCGCCGGATTTTTTGCATCTGTTCACGGCGCTGCTGATGGCACCGCAGCAGTTTGTGGAACAGGCACGGCTGTTCAAGCTGTTTTCGTATCAGAACTGTTTCGAGTCGACGCCGGACAATCTGGCGCAGACCGCGCGCTGGATGCGGCTGACCACGGCGCTGACTAGGTACGAAGCGCAGGCATGTATCGCGGAACATGATTTTTCGGGCTACCGGCGCATGCTCGATGTCGGCGGCAATAGCGGCGAGTTCGCGCTGCGGGTCTGTCGTGCGCACGAGCGTTTGCAGGCGACCGTGTTCGACCTGCCGCTGGTGTGCGACATCGGTCGCCAGCATGTCGGCCGCGAACCGGAAGCCGCACGGATGGCCTTCGTCAAAGCGCCGGTCGAGCCGGTCGCGCTGCCGCGCGGGCATGACCTGATCACCTTCAAATCGATGCTGCATGACTGGCCGGATGCCGCGATGGCGGACTTTTTGCAGCGCGCGCAGGTCGCGCTGGAGCCAGGCGGCACGCTGATGATTTTCGAGCGCGGGCAGGTGCAGATCGGTGCCGCCCAGCTCGGCTATGGCCAGCTGCCGCTGATGCTGTTCTTCCGCTCGTACCGCACACCCGAAGCGTATTGCGCGCAATTGAATCGGCTTGGCTTCACGGACATCACGGTGCGGCAGGTGCAGCTCGACATGCCCTTCATCCTGATCACCGCCATCAACGGACCATGACCATGTTTGCCTTCGAGCCTGAGATCACCACCGCCGACGAGCGCTACGTTGATTACTGCCTGTGGGATTACATACCGGTGGCCGCGCCGGTGGGCAAATGGCGTTCGGTCAATCTGCTGCGCGACAGCTTTGCGTATGCAGAGATGGGCGCGCCGGCATTCGCACTGGTCGAGGCGATCCGGCAGGCCTTCGGACCATCGCGCACGGTCTGGGGTGTCAAGTTCGAGGGCGGACGCCTGAGCTGGGAACTGTACTTTTACGATTACGACCGGCAGCAGCGCACGCGCTCGGTGACGCGCTTGCTGGACGTGATCCGGCCGTGGATGGCATCGACCTTGCAGGTCAATGAGGCGCGTGACTATTTCATGTTTTCGATCGACCTTGATCGCACCGTGCTGGAGCAGGGCCGGCCGCTGGAACTGCTGCAGCTCTACATCGGCAATGTCGGCAGCACCGTGTCGTCGGGCATCTGTTACGACGTGAAGGCGCAGGCGATGACGCTGAAAAATTTCTATTTCTTTTTTGATGCGCGCACGCAGGTCCGGCAGATCATCGACAAGGTGCGTTCATCGGCTTATCTGGACTTGTCGCGCTTCGAGCTTGACCGCGTGTTGTGGCCCGAACTGCGTGAGTGCCAGACCATCGTGCTAGCCAACAAGCGCCATCACGACGGCGTGTATTTTTCGCGGATCACGATAGACCAGCTGTTGTTCTTTTTGCGCCGGCTCGATTATCCGGCGGCGCTGGTGGCGACCATCGCACAACAGCGTGCGCAGCTCGATCATTTGCTGTATGACGTGGGATTCGATTACCGCATGGAAGACGGCGTGCTGCGCATCCTCAAGAGTGCCTATTACGGCGTGTTTTAAATCGAGCGATTCGTTCAACAGGAGGCCGTCATGGGCTGCTTCAATCACCACCAGTATGTGTCGATGACGATGGAATTCAGGTGCAACCTGAAGTGCGTGCATTGCATGATCGAAGACACGATGGACCGGCTCAAGCCGCAAACCGAAGAGCAGTTGCACGCACTGCTGGCGCACAACGGCATGCACCGCAAGTGGAGCGGACTGATTCTGACCGGCTCAGAAATCACTTTGCATCGCGACTTGCCGGAGTGGGTGCGGATGGCGCGTCAGTCCGGTTTTGACAAGGTGCGCATCCAGACCCACGGCATGCGCCTGGGCAGCGAAAGCTATTGCGCCGAACTGATCGAGGCCGGCGTGAATGAATTTTTTATCAGTGTCGCCGGTGCCGACGCCGCCACGCATGACGGCATCACGACAGTGCCGGGGTCCTTCGACAAGACCTTGCGCGGGCTGGAGATTCTGGATCAGTCACCGGGCGTGGTGACCATCACCAACACGGTGGTGACCGAACGCAGTTACCGGCAATTGCCGCAACTGGTCGAGCGCCTGAAACACCTGACACGGCTGGCGCAAATGGAGTTCTGGTTTTATTTTCCGATGCGCGAGCAGGACGACAAGAACCTGATCGCGTCGCACCTCGATGCCTTGCCCTTGCTGCGTGAAGCAATCGATGCGGCACGGGCGATCGGGCGCGGCATCGAGGTCAAGAATTTTCCGGAATGCCTGCTCGGCAGCGATCGCGCCGCGCTCTACAACGACCAGCCCGAGCTCTACATCGACGATGCCTTCTGGACCGAATTCATGCGCAATGGCTTCCACCAGTGCGTGCATCGGGCGCAGTGCGGCTCGACGCAATGTCTCGGGCTCAATACCGCTTACGTCAAAAAATTCGGCTGGCATGCCGATGTGCTGACACCGCTGCCACCGCTAACTAAGCTTCAGCCGGCCGGCTGATCCGGCAACTGCACGCAATACTGATTGCGCCCGCCGGCCTTGGCCTGATACAGCATGTCATCGGCCTGGCGGATCAACTCCTTTGCCTCCATCGCCTTGCCATTGCAGAAGGCCACCCCGATGCTGGCCGTGATCGACAGCGGCAAGCTGTCGAGCTTGAACAGGGCGCGCATCGAATCGACGATCTTGGCGGCGGTTTTTTCGGCATCGCCGGTATGCGTGATGCCTTCCATGATCACGGTAAACTCGTCGCCACCCAGGCGCGCGATGGTATCAACCGAACGCAAGGCGCGCGACAGGCGGCCGGAAAAAGCTCTCAGTAATGCGTCGCCGACCGGATGGCCGTGCGTGTCGTTGATGCTCTTGAAATGATCGATGTCGAGAAACAGCAGCGCCATCAGGCTGCGCTCGTTGCGGGCAGTCGAGAGCGCCTGCGCCAGTTTTTGCTCGAAGCCGGCGCGGTTGAGCAAACCGGTCAGGCTGTCGACCTGGGCCAGTTGCCGCAAGCGGCTCTGTTCGTTTTTTTTGTCGGTGATGTCGTGGATCATGATGTGGATGCCAACGACTTCCTTCGCGTCGTCGCCGATTTGCGGGATGTAGGTCGATTCGACCCAGCGCGCGTTGCCCTCGCTGTTTTCCTGATGCTCGAAGGTGACGCGCTCGCCGTGCAGGGCGCGTTCCAGATAGGGCGCAATGAAAGCGTATTGCTCGTCGCCGACGAATTCGCGGATGGTCTTGTAGCGGATGTCGTCGCGGTTGATGCCGAACGCGCGCTCGTAGGCGAGGTTGTTGAAGCGGTAGCGCTGCTCGGCATCGACAAAGGCCACCAGCGCCGGCAGCGTGTCGGTGATGGTGCGCAGGCGCTGTTCGCTCTTGCTGAGCGCTTGTTCGGATTCGCGCCTGACGGTGATGTCATCGACGCTGCCGACATAGCCTTCGACCGCACCATCGACGACGATGGGCGCGGTCTTCATCGAGACCCAGACGATGCGGCCATTGTCATGCTTGAAGCGGTAGGCGCCCTGATACGACGCGTGTTCGCCGCTCGCATGTCCCCACGCCTGGAACACTTTCAGGCGGTCTTCCGGATGGATGGCCTGGACCCAGCCATCGCCCATGGCTTGCGTGGCGGCCAGGCCGGACATTTCTTCGTAGGTGCGATTGACGTAGGTGCAATTGCCGACCGGGTCGGTGCGGAACAGGCCCAGCGGCGAAGCATCGTTGGCCGCGGCCAGCTCAGCCTGCTTGCTGCGCAGGTCCAGTTCCTGCCGGCGGCGCACCGTGATGTCTTCGGCGATGCCGATGATGTATTCAAGCGCGCCATTGTCGTCGAGCAGCGGCACGGCCACGATGCGCAGACAATGCAGCTCGCCACTGCGACTGCGGAACGGCACCTCCGGCAAATTGATCACCATCGGATCGGCGGTCATGCGCGTTTCGAACTCGGTAAAGATGGTTTGCGTAATGGTCGGAAAGATTGACTCGTCGGTATTGCCGAGTACCAGCGCAGACGGATAGCCGGTGACGATTTCGGCGGTCTCGTTCCAGACGATGGTTCTGGGCGTGGTGCCGCGCATGTCACGCGCGTAGACCACCAGCGGCAAATTGTCGATCAGCGACTGCAGGAAGGCACGGCTGTTGCGGGTCTCGAGCTCGGCTTCCTTGCGCGCCGAAATATCGCGTGTGGTGATCGCAATGCCGCCGTCGATGGCAACGACTTGCTGGCGCAGCCAGCGCAGCTTGCCGTTGCTGGTCGTGAACTGGAATTCTTCTTCCATTGGCGTGCCGGTACTGACGACGCGCAGGTACTTGTTAAGAAAACCGCTGCTACGCGTCATCGGTACGACATCGCACAGCGACTGGCCGATCAGCGCGTTGCGGTCACGATTGAGCAAACCGGCACCGCGCTCATTGATGGCCGAAATCGTGAAGCCGGTAATGGTGCCGTTGCTGTCGGCTTCGCTTTGCAGGATTGTCAGCGCATCGAGGCTGCCTTCGGCAGCGGCACGGAACACCGCCTGCGCTTGCGCTGCCGCCAGTTCGCTCATGCGCAAGCGGGCGCTCTGGCGCATCAGGATCGCGATGAACACCAGTAGTGCGACCGAGCCGGCGACGCCTGACCAGATGGTCGCGTTGCGGTTGCGGTCATACCGTGCCAGCGCGTTGTGTTCGTCGATACCGACCACCGCCACAAGCGGAAAATCATTGAGTTGCTGGAAGCTGAAAATGCGCCGCACATTGTCATTCGGGCTGTCACGGATGATGGCTTGCGAGCGGTTTTTTGATTCCGGCTTGATCCAGCTTGCAAAGGATTGATCGTCGCCGGGAAACGGTGTCCGTCCGATCCGGCTGGCGCGAAAGATGCCGTCATCGCCGACCAGGCCGACAAAGCTTTTTGCGCCGGTCCGGTTGGGCGAATAGTCGGTTAGCAGCGATTGCTTTAACGCCACCGCGACGACGCCGGCAAAGCGGCCATCGGCCCGGTTCAGGCGCCGGCTGACGATGATGGACCATTGGGTGGAATACGGTTCGAGCAAGGGCCGGCTGACGAACAGGCGGTCGTCATCGCGCTGTGCATGCACCTTGAAGTAATCGCGGTCGGCGATGTTCTCCAGACTGGGCGTGTGGACGCCGGTGACACCATCGCCGTTGGCATCGGAAATCGCGACGCCCAGCATCAGGTCGGCGGGCAGCACCCCTTTGCGCTGCACCAGTTCATCCAGATGGAAGCTCTGTTGCTGCTGCTCGTAGGCAAACTTGATGAACTGCGTGGCCTGATCGACCTGGCGCAACAGGCGCGCGCTGTAGTCGGCGTATTCCTGGCTGAGTGTTTCGGCGCGGCTGCTGGCTTCATCAAGGGCGATGGCGCGGCTGTCCTGGACCTGGAAATACACCACGGTCCAGAGCAGGGTCAGCATCAGCAAGCCCGATACCGGCAACAGCAACTGCAAATGAAAACGCGCCAGCAGGCGCGTGAATTGTCCGGGACGATAAATCATGCCGCGCCTCGCTGCCAGCAGCACGTGAGCGCGCGGCCACGAACGCTGCGTGGTGTGCCGGGCGAAAACGGGGAAGGCGGTGCGCTTGGTCGCATGATAAACGGAAGTGTCTGGTCCTCTGGTGCGGGCAGTGTAGCGAAAAATCCGGTGCTGCAGTCAGGTGAAGGCTTGCGCCTTCACCCGGTCAGGCTGTTTTGCTGGCGTGGTTTTTAGCGGCCACGACCACCGGAACGACGCGGTGCCGATGTCTTGGTCGTACCGAAGCTCTTCGATGGACCGCCGCCTTGTGGCTTGGCCGTTGGCGAAACACGCGTCTTGACGACAGCAGTACGGCCTTGCGGCTGACCGCGTCCGCCGCCGCCATTGCCGCTGCGCAGCTGGATCGGCTGGGCGCGGGCATTCGGGTCCGGCTCGAAGCCGGGCACGACTTCTTTTGGCAATTCGCGCTTGATCAGTTTTTCGATGTCACGCAGCATTTCGTGTTCGTCGACGCAGACCAGCGAGACCGCTTCGCCGGTGGCGCCGGCACGACCGGTACGGCCGATGCGATGGACGTAATCTTCCGGGACGTTCGGCAAGTCGTAGTTGACCACGTGTGGCAACTGGTCGATGTCGATACCGCGCGCGGCGATGTCGGTGGCGACCAGCACTTGCAGCTTGCCATCCTTGAACTCGGCAAGTGCCTTGGTACGGGCCGACTGGCTCTTGTTACCGTGGATCGCCATGCCGCTGATGCCGTCTTTTTCGAGTTGCTCGACGAGCTTGTTGGCACCGTGCTTGGTGCGCGTAAACACCAGCACTTGCGGCCAGTTGTTGGTCTTGATCAGGTGCGCCAGCAGCGGGTGTTTCTTGTCGCGGTCGACCGGATAAATTTTCTGGGCGATGATTTCGACCGTCGAATTGCGGCGCGCGACTTCGATCATCTTTGGCGCATTCAGCAAGCCATCGGCCAGCGTCTTGATCTCTTCCGAAAAAGTGGCCGAGAACAGCAGGTTCTGGCGCTTTTTCGGCAGCACGGCGAGGACTTTCTTGATGTCCTTGATGAAGCCCATGTCGAGCATGCGGTCGGCTTCGTCGAGGATCAGGATTTCGACCTGCGACAGATTGACCGTGCCCTGGCCCATGTGGTCGAGCAAGCGGCCCGGCGTGGCGACGAGGATGTCAACGCCGTGCTTGAGCATCTTGATTTGCGGGTTGATGCCGACGCCGCCGAAGATCACGGTCGAGGTCAGTTTCAGGTATTTGCCGTAGGTGCGGACGCTTTCCTCGACCTGCGCAGCGAGTTCGCGCGTCGGGGCCAGGATCAGTGCGCGGATAGGGCGGGTAGCGGTGTTGGTGGTCGGTGCCGTCGTGCTGGTCGACAGGCGGTGCAGCAGCGGCAGCGTGAAACCGGCGGTTTTGCCGGTACCGGTTTGCGCACCGGCGAGCAGGTCGCCACCGAGCAGGACGGCGGGAATCGCCTGTGCCTGAATCGGGGTCGGAATGGTATAGCCGTGTTCGGTGACGGCGCGCACGATATCGGCCGACAGGCCGAGTTGAGCAAATGACATAAGGACTTTATAGAGAAATTGGCCTGTCGCCACAGCGGCGCCAGTCGCAGGCAAACGGATTAGGATGCGTGGGTCGGATAGACAGCGGCAAGTAGACTGGACGATGTGCCGCGTGGCCGGAGTATAGCAGTGCTTGCGGACGGGACCGGCACTGACCGGTCACGCAGCGACAAATTTCTACTTGGCGAACGGGCCCAGTGCGGCGACCATTTGCGCGAAGATCTTCGGCGAACCGGCGATGACTTCATCCTTGTACAGGTAGTCGGATTCGCCGGCGAAGGTGCCGACGATGCCGCCGGACTCGGTCACCATCAGTGAGCCGGCTGCCATGTCCCATGGCTTTAAACCCTTCTCGAAAAAGCCATCCAGACGGCCGGCGGCGACATACGCCAGGTCCAGCGCAGCGGCACCCGGGCGACGCAAACCGGCGCACTTCTGGGTCATGATGCGGAACATGTCGATGTACTCTTCGAGGCCTTGCATGTTGCGGAACGGGAAGCCGGTGCCGATCAGCGCATCCTGCAGCCGGTCACGTTTGCCGACGCGCAGGCGCTTGTCGTTGAGGTAGGCCCCTGCGCCCTTGGAGGCGGTGAACAGGTCGTTGCGGGTCGGGTCGTAGATCACCGCTTGCGTGATGACGCCGCGCTGCTGCAGCGCGATCGAGACGCAGTATTGCGGGAAGCCGTGGATAAAATTGGTAGTGCCGTCGAGCGGATCGATGATCCAGACGTTTTCGTTGTCGTCGTGCAGATTGTCGGAAGCGCCGGACTCTTCGGCGAGGATGGCGTGAGTCGGATAGGCGTTGGTCAGAATCTCTATGATCGTTTGCTCGGCGGCCTGGTCGACTTCGGTGACGAAATCGTTCGGGGCTTTTTCGACGTACTTGACGCGGTCGAGGTCGAAGGAAGCACGGTTGATGACCGCAGCGGCGCGACGCGCGGCCTTGATCGCGGTATTGAGGAAGGGATTCATAGCGGTTCCGTTAAAATGGCGAGCCGCCACCATCGGACGGACCACCTAAATTGAAATTAATGAGCGATGCAGCATCGTCTAACCCTCTAACGTGCCGCGAATGGCGCCATTTTAAATGAACACTGCCCAAATCGACACGTCTCTTTTTACTCGCCTGCGTTTTGTCCTGGTCGAGACCAGCCGGCCCGGCAATATCGGTGCTGCCGCACGGGCCATGAAGACCATGGGATTCACGGATCTGGTGCTTGTCAATCCGCGTTTTGCGGACGCCGCGCAGCAGGACGAGGCGGTTGCCTTTGCCAGTGGCGCACAGGATGTGCTGGCCAATGCGCGCATCGTCGGCTCGATCGAGGAGGCACTGGTCGATTGCAATTACGCCGCAGCGGTCAGTGCCCGCCTGCGCGAGTTTTCGCCGCCGGTGACCGGGCCGCGCAGGTTTGCTGATGAGGTTGCGGGCAACGCCGCGCTGCGCGTCGCGCTGGTGCTGGGCAACGAGCGCTTCGGCTTGCCCAACGAAATCGTCGAGAAGTGCAATGTGCTGATCAATATTCCGGCCAATCCGGCGTACTCGTCACTGAACCTCGGACAGGCCGTGCAGGTGCTGGCGTATGAATGCCGGATGGCGGCGCTGGGCGATGACGGGCAAGTCGCCAGCGGGGTCGGTTTTCAGGGCGACGCCGCCAGCCTGACGCAAGTCGAAGGCATGTACCAGCATCTGGAACAGGCATTGGTGGCGATCGATTTCCTGAAACCCGACAGCCCGAAAAAACTGATGCCACGCCTCAAGCGGCTATTTGCCCGCACCGGCCTCGAGACAGAAGAAGTCAACATCCTGCGCGGTATTGCCAAGCAGATTCTGGCGCGTTGCAGCTAACGCGACGCACAGCATTCGTAGAGTGCAATAACCGCAGGGCAATGCACCGAATGCACCGGCTGCGGTTGATGAAACTGCCTGTGCTCCGCCCCGACCAGGCGTCGTCAGCTACAGCCAACCCGATTTCTTGAAGCGGTAATACAAGTAGCCGCACACGGTCGCCACGATAGCCAGCGCGACCGGATACCCGTAGGTCCATTGCAGCTCGGGCATGTGCTGGAAATTCATGCCCCAGACACCGAAAAAGGCCGTGGCCACCGCAAAAATCGCCGCCCATCCTGCGAGCCGTTTGTTCACTTCACTTTCATCGATGCTCACCATGGCCAGGTTGACCTGGATGGCAATGCCGATGGTGTCGCGGATCGCATCGATCGACATGTTGATCCGCGAAAGATGATCATGGACATCGCGGAAGTATTCTTTTGAATTCACGCAAATCGGCGGCACCCGGCCGCCGTCCAGTTTTCCGACCGCTTCCATCAATGGCGCGACCGCGTGCCTGAGCGTGACCACCTTGCGTTTGAGTTCATAGAGCCGTTCGACATTGGCGCGCTGCGCGCCTTTGATGAAGATGTTTTCTTCTATCGTTTCGAGTTCTGCTTCCAGCGCCTCAAGGACCGGGAAGTAGCGATCAACTACCGCGTCCATCAAGGCATACAAGACGAAGGCCGGACCTTGCTTGAGCTGGTGCGGTTCGCGCTCGCAGCGCTCGCGGACACCGAGGAACCCCAATTGAGAGCGGCTGCGCGTGGAAAGGACATAGTTTTCCCCGACAAACACATCGACTTCACCGACATGCAATTTCCCCTCCACCAGTTCGATGGAATGCATGACCGCAAAGAGCGAGTCACCGTACTCTTCAATTTTCGGTCGTTGATGTCCGGATAGCGCATCTTCTACGGCCAACTCATGCAAGCCGAATTCGTGGCGCATCTGTTCGAGTTCCGCCGGTTCCGCCTCTTTCAATGCGACCCAGACCATGCAATCCGGAATTTTGATGTGTTCGCTGATGTCTTCGACGGGAACGTCGCGCAGCTTCTTGCCTTCCTGGTAGGCGACGCAATTGATGAGCATGAAAATTTATCTCCGGAGTAGGGCGGTTTTGTGGTGACGGATATCCTCGAACGGACGCTGAGTGTAACCGGTGGTGCTGACGGATTCGTCGCGTACTTCAGCCAATGCACTGCCACCGGCGACAGCGCCGACTGCCATTGGCAGTCGTGTGCGCACCGGCATAGCCGGGAGTCGCCGGCGGATCGGCCTGTTTCCGCCGGAAACTACCTGCGCTGTCAGGGCGGACGGACTGGTATGGTTATTGCAAATACTTGAAATACTTGATCCATCCTTAGCCGAACCCGCTTTTTCCGGAGCCATGCCATGACCATTCCCGCACGACTGCATATCGAAGGCCACTTCGATCCCGACACCTGGACCGTCAGCTATCTGGCCTTTGACCCATCGAGCCGCCAATGCGCGCTGATCGACAGCGTGCTCGATTACGATCCCAAATCCGGCCGCACCAGTACCCGGTCAGCTGACAAACTGATCGCCCGGGTACGCGAACTGGACGCCGGCGTGCAATGGATTCTTGAAACCCATGCCCATGCAGATCACCTGTCCGCCGCACCGTATCTGCAGCGCCAACTGGGCGGCAAGATCGGCATCGGGGCGCCGATCACCGCCGTCCAGCAAGTATTCGGCGAACTGTTTCATGCCGGCGCCGACTTCGCCCGCGACGGTAGCCAGTTCGACCATTTGTTCGACGATGAAGAAAGTTTCCTGATCGGGACCATCCCGTGCCGTGCGATGCATACGCCGGGTCATACGCCGGCCTGCATGACTTACGTGACCGGCGAGGCCGGTCAACGCGCGGCCTTCGTCGGCGATACGCTGTTCATGCCCGACTACGGCACTGCGCGCTGCGATTTTCCGGGTGGCGATGCGCGCACCTTGTTCAAGTCGATCAACAAGGTACTCAGCTTGCCGGCCGACACGCTGCTATACATGTGCCACGACTATCTGCCGGGCGGACGCGAGGTCCGCTTCGTCAGCACCGTGGCGGACCAGCGCGCCCACAACATCCATGTGCGCAACGGCATCACCGAAGCGGCGTTCGTGACGATGCGTACTGCACGCGACGCGACGCTGGCGATGCCGACGCTGATCCTGCCATCGGTGCAGGTCAACATGCGCGCCGGTCATTTGCCGGAGCCGGAAGCCAACGGTGTGCGCTACCTGAAAATCCCGCTCAACGTGGTGGGTTGATTGGCCACGTATCCGGGGCGCGCGCGAGCACAAGAGACCGTGCGCACCCTACAAATCGTTGTCCTGCAGCCGTTGCAATTTGCTCGCCAGCGAAGCCGCCGACAGCGCCCCCAGATGCGTATCGACCAGCCGTCCGCCGGCATCGTAGAACAGCGTGGTCGGCAGGGCGGTCGAGCCGATGGCCTTGCCCAGCAAGGTGCCGCGGTCGAGCACGATATTGGTCAGCACGAACGATTCGGCAGCCAGATAACTGGCGGCGATGCCGGCGTTTTCGCCCTGATTGACGAAGACAAAGGTGATGCCGGGTTCGCGCTGCTGCGCCGCTGACAGCACCGGCATTTCACGCCGGCAGGGCGGACACCAGCTGGCCCACAAATTAACCACCATCGGTTTGCCACCGGCCAGTGCCGCCAGCGTGGTCGGCGTGCCTGCCAGTGTGGTCAGCGCCACGTCCGGCAGCGGTGCCCGCGTCGTCATGCGCAACATGCCCGGCGCGCCGGACGTGCTCCATGCCAGCACCCCCGCGAGCAAGCCCAGCGCCAGCGGACGGCGCAAGACCGGCGCGCGCCAGCCGCGCCACAGCACGAATAGCAGCGCGACAGCGACACCAGTCCAGCGCTCGAAGCCGCCATCCCGGATATCGAGAATGGTCCAAGGCGCTTGCCGGTACTGCTCAAACCACATCAGTACGAACACCAGCCGTGCGGCCAGCAGCGCCACCAGCAACATCGCGGTCAGCGTATCGACGATGCCGACACGCTGGCGACGGCCGACCAGATGACCGACGCCGGCGGCGATCAGCAACGACAGCGCCAGCTGCAGGTGACTGACCTGCATCGTCAAGGGGCCGAGGCTGACGTTGAGCATCAGGCGGCTGCCGGCTTTCCGGCGAGCATGCCGGGGGAGGAAGTTTTAAAAAGAATGTGTATGCAGTCAGTCGAAGTCGGGCAGGGCCGTCGTCGTGACCGCTTTGCCGGCATCACGCCAGCCATCGTAGCCACCGGCGATCGATTGCACGTTGCGGTAGCCCATGTCGAGCAGGGCCGACGCGGCCAGTGCGGCACGACCGCCGGTTTTGCAGTACAGGACGATATTCAGGTCGGGCCTGGCAAACTCGGGTTTGCTGCTCATCGTGAATTCCATCATCCCGCGCGAGATCGCCAGCGCACCCGGGATATGACCGGCAGCGTATTCATCGACTTCGCGTACATCGAGGACCACATCGGCAGCGCGAACAGCCGGTTCGGCGTCATCGAGGGCGACTTCGCGGATGCGGGTTTTTGCGGCAGCGACCAGTTCATGAGCGGTTTTCATTGGCGTTCCATTTTCAAGGTGTAGGGGTGGTCAGGCTAACAGGTCATGAGAGCCTGAGCGTTCCGTGCGATGGCGAGGGTCGGCTCAGGCCAGACCTTGTTCCTTCAGACGCCGGTATAAAGTCCGTTCGCTGATGCGCAGGCTGGCGGCGAGTTCACTGCGGGTTCCCTTGAAGCTCGCCAGCAGGGTTGCCAGCGTGGCCCCGCCGTCCGCCACCACGGCCGGCGAACGCGGCGCATCCGGCAGATACGTCGACCGGATCACGCCATCGTCGGCAAACAGGCGTGCGCGCTCCAGCACATTGCGTAATTCGCGGATGTTGCCGGGCCAGTCGCGCTGCTGCAGCTGGACCAGCGCATCCGGTTCGATGGTCAGCGTGCGCTTGCCGGCCTCCGCGCGCTGCAGGAAGGAATTGACCAGCAGCGCGATATCGTCGGCGCGCTCGCGCAACGGTGGCAGCACGATCGGAAATGCGCTGATGCGGTAGTACAAATCCTGGCGGAATTCGCCGCGCGTCATCATGGCTTCAAGCGGCTTGTGGGTCGCCGCGACCAGCCGGAAATTGGCGTGCAACGTGTCGATGCTGCCGACGCGGCGATAGGTGCCGGACTCGATCAGCCGCAGCAGCTTGACCTGCATGCCCAGCGGGACGTCGCCGATTTCATCGAGAAACAGCGTGCCGTCTTGCGCGGTTTCGACCAGCCCCGGCTTGCGTGCGGTGGCACCGGTGAATGCACCTTTTTCGTGGCCGAACAGTTCGCTCTCGAACAGCGTCTCGGTCAGTCCCGAGCAATCGACGACCACGAACGGGCCGCTGGCGCGTTCGCTGGCTTCATGGACGGCGCGTGCAAACAGTTCCTTGCCGGTGCCGGATTCGCCGAGCAACAGCACCGGCAGCATCGATGGCGCGACCCGCTGCAATGCCGACAGCGCAGCATTAAAAGCCGGCGAACGTCCGACCAGACCATCGTCGCTGGGCTGTGCCGAGACGCTGCGCACCACCGCCAGCCGTTCGACGTAGGCGGTGATGACGCCGTCCCCGTCGAGGATGGGGCGTAATTCGACATCGACATGTTCGGGGCCGCGCGGTGTGTGGTGGATGTGCAGGACACGATCAGGGCCGCGCAACTCCTGCGCTTTTTTCATCGGGCAATGTTCGCCGGCCTGGTCGCACGGTACGTCGTAGTGATGCGAGACCTGATAGCACTTGTGGCCGATGAAGGGCTTGCCGACGCTGGCGAACTGGCGCTGGTAAGCGGTGTTGGCGGCGAGGATGTTGTAGTCGGGGTCGAGCACGATCATCGGATGCGGCTCGTGTTCGAGGAAGGAGACCAGTGACTGGACCTGGGACACGCGCGGCAGGGGCGTGTCGTCTTTGCTGGAGGGAGTATTTGGCATGGGCAGACTATGTGCTGGTGCTGCCATGACTGTCAAGGCGGACTGCCATCTGGCAGTCGACGTCCGGAAAAAATACGCTCCCCCTGAAAAAAGCCGCATGAAATCAACGGACAAAGCCGTTCAATGGACGATTTTTTGCTTGGTACGCTTATTGCGGTAGCTCAGGGACCTTCAAGGAGAACACGCATGCAAGTCAACAGCGTTACCACGCTTTGCAATCGACCTGATGGTGGTTGCATCGACCAGTCGCTGTTTTTTAAACGCATGCCCGAAGGGCGCGAGTGGATGGCCAGGCCCGAACTGGCCGGCCTGTGATCACCATCCTGCTGCTCGGCATTACGGTGGGCATCATCCTGGCCCTCACCGGTGCCGGCGGCGGCATCCTCGCGGTGCCGTTGCTGGTGTTCGGTGCCGGACTGGGCATGGCCGAGACCGGACCGATCGGGCTGCTGGCGGTCGGCCTGGCCGCAACGTTGGGCGCGCTCCTCGGCTTGCGCAACAAGACCGTGCGCTACAAGGCGGCGCTGCTCATTGCCGGTGTCGGCATCGTCTGCTCGCCGTTTGGCCTGTGGCTGGCGCAGCGCACGCCGAACCGGCCGCTGACCATCGTGTTTGCTGCGGTATTGCTGTATGTCGCTTTCCGGACATTTATGAAAACACGACCGGCGACATCGACCCGCGTTCCCCTCACCACGCCGGTGCCGCCCTGCATGCTCGATGACACGCGCGGCAAGCTGAGCTGGACGGCACCGTGCGCCTGGTCGCTGGCCCTGTCGGGCATGGCGGCCGGATTGTTGTCGGGACTGCTGGGCGTGGGCGGCGGCTTCGTGATGGTGCCGGCCTTGCAGCGTTACACCAACCTGAGCGCGCAATCGGTAGTCGCCACCTCGCTGGCAGTGATCTCGCTGGTGTCGATGTCGGGCGTGATTGCCAGCGCCGTGACCGGGCATCTGCAATGGGCTGTCGCGATTCCGTTTTCGGTTGGTGCGGTGCTGGGCATGCTGGCTGGCCGGCAGCTTGCGGCGCGACTGGCGGGACCGCAATTGCAGCGCAGTTTTGCGCTCGTCTCGGCGGTGGTGGCGCTGGCCTTGCTGGTGCGCGCCCTGGCCTGATTCACTTCTGAAGTTACCCGTCAAAAGTGACAAGTGCTCCTGCATTATGATGTTTGCGCCATAGGGCGTATGCGACTGGAGCGATCAAGTGGCTGGCGTCCGGATGGAACCATACGACCCTGTCCGCGTCACAGGTAAGGTTCGTAATTATCGACGCCACAAGGACAGGAAAAAAATATATGGATTTCACCGTAAGCGTCTTGCTGGGGACGTTTCTGTTGTCGATCGCAGCGCTGTTCATTTTTATCTGGTCGATGTCGAAAGGATTGTTCGGTGATGGCGTCGCTGCCGCCACCGAAATCTTCGGCAAGAACGAACTAGGCACGGTCGAAGATCCTGCTGCAACGGCACTGCAGAAGGGCGACTTGCAACGCGCCATGGGTGCCGTCGACGAGCACATGAGTGACGAGGAAGAGGAAATCCGTGCCCGCGCTGACCGCTCGACCTCTCTGGTAGTAGGCGTCTGCCTGACGCTGGCCGTGATGTGGCTGGTGCTGGCATCGCTGGCCGGGCTGATTTCGTCGATCAAATTGCATTCGCCCGACTGGCTGGTGCAATACGCCTGGCTGACGTTTGGCCGCATCCGGCCTATCCACCTGAATTTGATTGCCTACGGCTGGTGTTCGCTGGCCGGTATCGGTGTCGCGATCTGGCTGATTCCGCGCCTGCTCAAGACCGAACTGGTCGGTGCGAAATACGCGCTGGTCGGCGGCGCACTGTGGACCGTCGGCGTGTTCGCCGGCGTGGTGGCCATCGCGATGGGCTATTCGGATGGCCTCGAATGGCTGGAATTTCCGTGGCAGATCGATATCCTGCTGGTGGCCGGTGGCGCGCTGGTCGGTTGTCCGCTGTGGCTGACACTGCTGCAGCGCAAAGTCGATCATCTGTATGTCTCGGTGTGGTACATCGGTGCCGGCTTGCTATGGTTTCCTATCCTGTTCCTGGTGGCGAACTGGCCGGGCCTGCACTTTGGCGTGCAACAGGCCACGATGAACTGGTGGTTCGGCCATAACGTGCTGGGCCTGTGGTTCACACCGCTCGGGCTGGCGGCATCGTATTACTTCATTCCGAAAGTGCTGGGCAAGCCTATCCATTCGTACAATCTGTCGCTGCTGGGTTTCTGGTCGCTGGCGTTTTTTTATAGCCAGGTTGGTGGTCATCACCTGATCGGCGGGCCGATTCCGTCCTGGCTGGTGACGATCTCGATTGTGCAAAGCATGATGATGGCGATTCCGGTGTTTGCGGTGGCGGTCAACCAGCACATGACGGTGCTGGGCAATTTCCGGGCACTGGCGTACTCGCCGACACTGCGCTTCATTGTGCTGGGCGCAATGATGTACACCGCGGCCTCGATTCAGGGTTCGATGGAGGCACTGCGCGCCGTCAACACGATTACCCATTTCACGCATTACACGGTGGCCCATGCCCACCTCGGGCTATACGGCTTTTTCTCGATGGTGATGTTCGGATCGATCTACTTCATCATGCCGCGCGTGATGAACTGGGAGTGGCCGTATCCGAAACTGATCTCGCTGCATTTCTGGCTGGTGCTGATCGGCTTTGCGATTTACTTTATCTGGCTGTCGATAGGCGGCTGGCTGCAGGGACTGGCGATGCTCGACAAGGACACCACTTTCATGCAATCGGTGGCGATCACGCTGCCTTACCTCGAGGCGCGCTCGATAGGCGGTGGCCTGATGACGCTCGGCCATCTGGTGTTTGCCGCGCACTTCTTTGCGATGGGCTGGAAATTCGGGCCGAAGCGGCTTGGTGCAGCCTTGCTGAGTAATCGATTGTTGTCACGCCTGACCGGCAAAGGAGCCACCGCATGAGCGCCGGTAAAAGTTTCTGGGAAATGGACGAACTGCGCCTGATCGTCGGTGCCATGGTGATCCTCGGCGGTGCCACCGGCATCCTCGTCGTGCTGCCGTATCTGCTGCTTGAAGACGTGCGACCGCCGGCCGGCTTGAAACCTTACACCGACCAGCAATGGCTGGGCCGCCAGACCTATATTGCCAATGGCTGCGTGTATTGTCATTCGCAGCAACCGCGCGACATCAAGCAGGCACCGGATGCCACGCGCGGCTGGGGCCGGGCCTCGGTCGCCGCCGATTACGCGTACGACACGCCGCATCTGCTGGGCACCATGCGCACCGGTCCGGACCTGCTCAATATCGGCGCGCGCCAGCCCAGCATGGACTGGCATCTTGGCCATCTGTATCAACCGCGCGCCTACACGCGGGGGTCGATCATGCCCTCGTATCCGTACCTGTTTGAAGTGCGCCAGGGTGTCGCCAAGCCCGGTGAAACGGTCCTCAATTTGCCGCCCGACCTGACTAAAAAAGGCCAGGTTGTCATCGCAAAACCGGAAGCGGTGGCGCTGGTGAATTACCTGCAATCGCTGGACCGGACCTATCCGGCTCTGCCACCACTGCCCGTGCCTGTGCCTGCCGCGAAGGAAACACCATGAGCAAACCAACTCCTCCGGATGACAGCTTGCAACGTCAGCGCGAAAATGCCGATCCCGACGAAAGCGTGCGGCCATTGCCGTGGTTTCTGGTGATGTTCCTCGGCGCGATGGCGATGTGGGGCGGTTTCTATATCTACATCACGCCTTCCGGCGAAGATTCGGCCTATGGCGACCAACGCACCATGGAAACCTTGCGGCCACCGGTGCCGGTTGCCGGTGGCGGCACCGCGCTGGTCGACGGCAAGCTGATCTACGGCGGTAAATGCGCAGCCTGCCATCAGGCTACCGGTATGGGCGTGGCTGGCGTGTTCCCGCCATTGGCGGCGTCCGAATGGGTCACCGGCGATGAAAAAATCCTGACCCACATTCTGCTGCACGGCATCGAAGGCGAGATTGAAGTCAAGGGCGTGGTCTACAAGGGCGTGATGCCGGCGTGGCAAATGATGAGCGATGCCGAACTGGCCGGCGTGATGACCTACATCCGCGGCGAGTGGGGTAACAAGGCTGCACCGATCACGGCCGATACGGTCAAGGCCGAACGCGAAGCGACCAAGGCGCGTACAACGCCGTACCAGGGCGGTGCCGAACTCAAGCCGGCGTCCTGAGACGCCCACCGCAGGTTTGCTGCAGACGTTTGCCGCCAGCCTGTGCGCGCTACTGCTCGGACTGGCCGCGATCCTGCTGGCCACCGATGGCGGCCATGCCTTCACCACCGAAGCGTTGCGGCGCGGGCAGGTTGCGCGCGCCCCGCAACCACTTCCTGACTTCAGCCTGCGCGATCGTACCGACCAGCCGGTCATGCTGGGCCAGTTGCTGGCCGGCGATGGCCGGGTACAGATCGTCGACTTCGTCTATACCCGTTGCCAGACGGTTTGCAGCGCGCTTGGCTCGGTCTACCAGCGCCTGCAGCAGCAGTTGCTGGCCCGCGGTCTGCAGGACAAGGTCGGCTTGCTGACCATTAGCTTCGATCCGGTCAATGATGATGCCGCCGCGCTGCAGGCGTATGCCGCGCGTCTGCGCATGGATCCGGCGGCGTGGCAGGTCGTCACGCTGGCCAACGTGGCTGACCGCCGCCGCCTGCTCGATGCCTTCGGCATCATGATCGTGCCGGCACCACTCGGCGAATTCGAACACAACGCGGCGCTGCACATCATCGATCCGGCCGGCCGGCTGGTGCGCATCGTCGATTACGCCGCGATTGACCAGGTTCTCGATATCGCCCTGGCCACGCCGCGATGAGGCGCGTGCTGCCGGCACTCGTTGCCACGGCCGTGGCTGTCGGCTTGTCCGCGCCACCGTGGCGCTATCTGATCGAGCAGAGCATGGTCTGGCACATGGCGATTCAGATGCCGCTGCTGGTGCTGGCCGGCTGGTGGGTGATGCGCGCCGTCTCGCGCGGCCGCACGCTGCCGTGGCTGGCACCGTGGAATCGCTATGGCCTGACCGGATTCGTCACGGCGCTGGTGATCCTCGCTTACTGGATGCTGCCGCTGGCGATTGACCGGGCCGTCGTTTTGCCGCAAGCCGACTTGCTCAAACTGCTCACGCTATTCATTGCCGGCCTGCTGCTGCAGCATTCGTTTGCCTGCTCGCCATTGGCGCTGCAACTGTTTTTTGTGGGTTATCTGGTATCGATGATGACGTGGCTGGGCAGCTATTTCATTACCACCGATCTGCGCTTGTGCAATGCGTATTCGCTGGAGACGCAGGTGCAAACCGGATGGGGCATTGCGGCGATCGGGGTCGGGCTGGGGGCGTTGTGGGTGGGGTTTGCGTTGGGTCGGGGGCGGTGCGTCGATCCGCTTGCCGGTTGAATCGACAAGCCTGATGCTCTGATGTTTGGCCCATGGCACCATAGCGATTGTCGATGGGGAAGAGCGCCGGCAGGGTAGCGGCGAGGTTTGCGACGTAGAACGGTGACCGGCACGGCAATGCAGGCTAGGCAGGGTAGGCCGGATGTGATCTGATCCTGATCCGAAAAAATACAGGCACCCACAAAAAGGAAAAACAGATGACGACAACAACGGGCTGGTTTTATTGGGCAATTCTGTCTGCCGTTTTTGCGGCACTGACCGCCATCTTTGCCAAGATAGGAATTCAGGGTGTCGATTCCGACCTCGCCACCTTGATCCGGACGGCCATCATTATTGTGGTCCTGTCGGTATTCGTCGCCGCCACGGGCAAGTGGTCCGATCCGTTCGCGCTATCACCAAAAACGTGGTTGTTTCTGACCTTGTCAGGGCTGGCGACGGGTGCTTCGTGGGTCTGTTATTTCAGGGCGCTGAAGCTCGGCGAAGCCTCGAAGGTCGCCCCGGTGGATAAGCTCAGTCTGGTCCTGGTCGCGGTATTTGCCTTCGCGTTTCTGGGCGAACGGCCATCGCTGCGGGAGTGGTCAGGTATCGCCATGGTGGCTGGTGGTGTGCTTTTGCTGGCGTTTAAGCGCTGAAGGGTTAGTTCGGGTTGTCGCCTGACTTGTTTCACGGCTGCGATCCTCAGCAACGCACACGACCCGCAAACCGTTCGTCCTGAGCCTGTCGAAGGCGCACCGTCCGAAGCGCCTTCGACAAGCTTCCTTCGACAGGCTCTCTTCGACAGGCTCAGGGCGCACGGTATCTGATGCGATAACCAATCAAAACCCCCACAACTTCTCCGCCGGCATCTGCAACCAGTAATTCCCCGCCTCCAGCCGATGCTTTGAGTAAGCCCGCAGGTGTCCATCCGTCCCCCCCGCCCGCTGGAACAAACACTCCCAGCGATCCCCCAGATACATGCACGTCGCCAGCGGCAGCGCAATCGCATTATCGACCGGCGTGGCGCTGATGCGGACTTCCTCGACGCGGATCATCACGGTGGCGTCGCCGCCGGCATTGTCACCGCGCGCCGTGCCATCAAGTTGCACGCCATCGATCTCGAGTCGCAGCGCTTGCCCGTCGCGCTGCACGACCTTGCCCTGCATGCGGTTGTTACTGCCCATGAATTCGGCGGTGAACAGGCTGTCCGGTGTTTCGTACATGCTTTGCGGCGAGCCTTGCTGTTCGATCCTGCCGTTGTTGAGCAGCAGGATACGGTCCGAAATCGCCATCGCTTCGCCCTGGTCATGCGTGACCATCAGCGCCGACAAACCGAGTCGCACGATCAGTTCGCGCAAAAAGGCGCGGGCTTCCTCGCGCAGCTTGGCGTCGAGGTTCGACAGCGGTTCGTCGAGCAGAATCACAGGCGGGTTGTAGACCAGCGCGCGGGCGATGGCGACGCGCTGTTGCTGGCCGCCGGAAAGCTGGTGCGGAAAGCGTTCGCCGAGATGCCCGAGCCCGAGTTGCGTCAGCACTTCCTTGACCTTGGCGGCGATGTCGCTGCTGTTCATTTTTCGCAGCTTCAAGCCATAGGCGACATTGTCGAACACGGTCTTGTGCGGCCACAGCGCGTAGGACTGGAACACCAGTCCGAGGTTGCGCTGTTCGGCCGGCATCTCGACGCCGCTGGCACCATCGAAGACGCTGCGCTCGCCGATGTGGATGGTGCCGGCCTTCGGGCTTTCGAGTCCGGCGACGGCGCGCAGCAGGGTGGTCTTGCCGCTGCCGGACGGGCCGAGCAGGGCGACGACTTCGCCTTTTTCGAGGTGCATCGACACGCCCTTGAGAATCGGGTTTGCGCTGGAGCCAGTGCCATAGTCGAGGTAAAGATCGTTGACGGAAAGTTCGTTCATGGTCGGGTCTCTGTAATTTTGTGATTAGTGATTGAGCTTCACGCCAAAGCGCAGCGCAATGCCAAGGCCGATGGCGACCAAGGTAATGTTGATGAACGACAGCGCAGCGACCAGGTCGGTCGCGCCGCCAGCCCACAGCGACACCAGCATCGCGCCTATCACTTCGGTGCCGGGCGAAAGCAAATACACGCCGGTCGAATATTCGCGTTCGAAGATCAGGAACACCATCAGCCACGCGCCCAGCAAACCGTACTTGACCAGTGGCAGCGTGACGTCACGGGTGACTTGGCCGCGCCGGGCACCGACGGCGCGGGCGGCTTCTTCGAGTTCCGGACCAACCTGCAACAGGGCCGTCGAAATCAGCCGCATGCCATAGGCCAGCCAGACCACCGAGTACGCCAGCCACAATGCAAAAATGGTCGAGCGCACTTCGCGCAGGACCGGAATCAGATGCGCGCTGAGCCAGACCGCGACGCTGTTATCGGTCATTTTCAGCAAGCCATCGAGCCAGGCCGGCACGAACAGGAACACCCACAGGAAGGACAGGCCGGCCAGCAAACCCGGAATCGCGCGCGGCACCAGCACGCTGTAATCGAGCAGGCGCGTGATGCCATCGGGCTTGCGATGCATGGCCAGCGCGATACCGCAATAACAGACCACGGCCAGCGCGCCACCGATGACGCCGATCAGGATGGTATTGAGGATGCCGCGCATCAGCGATGGCTGGTCGAGGATGTCGCGGAAGTGCTGCAGCGTCAGCACGTCAACCAGATTGACGCCTTCACCCCAGTACTGCACGAAGGCGCGCAGCACGATGCCGGAGATCGGGAACACGATCGTGAACAGCAGCCAACCGGCCAGCAGCGCAAACGCCACCCATTTCCAGCGACCCAGCGGCATGGCCTTGCTGCGCGCGCCCTTGCCCTTGATCGAGACATACTTGTTGGCCGACTTGAGCAACCAGCGCTGCAGCATCACCAGCGGCATCGTCACCATCACCAGGCACACCGCAACGGCGGCCATCAAATGATACGAAGGCGTGCCGAGCTTGTTGGTCAGCTTGTACAGATAGGTTGCCAGTACCAGATGGCCTTCGGGATCACCCAGCACCAGCACCAGTCCGAACACTTCGAAGCCCAGAAAAAACACCAGCACGCCGGCATAGGCCAGCGCCGGCATGATCATCGGCAGCGAGACATTGAGCATCACCTGCAAGGGCGAGGCCCCGGCCACGCGGGCGGCTTCCTCGACATCCGAGCCCAGGCTCTTGAGCGCCGACGACGCGTACAGGTACACATGCGGCACGTGCGTCAGGCCGGCGATGATGACGATGCTGGTGAACGAATAGATATTCCACGGAATGAAGCCAATCAATTGCTTGACCCAGACCGAGTAAAACCCGACCGGCCCCATCGACACCACGTAGCCGAATCCCATCACCATCGGCGACACAAAAATCGGCACCAGCAGCAGCGGCGCGATCCAGCCGCGTCCGGGCAAATCGGTGCGCACCATCACGAAAGCCAATGCGCCGCCGAGCGGCACGGCAATCACCGCCAGACCGCCGGCGAGGATCATCGCATTCCAGAATGCCTGCGAAAAATCGGGATCGTCAAAAATGAACCGGTAGGCACCGAAGCCCAGTTGCTTCGTCGGCATAAAGAACGGCGCATTCAAAAAACTCTGATAAAAAATCAGCAGCAGCGGCACGAAAATGGCGACGCAAGTGAGCGTGACCACAACGCCGCGCGGCCAGTTCAGGCGTCGCAGGGAGGCAAGAGACATAAACAAATTCCGGTGAATGGAGGGCGGGCCGGGTGCCGTCTACGCAGCATCCCGACCGGAGGGTGTTACTTCTTGCCGGCAGTGTCTTTCCAGTTTTTGAGGAAGGCCATGCGCTTGGTCGGCTCGAGGTATTGCAGGATCACCGGATGCACCGGGATCGGCTTGACGTTGGCCGCACCGATCTGCTTGATCAGGTCCGCCGACGTGGTCTCGCCGGTGACATCGGCGCGAATCGCAAACAGCTTGGCGCCATTGGCCACGACAGTCTGGCCGCGCTGCGACAGCAGGTAATCGATCCAGAGTTTGGCCGCATTGACGTTCTTTGCGGTCTTGTTGATGAACTGCACGCGCGACAGGATCAGGGTGTAATCCCTCGGCAGTACGACGCCGATCGACGGATCGGTTTTTGCGCGGACCAGTGCGTACGAACCCAACATGTTGTAACCCAGCAGATTCTCACCGGACGAAATCCGTTCCAGCATCGTGCCGGTCGATGATTGCACCCGCACCTTGGCCACGCCGAAGCCGGCTTCGAGGGCCGCGAACTGCGGGTTTTCTTTGGCGTCTTGCGTCATGAACATGAAGCCCAGACCGGATTTCTCGATGTCGTAGGTCGTGACCTTGTCCTTGAATTTGGGTTGCGTGATCAGCCTGGCGAAGTCGGCATGGGTCTGCGGCACTTCCTTCGCATCGACCAGGCGCTTGTTGTAGACGATCGCCGCCGGCTCGAACGTGGTGCCGTAAGCCGTATCGTCCCAGACCGCCCAGGCCGGTATCTTGCTGACTTCAACCGAGCGGTATTTCAGCGCGTAGCCTTCGGAGGCCAGTTTCATTTGCAGGTCCATCGCCGACGACCACATCACATCGGCCGTGGTGCCACCGGCGGCGACTTCGGAAATGAAGCGGTTGTAGACCTCCGTCGAATTCATGTCGTTGTATTCGACCGAAATGCCCGGATACAGCGCATTGAAATCCTTCACGAGGAAGGTCGCGGCCTTGCTGTCGGTGGCCGAATAGATCACGACCTTGCCTTCTTTTTTGGCACCATCGATGATTTTCTGATAGTCGGCCGGATAGCCGGCGGGCACTTGCGCAAATGCTGCGCCGGCGCACAGGGTGGACAGGATGGCAGCGAGGGTCTTCTTGGCAAACATGGTGGTCTCCATTGTTGTGGTTTTTTTAAAATTCGCGCAGCAGGCCGAGTTCGGCGGCGCGCTGGCGGTAAGCGGTGACGGCCTTGGCCACATACCCGGTCAAGGCCGCACCCGTCAGTGAAAACGGATACAGCCCGTAATGCGCACGGGTGGCGGCAAACGCCGGTGCCGCCATCATCCGGTCAAACGTGGCGACCCATTTCAGGTAATCGGCATCGCTCACTTGCGGTCCCATCCAGACGCCGCGGATTACGGGCCAGATCAGGTCGACGCCTTGTTCGCGGGCGGTCGGCACAGCCGCCAGCGCACCCGGCAAGCGCTGCTCGGCCAGCACCGCCAGCACGCGGGTATTGCCGGCGCGGGCATACAAGGTCGCTTCGGAGGCATCGCCCGAGACCACTTGCACGTGGCCGGCCTGCATCGCAATAAACGATTCGCCGCCGCCTTCGAGCGCGACAAAGCGCAGCACTTTCGGATTGATGCCGGCCTGCTTTGCCAGCAGCGCCATCTTGAGCCAGTCCTGGCTGCCGATGGTGCCGGAGGCACCGATTAGGACTTTGTCGGGGTGGTTTTTGAGCGCCGTAACGAGGTCGGCCAGCGTCTGGTACGGCGAGTCGGCGCGCACCGCGATCATGCCGTAATCGAGGCCGAGTGCCGCGACCCAGCGCACGTCGCGGGTCTGTGCATCACCGAATTTTCCTTCGGCCAGATTGAGTAGCGAGCCCCCTGAAAACACCACCAGCGTGTCCGGCTCGGCACGCCGTTGCGATACCAGCGTATGCCAGGCCACCGCACCGATGCCACCCGGCAGATAGCTGATTTGCAGGTCGACAGGTAGTTCCTGCAAGCCCTTGCGCGCCAGCTTGCAGGTCAGGTCCATGGCACCGCCGGGCTTGGACGGAACGATGCATTCGGCGGCGGTGGCCCGCACCGGCAACATGAGAATCAGCAGTGCAGCCAACAGCGCGCGCATGACGACGCGAGCGCTTGAAGATGCTTGTTGATGTGTTGTCATGCCGCCTCCGTTGTGATGGTTGCCGGAGAAATCTATGATCCCCGTGCTGAATCAACGGTCACTATAAAACCGCAATCTTTCAATTGGCTTTCAAGCGCGCCGGATTACACTGCGGTCTTTTAACGGGCAGGCAGATGCGATGCGGATTTTATTGGTCGAAGATCATCTGGAACTGTCGCGCTGGTTGTCCAGAGCCTTGCAGGATGTGCACATGACGGTCGAGTGCGCCAGCAATGGTGCCGATGCCGATGCGCTGCTGCACACGCAGGACTACGCGCTGGTGCTGCTCGACCTGACGCTGCCGAAGATGGATGGGCTGGATGTGCTGCGACGTTTGCGCGCACGCGGCGGTGCGCGCGGCAAGACGCCGGTGATGATCCTGACCGCGCGCGGCGGTCTCGACGATAGGGTGCAGGGGCTCAATCTGGGAGCCGACGACTACCTCGCCAAGCCGTTCGAACTGGCCGAACTCGAAGCACGCGTGAAAGCGCTGCTGCGCCGCAGTCAGGGCAATGAGGCGCTGGTGCTGCGTTGTGGTGCCTTGCACTTCGACACCGTCACGCGGATGTTCACGTATGGCGGCACGGCACTGGCGCTGACCCCGCGTGAACATGCCGCGCTCGAGGCGCTGATCGGTCGTGCCGGTCGCGCGATCTCGAAAGACACGCTGTTCGGCGCGGTCTTCGCGCTCGACGACGACGTCAATCCGGATGCGCTGGATCTGGTCATCCACCGGGTCCGCAAAAAGCTCGATAGCGCTGCCGCCGATGCCGCCGCCATCACCACCTTGCGCGGTATCGGCTACTTGCTGCAGGCACGCGATGCCGCGCACTGACGCTACGGTGCCGCTGGGCAGTTTGCGTCATCAGCTGCTGCGCTGGCTGCTCATTCCGCTGGCCATCCTGATGGTGATCGATGCGCTTTCGGTCTACCGCAATGCGCTCGATGCGGCCGACATGGCCTATGACCGCTCGCTGCTGGCGTCGACGCGGGCGCTGGCCGAACGCGTCGCCATCGTTGATGGCAAGGTCGTCGCCGACGTGCCGTATGTGGCGCTGGATAGTTTCGAGACCGATACGCTGGGCCGGATGTATTACAAAGTCACCGGCCTGCACGGCGAATCGGTGTCCGGTTATGCCGACCTGCCGCCAGTGCCCGCTGATGTCCCGCGCTCTGAAAATTATCCGGCGCTGGTGCGGTTTTATCACGCCACCTATCACGGCGAACCGGTGCGTATCGCCGCACTGCTGCAACCGGTGTATGACGATTCGATGCGCGGCATCACGCTCATCCAGGTTGGCGAAACGCTGGAAGCGCGACGTGGTCTGTCGAACCAGATCCTGTTCGATACCTTGCTGTGGCAGGCCGGCATGGTGCTGGCCGTGGCGACGCTGGTCTGGTTCGCCGTGCGACTGGTGCTGCGTCCGCTGATGCGCCTGAAAACCGAGCTTGAGACGCGCGCCGTGTCGGATCTGTCGGACGTCGACCCGGCGCTGGTGCACCGCGAAATGCAGCCGCTGGTCATTGCGATGAATGGTGCAACGGCGCGCCTGCAGCAACTGATCGCCAGCCAGCGCCGCTTCATTGCCGATGCCTCGCACCAGCTGCGCACCCCGCTGACGCTACTCAAAACCCAGGCCGCACTGGCACTGCGCGAGATCGACCGCCAACCGGCCGACATCAGCGCGTTGCGCGCCATCGTGCACGGCGTTGCCGGCACCACCGACGCCACCGTGCAACTGGCCAACCGGCTGCTGACGCTGGCGCGCATCGACCATGGCAACGGCGACTGGGCCTTCGAAGCGGTCTCGCTGCGCGCCATTGCCGGTCAGGTCGGGCTCGAGATGGCGCTGCCGGCAGTGCGCAAACAACTCGACCTGTCGCTCGATGAAGGGCCGGACGTGATCGTGCACGGGCAACCGTTATTGCTGCATGAGTTGATCGCCAATCTGGTCGGCAATGCGCTCGACTACACACCGGCAGGGGGCAGTATCGCGGTACGGATCAGCGCCGCAGCGGATGGTCGCGGCGCGCTGCTCGAAGTCGAAGACACCGGCTGCGGTATTGCCGCCGACGAGCGCGACAAGGTGTTTGCGCCGTTTTATCGCAGTACGTCGGCGCTGGATTGTCATCCGGGCGGGACAGGGCTGGGGCTGGCGATTGTTCACGATATTGCACTGTTGCACGGTGCCCGGGTCACGCTGGCCGCTGCCCGCGCGGACAGCGGATTATTGGTCCGGGTGAGCTTTCCGCTACCGGCGTAATGGCTGAGCCCGCAGCTCAGCGCGCCGGCTTCCGGCGGCGACGTCCCATCACGCCCATCACGCCCATCAGACCCAGACCGGCCAGCAGCATCCCGTAAGTCGATGGCTCCGGTACTGCCGAGACATCGGTGTAGACCCCGTCAAACCGGTAGGCCGTGCCCACGCCATTGATGCGGGTGCCGCCGAGCAGCGCCTGGAAACTGGCGTTGGTCGAATAGTCGCCGAGGAAGCGAAACGCGTAGCCGGAATTGGCGGCGACGTATTCAGTGAAAGTCAGTGTCTTGCCGGCGACGATGCTGCCAAGTCCATTGAAGGTCAGCGACGACCCGCCGAGAGCAATTGCCGAGTTCCCGCCCAGCGACAGGCTGGCAAAGGTTTGACCGTTCGCGCCGCCCGCATTGACCAGTTGCAGCATGCCGCCGTCGAGCGCCAGCGCACTGCCGGATGCAAGGCGGTTGGCACCATCGAGCGTCAGCGTGCCGCCGCTCAGTTGCGTGGTGCCGGTGTAGGTATTGACGCCCGACAGCGTGACCTTGCCACTGGCGATGTCGACATTGGCAAAGTTGGAGATCGTGCCGTCATACGCGAAACGGTTACCGGTACCCGGATCGATCTGCATGGTGTTGCCGATGCTGCCAGCGCCACCATTGATACTGCCGATGACCGACGCGCTACCGCCGCTGATGACGACCGAATTGCCGGCGCTGCCGAGTTCGATCGCCTTGCCGCTGCTGGCACCATTGATGATGCCGGCATTGATGAGGTCGGTGCGGTCGGCACCGGTGACGATCGCGGCATTCGCCGTGCCACCGCCGAGGATGGTCGCGCCGGCATTGTTGGTGATGCTCACGCGCTTGCCGCTGGCCAGACCGGTGGCGATGATGGCTGAATCGGTTTGGCCACGGATCACGCCGCCCGCCTGATTGAGGATGACGGCATTGCCGTAGATGCCTTCGCGCTGTCCGGCCAGCACACCGCTGGTAATGTCATTGCCCGACAGCGTGATGCCGCGACCCACCGCATTGGTATTGCCGGCACCGACCAGACCTTCGATCAGTCCGGAATTGGTGATCGTGCCGCCACCGACGGTGATGCCTTCGCTGAAGGCCGGACCGCTGCCTGCCGCGCTGAACGCATTGACTGAACGGATGATGCCGCTGTTGGTGATGTTGGCGAGGCCGTCAACATCGACACCGTCGCCATCGCCGGTGACCCCGTTGCCGGCAATCGTGCCCCGGTTGGTGATGGTGACCAGTTGCCGCGCATTGAAGCCGTCAAGGTTGATGCCCGATCCATTGTTGCCCCGGATGATGCCGCCGGCGTCGTTGATCACGCCCATCGTGAACGACACCGTGCTGTCTTTTGCGCCACCGGTGATGCCATGACGGCCGCCGTCGACCAGGCCGGTGGCTGCATTGGTGATGAGGATGCCCGTGTTGTCCTGACCGTCGATCCCGTCGCTGCTATTGCCGAGAAGGGTAGACGAGCGGATCGTGCCGGCATTGAACACGATCCCGTTGCTGCCTGCCCGCACGGCATCGGCCTCGCGTGCCTGCATCAGCCCGCCGGCGAAATTGTTGATGGTGCTGGCACCGGTGACGAGGGCGGCAAAATCGACCGCTTGTGCGCCGCCTGCGGAGGCGTTGTTCGAGATCAGCGAGCCGTAGTTGTTGAGGATGACCGTGGCACCCGGCTTGGCCAGCTGGATCACATCGGCATCGGCAGACTGCATCACTGCAGCGGCATTGCTGGACGAGCCGTTGTTGATGGTCAGGCCGGTCACACCGGTGTTGTCACGCACCACGCGTCCGGTTCCGGTTTGCGACATCGTGCCGGCATTGTTGATGGTGGCGTTATTGCCATTGACGGTGACGGCGACTGCAGTGCCGTTGACGGTCAGTGATTTGCCCGTGGCAAGTGCGCCGCTGTCGCCGTTGCCCAGTGTTTGCGCAGTCGTGCTGTTTGCGATCAGATTAAAACCGGCTGCCGATGCGGTGCCGATGCTCATTGGCAGGATGGCGGCGACCAGCAGGACACCCAGGGTGCGGTGTGCGGCGAGAGGGAACAGCTCTGGCGGGTTCATGCGGATCGGCATTTAGGTATCCTGAAAGTCATATTAAAAAATCAATATAAACTTTCGTTATGACAACGACATGACAACGACAGGACAACACCTTGCCCCTGCCCGCGCGACCTCCGGCACCACCACTAACCATTACTTCCCATGCGACAAAGATCGCTACTTTGTCGTAATACGTTATATACCAACGAGTAGAGGTAAGATGCGCTGCAGCATGATTGCGCGCAATCCGATTGCACGCAATTTATCTGCGGCGCGACACGTCACGGTAACAAGGAAAACATTGAGCCATCCCTTCGCCTACGAGATCACCGACAGCTTGCACGTGAGTGCGAACTCGCGGGTTTATCGGGCGCTGCAGGGGCCGCAGGCGGTCATTGTCAAGGTCCTCAACAGGACCGCGGTTTCGTTCCAGGAAGTTGCCCGTTACAAGCGCGAATACGCGATTGCGGCGCGCTGCCTGCACCCCGGCATTGCGCGCCCGCTGGCGCTGCAATTCGATGCGGGTTACTGGACCATGCTGCTGCAGGATAGCGGCGGCGATTCGCTCGACAAACGCACGCAGGACGGCGATCCGCTCACG